>JAJZWS010000029.1 GCA_021846565.1 Bacillota bacterium
CCGGACGTGCCGTCCTTGGTCCACACGGCGACGAACGCGGGGACGTTCGCACCGGATGCCGCCTTGGCCCAGCTCGCGCCGGCGGTCGTGGACGTGTACAGGGCAGACACGGGGTGGCAGCTCCCAAAGCAGTTTGCGGAACTGGCCGCCAGCCAGAGACCCGCTGGCGCGTAAGCGCGTGCAGCGGTCCAAGCGAGGCCGTTGGCCTTCTCGGTCACCGTGAAGTGGAGGCCGCCGTCGCTACTCGACAGCACTTCCGCGGTGCAGGTGTGGCCCACGTCAACGCAGCCCGGGGTCTCGGCCCACACCACCACGTTGTCGGCAGAGTGCGCGTAAAGCCCTTGATACACAAGTCGCGGGGGCAGTGGCAGGGTGGCCCAGTTGGCTCCACCGTCCACGGTCCGGAGAAGGGCTCCGCCCACCCCGGACTCGTTGGACGCCCGCTCAAGCACGAAGCCGATATCGGCGGTCACCGAGGTCACGGCAATAGGAGTCCCCTTGGCCACGGACGTTGGCGTCATCGGGGGCCCTTCGGGGCCGGACCCAAAGCGGGCCGACACCACCTGAGGTGCCTGACGCGCCGGCGGAGCGGACGCGAGGGATCCACAGGCGGTGATGACCCCGACCAGCAGCATGAGCAACCCCGCGGTGACACGCACCCCCATCCCCTCCAGATCCAACTAACGCCGGCCGATGGGCCGGGGTTGTTGCCGGGGGGACGCCGCCCGCTGACCTACCACACGTCCAGATCTAGGTCTTCTGGCGGGCGCAGTGACTGTCCCTCCTACGGACGACGGAATAAGCCGCCGACCCGAGCACAAGGCCGATAGAACGGGCGAGTATAGGTTTTGGTCGCTGGTGGCGGGCCACCGGGATGTGCAGCACCTGTGGCTGGGCGAAGCCATCGCGGGGAGGTGGTACGTATTTGTCCGCACCGGGCCCGGGCCTGGACACCGCGATCGTGGGGGTGGCGGCGTGCGTGGCCATGGTGTGGGCCAATGGCCGTCGGCACCCACCGCCGCTTGATCGTGTGGTCGAACGTGGGGTCCGCCGCGCGTGCCTTCACCATGGGTCTGGGAGCCCAGGCGCTTTGGCCGGTGTATCTGGTCGCCGCCCTGATGGGGGCGGCGGTGTCCCTCTACGGTCCGGCGCGGGCGGGCATAGATCCCGAAATGGTGCCGGGGCAGGACTTTTTGGCCGCCAACGCCCTGGGTGCGACCGTTTCGGGCGGGGCGCTATTGCCGTGGTCGGCGCGGCGGACGCCTGGGTGGCGACGGTCCACGACGTGTACCCGTCCGCGCGACCCCACGGGGCGGGGGCCGGGACGCGTCACTCGCGCATGAGCGAGGATCTGGGCGAAGCATGACGGTGGATTCGCCAGCGTCCGGTGCATGGCCGTGGGGGCTGGAGCCACCCGAGGTCCGCAACGCCCGCGCATCGACAGATCCCAGAGATGGCAAGGTCGCGCCGTCGTCAGGGGGCCGTTGGGTCGGTGGACTCCGTCGTCCGCATGTCACCGCCAGGAAGCGGTCCGGGAACCTGCCCGCGTCCGGCTCGGGTCGGTTGGGAGTCTTGGGCGGTGGAAGCGCGGGCTGTGGGCCTGATGGCCCTCCCTGTCGGAAGGATGCGAATGTTACGGTCGCGGGCTCATGCCGGGGGCGCCCACGACAATAAGGCGGCGCGCCCGGCCGCCGGGTGCTGCCAGACGTCAGGATGCGTCCGCAAGCGCTCTCGGAGCCTGGCTTCGTCAGCCGCCTCCGTGATCTCGAACCGCGCGATCAGGGCCGCGGCGGCTTCGTCTTCCGTTGACCATCGAGGCCCCATGTGCTGCTGAAAGATGGCCACGTCGGGGACGATGTCGTGCTGCAGGAGCAACGGATAGAGGTCCTTGAACAAGCGCGAGGGGTGCGGGCCCGGACCACCGGGCCAGAGTGGTCCAAACGCCTCGCGCCATCGGGCAAACAATGGGTCCACGTGCACCGCCACTACCACACGGGCCGTGGCATGCCGCTCCATGGCCCGCACAAAGGCCACGGGATCGTCTGAGAAGTGGACGACGAACGCCGCCAGCGCCACCTCCGCCACCCCGGCCGCTCCCGTGGGCCACGCGTCGGCAATGACACGCACCCGCGCCGGGACCTCGCTGTCCTCGACGTAGCGCGACAGGTAATGGCGCATCGTGTCAGACGGTTCGACCGCCTCGACCCGGACACCCGCACGCGCCAGCGGTACCGCAAACCGGCCTACGCCGGCTCCGATGTCCAAGACGGTGCGTTCGGGGCCGACAAACTGGAAGACGTGGTCCAGTATGGGGGACGCATCGGCCGACTCCCGTTGGACCGCGCGCCACAAGCCCTCGGCCATTCGTCCCATCCGAGGTGCCTCATCTCCCACGAGCCATCCCCCCTCGTGGTGACGAGTATACGCCACGGGGTGACCGGACCCGCGGGACCGGCCGACCACGAGCCGTGCCGGGACCCTGTGGCTTCACCCAGGGAGGCAACCCCGCGCCTCCGAGGATGCGCGGGAGGGCACCGCTTGGGCCGAGGCGTGCACGGATCCCCTGTGCTGCGGCTCCGTCGTCACTGACTCGGTAGGCAGATGAGCCGTGGTGCGCGGGGTGAGGCTCCGTCTCCGTCCGAAGCGTGCGCTACCACGCCGCATGAGCACGTTATGATCGCTGGCCGGAAGCCAAAAGCGCGAGCCCCACCGCGACGATGGCCAGGCCACCTGCCCCCCCGATGAGCGCGCGTCGCCGGGGCGAGCGGACAAACCAGGCGCGCGCCGCGCCTGCGGCCAGCGCCCAGATGGAGTCCGACAGCACCGCGATGACCGAAAAGACTGCGCCCAGAAACAAAATCTGCGCGCTCACGTGTCCGCTGGCAAACGTCACGAATTGCGGAAGGATGGCCGCAAGAAACACGAGCGTTTTGGGGTTGGTCCCGCCCACGGTGATGCCCTCAAGAAATGGGTGGCGCCGAGCCGGCCGCTGGGGCAAAGCGACCAGGAGTTCACCCTGGCCTCGTTCGCGGAACGTTTTCACGCCCAGGTACACCAGGTAGAGGCCGCCCGCCAGCTTCATGACGGTGAACAGCACCATCGACTGCTGGGCCACCGCGCCCAGGCCCAAGGCCACCGCGCCCACCTGCAGGTATTCCCCCACGGTGTTTCCCAGCACGCTCCAGAGAGCGACCCGCCGACCACTGGCCAAGGCCCGGGATACGACAAACAAGACACTGGGCCCCGGGATCGCAATGACCACGGCGGCCACGACCACGAAAGCGACCCAGTGGGGCCCGGCAACCTCAAACACGACGTCCACTCCTTGTTGGCAGGGCCGACTGGTGGGGGCCGAGAAGGGCCGCGTCGCTGACGACATTATGCCACCGCGGCCGGACCTCGGTGGGTAGCGGCCAAGCGAACGCCACGGCGAGGGCGGCCGGCAAAGAGCCCCCGCGTGCCAGCCGTCTCGCCGCCAGGACAGATGCTCGACCGGCGGGAGCCCGTGAAGATCGCAACCTACGCGGATTCTCCGGCGCATTGTCGACGACCGCGAGGAAGTCATCGTGACGCGGGCGGGTTGCGCATCCGACGTCATCGTGGCGGTGGACGACTATGAGTCGCGGCAGCCCAACGTGCATGCCGGAGGAACGGCGAGAGGCGTGGCCATGGACTCGCCCGCGGCCGCTCCCAGTGGTCATCATGTCATGGGGATGATAAGCCAAAGCGTGCGGGGGCCCGTCCATGGGCTGGCCCCGTGCTGATCCCGCTGGTGCTTCATGCGCCGGCCCGTGCGCGGGCCATTTTCATCACCTGTGGCGCTGTCGGGGTGGTGGGCCCTGCCATCAGCGCAAGCCAACTATAGTCCAGCGGTCGCCCTGGCGGCCGCGATGGACATCCGCGCCCTTCGCCGCGGTACCCAGGTGGACCAAAAGACAAGCCCGACCAGTACCCGGCGTCGAGATGCCGTGTACTGGTCGGTGCCAACCGGTTCCGTTCTCTGCCCTGCGCACGTGCGCACCAGCTGCCGGGGCGGGAGATGCGCCGGAGCAGGAAGGGGTTCGTTGGCCCGATCGGCCTACGTCCGGGGCTGCTCCTTTGTGGTCGGGTCAGGGCCGTTGGCCCAGGGTTCGTTCAACCCGAGCGAGCTCCTCCTGGAAGGCTGGCTTTCTGGGGTAGCGGGCTTTGAGCTGGCTCACCAGCACGCGGGCTTCGTTCATGCCGCCGGCTTTCACCATGCGGTGAATGTGGGCGCACACCTGCTGATAATATGCCCGGGTACTGGCGCGGTCCGCCTCGACCTCGATGAGCTCTCCCATCATGGCCACGACGCCGTCGCGATAACGCGGCACCAAGTGCGGGTACAGCGTGTCCACCTCGTGCGGATGGGCTTGACAATAAATCCAGAGCCGTTCGGTTTCCCCCTCGGCGATGAGAATCTGGGTGTATACGCTGGTGTGCCAGGTGCTTTCCAGCTTGGTCAGCAGGGTGTGGTACACGTCCGGCCACAGGGCGGCATCGGTGGCGTCTTTGAGTGGAGCGTAATAGCTGACGTCGCCATCGGTGACCAATTCCAGCGCAATCTCGCGTTGCTGTACGGGTCGGCCCGCCGTGCCCGCCACCTCGTACATCAGTTGCTTCCAGCGCTGCCCCTGGCCGGGGCGCTGGCGCTCGCGGTCTTGGTTCACGCCGTCCCGGGCCAGACGGAGCGCCTCGTCAAACTGTTGGTTGGCGGCGGCCGCTTGGATGGCCAGCTCCCGCAAGGCCGGCAAGTGGAGGTGCTCTCGCAAGTACGCCTCGGCACTGGCGGGCTCGCCGTACTCCGCCAGAAGGCCGTAACGCAACAGCGTCACCTCTTGAATCAAGTACCCTTCGTCGCCGGTGCCGCTGCGCTTGAGCACGGCCGCGGCGTGGGCCTCCCACTGCGCGCGCCGCTCTGGGCTCGTGGCCAATACCGCCGCTTCGCTGAGCCACGGCACCTGCCAATCTGGCCAACCCGTCAGCACCCCGTCGCCGGCGCCTTCCAGAAGGCTCAAAAAGACGGCCTCCTCATCCTCCGGGTCCAACGGCGGCACGTCGGTATCCTGCACGCGGGACAGGCGTCCCAAACTTTCGTCAATCAGGCCGCCGATGAACCCGTCGGAGTCGTCGGCCCTCTCCATCGCGGCGGCGAGCTCATGGACCAGGCAGCGCTCCAGCGCGATGGCCAGCATCACCTGGCCGTCTTCCCAGGCGGCTTCGGCCTCCTGGGAAACGTCCGCCGCGGTCTCGGTGGCCGCGGAAACCGCGTGGTAGTCTAAAAACCCCTCGTAGTCGGCCGCGCGGCGCATCGTCTCCTGAATGCGTCGCCGGGCCGCCTCCGCACGGGCGGCCACCGGCTCGTGCTCGCCTGTGAGTTCGGTCCGAATGCGGTCGGCCAACATGGGCGAGTCGGCCGCCAGGTCCAGGAGGAGCGAGGCCAGCCGCTGAGCCGATTCGGCCTGCACCACGTCCGATAGCGGGGGGAGGGGGGGCGCCGCGAGCGGTGGCACCCCCCCGCGGCGCTTCAGCAGCACCGCCACCACGTGCTTGCACACCGGCCCGCCGTCGTACGGGCAGTCGCACGCCGTGCTGACCACGGTGCCGTCCGGCGCCACGTTGACGGTCACCGTGTAGTCTTGCGTGCCTTGCACCACGGCGAGGCCAGCGCCCGACGCGGGCGCCGCCGCCATGCGTACGCGGCCCGCCTGCAGATACTCGCGGCCGCGTGCCAGGATCACCGGATCTACGTCGGATTCCAATGACTTGAGATTCATCGTGAACGCCTCCCTGGCCCATGTGTGACGATGAACGGAGAGATACCAGAGGCCACCGGTCCGATTGGGAGTCCACAGCTATACCGCACGGCGCAACATCCTCAGGATAAGGCAGTGTTCAGTCGGGGTCGACCATGGGAGAGTCGACGCTCTTCCCGTGGAACCAGTGCGTGACCAAGCCGGCACACGGTGTTAACGTCCGGTCGCACGGCGGTCATGCATGGGCGATAATGAACCGAGACCAGCAAGGCACACGGCCGTGAGGTCGAATGATGGGGAAAACTAGCGATTGTTTGGACTTGACGGTGAAGGGATGCGCGTCCATAGTGTATAAAAAGGTGGCGCTGCAAAGCTCGACCGCCCGGTGAACGACATCTTGCCTCGGTGACAGCGCACAGACCGGCGTCGACGGCCCTGTGGGAAGAGTTGGCCACGACTCGACCCGGCTGTGTGGAAGGGGGGAGTGTCGTGAGAACGAACGACCCCCCGAGCCGAAATCAGGGATCCCGAGCCGAACGGGGCTCATCCGAGGTCGGATCGACGCTCGCCGTCATCAGATGGCGGACGTCCGCTGGCCGATGGACTGCCGGCAAAAGGCCGTGGGTCGCCGGCTCGAATCGTTGAGCAGGTGATGGACATGGAGCTCGGGATGTCTGGCGACGATGGTGCTGGGGCGCCTGGCCACGTTACTGGTGCCGGGACCCTAATCGGCATGAGGGGAGCCCAAGAACCAAAAGGCAGGTCGAGCGGCGTGGTAGAGAGCGGCGAACCGCCGAAACCGGAGGACGAGCGCCCGAGCACCACATGGCTCATTCTTGAGCGGCTGGACGACATCAGCGCGCAGGTGAGCGACCTACGCACGGAGGTCAGCGACGTAAGGGTGCAGGTTTCGGACCTCCGCGGCGAGGGGGTCGAGCTCCGGGCCGTCACGGATGCGCGGTTCGAATCGGTGGACCGGCGGTTCGACCGGTTGGAGCGACGCTGGACGTGGAGCCTCGGTATCGTGGCCATGATGATCCTGGGTTTGTTGACGAAGTTGCTGTTGCCCGGGGGATAGCGGCCGCGCCCCGGGCACGCGCCGCGGTTTCCTTTCCGCCGCTCGGGCAGGGCATTGGGTTTCCCCACCGGCGGCCCTGCCCACCGCGCGGCTGCCTGCGCGCCGCCCAATTCCCATATGACGTCTGGGATAAGACCGACGTCCTGGGCGACGCATGTGACCAAGACTGGGCACGGATTCGGGTGCCTGGACCGCGCGTGGGCGGCGGGAAGGCGCATCCCGAGACAGCGCCCACTTTGCTTCGGCGTTGGCGTTCCGCGTACGCCGCGTGATTCGTCACGGGGAGGTGCAGCATGAACGTCAGACGAATGTGATGGCGTCGCGCCACCTCGGCCTGGGGAGCCCGTGACGCCCCGCCCACACGCGGTCCTCTCAGCGGGGAGGCTTAGAGGGCTACCGGCGGAAACACGTTGGTCGGCGCGCTCGTTGTGCGTGAGCGTGCGTTCTCATGCGCCGAAAGCCCATTCGGGACCCGGGACCGCAAGTCGGGGCAGAGAAGAGATGTCTCCTGCGGTGAATCCGGCCAGACTAGGTTGCTAAACCTCGCGCGGCGCCGGAACCTCGGCCGACACGCTGTCGCCGCCGTCCCGCTGCCGGGGTCGGGGTGCTGGTTTATCGGAGAGGGACACAGCCGGCGTTCGCTGAGTCAGCGCGGGGGTCGCAGTCACGGTATAATTGTTCCCGGGGGGACGGGCCGTGCCTGATTGGACCGAGGGGTTGAATGATGGACAGCAGCAGGCGGTCCTGACCACGGAAGGCGCCGTGCTGGTGCTGGCCGGGGCGGGCAGTGGCAAAACGCGTACGCTGACCCATCGCATTGGACATCTCATTGAAGACCTGGGCGTCAGCGCCGACCGGTTGCTGGCGTTTACGTTTACCAACAAAGCCGCCACCGAAATGCAGCACCGGGTGTGGAGTCAGGTGGGAGACCGTGCGCGCTCGATGTGGGTGGGCACTTTTCACGCCACCGCGGCACGCCTGCTGCGGGAGGCGCTGCCGCTGGTGGACCGTGACCCGCGCTTTTTGGTGTATGACCAGGACGATGCCCGCACGGTGATGCGGGAAGTGGTGCGGGCTTTGAACTGGGACGAGCGGCAGTTTCCGCCGGCACAGATCCTGGCGCAGGTGAGCCGGGCGAAAAACGCGTGCCGGGGCCCCGCGGACGTCGACGACGGTACATACCTGGGCCGGCGGCTCTCGGAAGCGTACACCCTGTATCAGGAGCGGCTGGGGCGCTTAAACGCCATGGATTTCGACGACCTCATCGTAACCGCGGTCACCCTCTTGGAGACGGCGCCGGCGCTGCAGCGCTACCCGGAGCGGTTTCGCTACGTGATGGTGGATGAGTATCAGGATACGAACCATGCGCAGTATCGGCTGATTCGCGCGCTGGCGGGCCGCCATGGCAATCTCTACGCGGTCGGCGACGACGACCAGTCCATCTATGGCTGGCGCGGGGCGGAGCTGCGCAACATCCTGGAGTTCCAGCGGGACTATCCGAACGCCGTCGTGATTCGGCTGGAACAAAATTATCGCTCGACGGCCGCTATTTTGGATGCCGCCAATGCGGTGGTGCGGAATAACCGGTCGCGACTGGGCAAGGAGCTTTGGACCAGCCGCCCCGCCGGGGCGCTGGTGAAGTGCTTTGCGGCGGCGGACGAAGAGGCCGAGGCCTGGTTCGTCGCCCAGGGGATTCACGACCTGGTGCGCGAAGGCCATGTGCCGGACGACGTGGCTGTGCTGTACCGCACCAACGCGCAGTCGCGATCGCTGGAACTGGGCTTGGCCCGGGCCGGCATCCCGTATCGGCTGGTGGGCGGCGCGCGGTTTTACGAGCGGCGCGAGGTGAAAGATCTCATCGCCTACCTGCGCGTGATGTACAACCCGGGCGACGATTTGTCGCTGGCGCGCATCATCAATGTGCCGCGGCGCGGCATTGGGGACGTGGCGCTGGCGCGGCTCAGAGCCTACGCGGAAGGGCGCGCCATGCCGCTCGCGACCGCGCTGGACGAGGCGTACCAGGTGCCGGATCTCGCCCCGCCGGCGGCACGAGCCTCTGCCCAGCTGGGCGCGCAGTTTCGCCAGTGGCGGCAGCGCGCGGGGGTGCCGCTGGCCGATGTGATTTTGTCGGTGGCCGAGGAAAGTGGGCTCATGCCCCAGCTCAGAGCCGAACACACCCCCGACGCCGAGGATCGGATGGCCAACATCGGGGAGCTGGCGTCCGAGGCCAAGCGCTTCCAGGACCAGCGGGGTGAGCCGGAACTGGGGGACTTTTTGGGGTGGGTCGCATTGGTGACGGATCTGGATTCCGTGAAGGAGGACCGGGGCGGGGTATGGCTCATGACCCTGCACAGTGCCAAGGGCCTGGAATTTCCGGTGGTGTTCCTGACCGGGCTGGAGGAGCGGGTGTTCCCGCACGCGCGCGCCTTAGAGGCGGAAAACGACGTCGAAGAGGAACGCCGGCTCATGTACGTGGGCATCACCCGCGCCCAGGACCAGCTGTTCCTGACGCATGCCCGTCAGCGGACCCTGAATGGCCAAACCTTGAACAACCCGGTCTCTCGCTTTTGGGACGAGGTGCCGGCGCACATGCGGCAGGTGGTGCAGGGTCGCACCGCCACCCCAGCCCACGCCGGGTCCGGCGGCCGGACCCTCACGTTCGCGGAGGGCGAGCGCGTGCGCCATCCCCGCTTTGGGTGGGGCACGGTGGTGACCAGCCGCGGTGACGGCGAAGAACTGGAAGTCACGGTGGCGTTTCCCGGTGGTGGCATTCGGTCGCTTTTGGCCCGCTACGCCCAGCTGGAGCGAGAAAACGCGTGAACGGGGGCGGCTCGGCTCCCCACGACGCTGACGTCCAGAACGACCGGATGCGGTGGGACGCACTGACGAGGGAGGTGCGGCGCCACCAGCTGGCCTACCATCGAGACGACGCGCCCATCGTGCCCGACGCCGAATACGACCGGCTGGTGGCGGAACTGGAGGAGCTGGCTCGCCGCCACCCCGACTGGGGGGCAAAGGATTCGCCGGCCGCGCGCGTCGGGGCGAAGGGGCGGTCCACGCTGGCCCCCGTGCGGTTCACGCGGCCCGTGCTGAGCCTGAACAATGCGCACAGCCGTGAGGAGCTGGCGGAGTTCATGGCGCGGGTGGGTGTGCCGGGCCCGTGGCTCGTGGAGATGAAAATCGACGGATTGTCCGTCATCCTGCGGTATCGCCAGGGAGGGCTGGTGCTGGCCGCCACCCGCGGCGACGGGAGCATGGGCGAAGACGTCACCGCCAACGCGGCCACCGTCGCGGGCATCCCGAGCGAGCTCTCGGCACCGGTGGATGTGGAGGTGCGGGGGGAGGTGTATCTCGCCAAAAGCCGCCTGGCCGCCTTGAACGCCGACCGGGCGGCCCGGGGCGAAGCGCTTTTGGCCAATCCGCGCAATGCGGCCGCCGGCTCGCTCCGCCAGTTGGATCCCACCATCACGGCGGCCCGGGGTTTGAGTGCCTTTGTCTACGAAATTCGCGAGGCCGAGGAGCCGCCCGCCACGCAGGGGGCGGCCCTGGCGCGCCTGGCATCGCTCGGGTTTGCAGTCGAGCCGCACTGGCAGCGGTGCGCGGATCTCGAGGCCGTGTGGCAGTTTGTCCAACAGTGGAGCGAGGAGCGCCGGACGTTGGACTACGACACCGATGGCCTGGTGGTCAAACTGGACGACCTCGGGAGGGCGGCGCGCCTGGGGGCCACCCAGAAAGCGCCGCGCGCGGCGGTGGCGTTCAAGTACCCCCCCGATGAGGATGTGGCCACGGTGCTGGGCATCCGACTCACGGTGGGCCGGACCGGCGCCGTGACGCCGACGGCCGAGCTGTCGCCGGTGCAGCTGGGGGGGACCACCGTCACGCGAGCATCATTGCACAACGCCAACATCCTGGAGCGCTTGGACGTGCGCGTGGGAGACCGCGTGGTGGTGCGGAAGGCCGGCGAAATCATTCCCGAAATTGTGTCCGTGCTGAGCACCGAACGTACGGGCAGCGAAGGGCCCTTTGTGTACCCCGACGCGTGTCCGGACTGTGGCACTCCCCTGGTGCGAGAGCCGGATGAGGTGGACATTCGCTGCCCGGCGGCCCTCACCTGTCCCGCTCAGCGTCGCGAGGGACTCATCCACTACGGATCCCGCGGGGCTTTGGACATTGCCGGGTTGGGTGACAAGACCGTGGACCAGCTGCTCTCCGCCGGCTGGCTGGCGACCCCCGTCGACCTGTACGCCCTGTCCGCGGACCGCTTGGCCGAACTGCCGCGGTTCGGCCCGGTGGCCGCGGACAACCTCGTGCGCGCGGTGGCGGCCAGCCGATCCCAACCGCTGTCGCGTCTGTTGGTGGCGTTTGGCATACGCCACGTGGGTGAGCGGGTCGCGGCCGCCCTGGCCGGGCATTTTCGCACGCTGGACGCGCTCATGGCAGCGGACGCGGACGAGGTGGCGGCCGTGCCCGGCGTGGGTTCCATCATCGCGGGCAGTGTCGTGGCGTTCTTTGAGGCGCCGGCGGGCCAGGCGCTGGTGGAGGGACTTCGTCGCGCCGGCGTGAATTTTGCCGAGCCGGAAGGAGATCGGGGGACGGAGGAGGGACCCCTGTCCGGCCAGTCGGTGGTGATCACGGGGACGCTGGCGCACGCCAGCCGCCGCGAGGCGGAGGAAGCAGTGACGCGGGGGGGTGGTCGTGTGCAGTCCGCCGTGACGCGCCAAACCACGCTGGTCGTGGCGGGAGAGGGGGCGGGCAGCAAACTGGCCCGAGCCCGCGCGCTCGAAATTGAAGTGGTTGACGAGCAGGAATTTTGGTCGAGAGTGGCGAATGAATCCCCTCCTTAATCCCGCGCGCTACTGGCGACCGATGCTTCGGATGGGTTTTCCATTGCCGGCCGGGTGGCCAGACCACTATAATGTGCGTCAAATCGCTGAATGATGTGTCGCAGAAGAACGGCGAAGCCGTGAGAGAGAGGGAGGGAAGCCGGTGGCACAGCGGGTATTGGAGGTGCACGACCTTCAGACGCACTTCACGGGGGAGCGGGGCGAAGTTGTCCCAGCCGTAGAGCACGTGAGCTTCTACGTCGACGCGGAAGAGACGCTGGGCATCGTGGGAGAGTCGGGCTGTGGCAAGAGCGTCACCTCGTTGTCCGTGATGCAGCTGGTGCCAAATCCTCCGGGAAAGATTGTCGGGGGGGAAATTCTTTTTGACGGCCAGGACCTGCTGAAAAAGTCGCCTGACGAGATGCGCAAGATCCGCGGCAAAGATATTGCGATGATTTTTCAGGAACCCATGACGTCGTTGAACCCGGTGTACACCGTGGGGGACCAAATTGCCGAAGCCGTCATGCTCCACCAGAAGGTTGATAAGCGCGAGGCGATGAAGCGTGCCACCGAGATGTTGCGGCTGGTGGGCATTCCGGCGCCGGAGCGCCGCGTCCGCGAATACCCGCACGCTCTGTCGGGCGGGATGCGGCAGCGCGTCATGATTGCCATGGCGCTGTCGTGCAACCCCCGCCTGCTGATTGCCGATGAGCCCACCACGGCGTTGGACGTGACCATTCAGGCGCAGATCCTGGAACTGATGAAAGAAATCAAGCAGAACTTCCACACGTCGATCATGCTCATCACCCACGACTTGGGCGTCGTCGCCGAGATGACGGACCGAGTGATGGTGATGTACGCGGGCAAAGTCGTCGAAGAGGCGCCGACACCCGACCTGTTTTCCGAGCCGATGCATCCGTACACCCGGGGGCTGATGGAGTCCATTCCCCGTCTGGACACGGAGGCCCACGCCAAACTGCACGTGATCGAGGGAACCGTGCCCAACTTGGCGCATCTGCCGCCGGGATGCAGCTTCGCGCCGCGGTGTGGGAACGCGATGCCCATCTGCACCACCAAGACGCCGGTGCTCACTCAAGTGGCGGACAATCGCAAGGTGAGTTGCTGGCTCCATGTCGACCACGGTGAGGAGGCGGTGTCATGAGCGTGGTGGACAAGGCCGCAGCGGAGCAGGAACTGCCCGAGAACCTTTTGGAGGTGCATGACCTCAAAAAGTACTTCCCCATCACCGGTGGGGTGCTGTCGCGCGTGGTGGCCTACGTGCGCGCGGTGGACGGGGTTTCCTTCAATGTCAAGCGGGGCGAAACCTTTGGGCTGGTGGGCGAGTCGGGCTGTGGTAAGTCCACGACCGGTCGGGCTATCCTGCGCCTGCAGGAGCCGACGTCCGGATCCGTGCTGTACAACGGTCAGGACATCGTGAAGTACAACAAGAACGACATGCGGTCGATCCGGCGGGAGATGCAGATTATCTTCCAGGACCCCTACGGATCGCTGAACCCGCGCATGTCGGTGGGACAAATCATTCAGGAGCCGTTGGACATTCACCGGATGGGCACCAAGAAAGAGCGCCAGGAGCGCGTCAAGGAATTGTTGAATGTGGTGGGCCTGGCGCCCTATCACACGCGCCGGTACCCACACGAGTTTTCGGGGGGCCAGCGCCAGCGCATCGGGATTGCGCGGGCGTTGGCGCTCAACCCGAAGCTCATCGTGGCCGACGAGCCGGTCTCGGCGTTGGACGTGTCGATTCAGTCACAGATCCTGAACCTCATGGAAGGCCTCCAGGAGCAGTTTGGGCTCACCTACGTGTTTATTGCGCACGGGCTGAACGTCATTCGGCACATCTCCGACCGCGTGGGGGTCATGTATCTCGGCGTGATGATGGAGATGGGCAATGCAGACGACTTGTACCGTCGACCGGTCCACCCGTACACCGAGGCGCTGTTTTCCGCCATTCCCATTCCCAACCCGGCGATGCGCCGCGAACGCATCATTTTGACCGGGGATGTCCCGAGCCCGGTGAACCCGCCGTCCGGTTGCCGCTTTCATACGCGGTGCCCCATCGCCGAGGAAGTGTGCAAGGTCGACGTGCCCGAGCTGAAGGACATCGGCGGCGGCCATTTGGTCGCCTGCCATCTGCGGACCTAGCTCGATCCCCGACCTCGCGAGCACCGACACTCCGGTGCTCGCTTTGTCTGTGCTCCACACGCCCCGGGACGGACCGTGTGTGCCGCGCTTGGACCCTTGGCGGCGTTCGTTTATTCTGGGCGGGCAGAAAAAAGTTGGCCGGCTGAAGGGATGGGGGCGTTCGTTGAGCCAGGAAGATGCCAGTGCGATCCAGGGAGCGGCTCGGGTGGCCTGGGTGGCCCAGCTGGCCCGCCTCAGGGTAGAGCCCGAGGAGGCGGTGGCCCTGGGACAGGATTTGGACGGGGTGTTGGAACATGTGTCGACGCTGCAGGCCTTGGATACCGAAGGTGTCGACGCCTTCGTGCCCCCGGCGGTGGCCCCCGATCCGTGGCGGGATGACGCCGTTGTGCCGGGTCTGGATCGGTCGGTGGCGCTGGCGGCGGCCCCAGCGGCGCGCGACGGTCAGTTTTGGGTGCCACGCATTGTGAGCGCCCCGGCGGCCCAGTCCGGTGAGGGCCAGCCATGACCCCTGGAGACGAAAGCGTCGCGGAAAGCGCACGCGCGGTCCATCAGGGCGCGTCGGCGGTCCGCCGGGTGGAGGCCGCACTCGCGCACCTCGCGGAGACGGAGCCCCGATTGCACGCGTACCTGCATGTGCGTGCGGACGGGGCACTGGCCGACGCGGCTGAACTGGACCGCCTGGGTCCGGAGGCGCGGGCCGCGCTGCCGCTCGCGGGGGTGGTGGTCGCGGTCAAGGACAATCTGGTCCTAAAAGATACCCCCACGACGGCGGGCTCAAAAATTTTGGAAGGGTATCGACCGCCGTATACCGCGACGGCGGTGGCACGCCTGCAGGCGGCGGGCGCCTTGGTGATCGGAAAAACCAATCTGGACGAGTTTGCAATGGGGTCTTCCACGGAGCATTCGGCTTATGGCCCAACGAAAAATCCTTGGGACGTCACCCGCGTTCCCGGTGGGTCGAGCGGCGGGTCGGCGGCCGCGGTAGCTGCGGGCACCGCCCTCGTCGCGCTCGGCTCCGACACGGGCGGCTCGGTGCGCCAGCCCGCCGCGTTCTGCGGCGTGGTGGGGCTCAAGCCCACGTACGGCCGGGTGTCGCGCTACGGTCTGTTGGCCTTTGCGTCGTCGTTGGACCAGGTGGGGCCGCTGGGACGCCGGGTGGCGGACGTTGCCCAGGTGTTTCAGGTGATGGCCGGGCGGGACCCTCACGATGCCACGTCGGTGGAGGGGCCTCCCGGCGGTCCGGTGCTGGACGCCACGGGTTCCCTGAGGGGTCTCCGGGTCGGAGTGGTGGGAAGCCAGCGGGACCAAGCCGGCCCCGAGGCTAGAACGGCGCTGGATGAAGCGGTAGTGGCGCTCAGCGACCAGGGGGCCGTGGTGTCGGAGGTGGACCTGCCCCACAGCCGCTACGGCATTGCTGCGTATTATTTGGTCGCGCCGGCTGAAGCGTCCAGCAACCTGGCACGCTACGATGGCGTGCGCTATGGCGTGCGGGGCGAGGGCCAAGACCTCGCGGAGGTTTATCTGCACACGCGCGGCGAGGGCTTTGGCACGGAAGTCAAACGGCGCATTCTGCTGGGCACGTTCGCGCTGGCCGAGGGCTATTACGACGCGTACTATCTGAAGGCCCTGAAGACGCGCACGCTGCTGGCCCAAGATTATCGCGCGGCCTTTCGGTCTGTCGATGTGCTGCTGACGCCCACGGTGCCAGAGACGGCCTTTCGGTTGGGCGAGAAGTTGGAGGACCCGTGGGCCATGTACCAGTCCGACGTCATGACGGTCGGCGCGAACCTCACGGGTCTGCCGGCGCTGTCGCTGCCGTGGAGCGTCACGGCGGGGGGACTGCCGACCGCCATCCAACTCACCGCCCCCTGGCTGGAGGAGGCGCGGCTGTTTTCCACGGCTGCGGCGCTGGAAGCGAGCCGCGCCCAACCGTGGACGGGTCCGGCCGGCGAAGGGAGGGGCGCCTCGTGATATTGGATAACGGCGCCGAAGTGATCATCGGGCTCGAAGTGCACGTCGAGCTGGCCACGCGGACCAAGCTGTTCTGCGCCTGTCCCAGTGCGTTCGGGGCCCCGCCCAACACGGCGGTGTGCCCGGTCTGCCTGGGTCTGCCGGGCGCCCTGCCGCAGCTGAATCGCGAAGTGGTGCGGCTGGCGGCGCGGGCTGGATTGGCGCTGGGGTGCACTGTGCGCACCCGCTCGCGATTCGACCGCAAGAATTATTTTTACCCGGACCTGCCCAAGGGCTATCAGATCACACAGTATGAGCACCCCATCTGCGAGTGGGGTGCGCTAGACGTGCCGCTGGCCGACGAACGCGTGCGCCACGTGCAGATTCGCCGCATTCACATTGAAGAAGAGGCGGGCAAGCTCATGCACGAGGGTGACAGCCTGTGGCAGGCGCGTGGCAGCCTGGTGGACTTGAACCGCGCGGGCCTGCCGCTCATAGAAATCGTTACGGAGCCGGATCTGCGCTCTCCGGACGAGGCGCGCCTGTTCCTCCGGGAGCTGGTGTCGACCCTGTCGTATCTGGATGTGTCGGACCTTCGCATGGAAGAGGGCTCAATACGCTGCGACGCGAACCTGTCGCTCAAGCCCCCGGGATTCACGGGCGTGCTGGAAGAGCTGGCGCGGGTCGAAGTGAAAAACGTCAACTCCATCCGCAATGTGGTGGCCGCCCTGGAGTCCGAGGTGCGCCGGCAGCGGGCCGTCTTGGACGCGGGAGGCCGGGTGGTCCGTGAAACCCGCGGCTTTGACGAGGTTACGGGCAGCACGCTGCCCCAGCGCAGCAAAGAAGCGGCGAACGACTATCGCTACTTCCCCGAGCCGGACCTGCCGTGGCTGTCCGTGGATCCGGCGGTCATCGAAGAAGAGCGTGAACGGTTGCCGCAGCTGCCGGGTGCCCGGCGCCGCCAGCTGCGGGAACGGGGGCTCGCGCCCAAAGACGCCGCCGTCATTGCGGCCGAGCCGGCGGCCGCGCGGTACTTTGCCGGGCTCACGGACCAGGGCGCCGACACGCGGCTCGCCGTGACCTGGATGCTGGGCGACCTGGCGCGGCTGCTGAATGAGACCCGCCGCGGCTACGACGAGAGTCCGGTGGGCCCGGCCGCGCTGGCTGAGCTGTTGGCCCTTATCGCCGGGGGGACACTTTCGGGGCGGATGGCCAAAGAGGTCCTGGACAAAATGTTCGAGACGGGGCAATCGGCGGCCATCGTGGTCGCGGAGGCGGGGCTCACGCAGATTTCCGACCAGGATATCCTGGCGGAGGCAGTGGGCCGCGTGCTGGCGGCGCACGCCGCTGCGGTGGCGGACTACCGGGCGGGAAAGGCACAGGCCCTCGGCTTTTTGGTTGGTCAGGTGATGAAAGCCACCCGTGGCCAGGCCAGTCCCGACGTGGTGAATCGCCTCCTGCGGGAGCGGTTGGCCGCCGACGCGGCGGTTTGAGCGTGGACCGCGGTGCGCAGGTGGTCGTGGACGTCACGGCCATGGGTCAGGCGGGGGATGGGGTGGCGAAAGCGCCCGACGGGCGCACGTTGTTTGTGCGCGGTGCGCTTCCCGGCGAACGTGTGCGGGCCACGGTCACCGAGCTGCACAGCAACTTCGTCCGGGCCCGCCGGGACCAGGTGCTTAAGGCGTCGGATGACCGCGTATCTCCGCCGTGCCCGGTCTTTGGCCGCTGCGGCGGATGCACGTTTCAACACTGGAGCTACGACGCGGAACTTCGCCACAAGCAGGATCGGGTGGTGCAGGCCTTAAGGCGCATCGGCGGTTTTGAGGCGCCTCCCGTAAAGCCCGTGGTGCCGGCGCCCGATCCCTATGGGTATCGGGCCAAAGCCAGCTTTGCCTATGCGGGTACGGTGGACCGTCCGGTGCTGGGCTTCTACGTCGCGGGCACCCACCGGGTGGTGCCACTGGCGGAGTGCGCCATTCAGGATGACCTCATCAACGACGTGCTGGCCGCCGCGCTGCCGGCGGCCACCGGCCTCGCGCTCGCGCCGTACCAGGAAGAGACGGGCCAAGGCTTGCTGCGACATCTGGTGGTGCGCGCGAGCCGCTGGCAGCGGACCACGGCCGCCATGGTCGTGGTCAGCGCGACCGATCCGCGCCTCGCGGTGTGGGCCGAGCGTCTGATGGCGCGCGTGCCGACGCTGGCCGGGGTGGCGGTGAATGTGAATCCCGACCGCACAAATCGGATCGAGGGACCGGTCACCCGCACCCTCGCCGGGGATCCGGTGCTGCAGGAACAGATACTCGGCGTGCCCTTTCGCCTGGCCCCGGACGCATTCTTTCAGGTGAATCCGATTCAGGTGGAGCGTTTGTACGCTCTGGTGCTCACCGGCATGGGTCCCGAGCGTGTGGAGACGGCCTGGGACCTGTATGCCGGCGTGGGGACGCTGGCGCGGCTCATGGCGGGCCGCGCCGACCAGGTTGACGCGGTCGAGATGAACGCGCGGGCCGTGGCCGAAGGCCGGCACAATACGGCCGGGTACCCGGTCCGGTTTCACGTCGGAGGCGTGGAGGGCGTGCTCGCGGAGCTGCTGGATGGCGGGTCGACGCCGGATGTCGCGGTGATGGACCCGCCACGCAGCGGTGTCCGCCCGGTGGTGGTGGCGGCCCTCCTGGAGGCTCGGCCCCGCCGGATCGTTTATGTCAGTTGTCGGCCGGAAACCCTGGCGCGTGACCTCCGCCTCCTAAGCGAGGCCTACACCCTCCGTTCCGTGGAACCCGTGGACATGTTTCCACGGTCGGACCACGTGGAATCCGTAGCGGTGCTGGAGCGGCGCGGCGGAGCCCAGGCGGTCTGATCACGTGACGGGGCGCCAAGCGGCCGCGGTGCGCGAGGGGCCAAAAGCCCTCGGGGCAGCGCCGCGTACAGGCTGTGTCCGGCTAGATCCGGCGTATAATGGGAACAACCGCAGGGAGGGTGGGTGCGCAGGGTGGAGCTGTTGGACCCTCGGAACGACTTTCTGTTCAAGCGGATCTTTGCAGCAGAAGAAAATCGCGACCTCTTGGTTCATCTGCTGAACGCGGTATTTGTCGATGCCGACCAGCCCCCGGTGGCCGAGGTGGAGCTGTTGAACCCCGCGATCGACCCGATGTCCCTCAGTGACAAGCTGACGATTTTGGACCTGAAGGCGCGCACCGAGACGGGTGTCCTGCTTGATGTGGAGATGCAGTTGACCGACGAGCGGGACATGGCCGCGCGGACGCTCTACTACTGGGCCAAGTTGTTTGACCAGCAGCTGAAGTCCGGCGGAGCTTACAAGGCCCTGCACAAGACGGTGACGATTAACTTGCTGAACTTTGTCTACCTGCCCTCGGCCCCGGCGCACAGCACGTTTCACCTGCGCGAAGATCGCCGTGCCGACCTGTTGACCGACTTGTGTGAGGTGCATTTTGTGGAATTGCCGAAGGTGGGGCGGGTTGAGCGGTCGGACGTCGCCCTGGAGCGGTGGGTGTTGTACTTGACCCTGGACACGTTGGCCCAACGGGAGGTGTTGGCCATGGGGGACCCGGTGATGCAAAAGGCTGTAAACGTATTAGAGTTTCTGAGTCAGGACCAGCAGGTCCGCGAGCAGTACGAGGCCCGGCAAAAAGGCCTGCGGGACTTCCGATCAGCGATGGAGACCCAGCGCGAGAAGGGCCGGGAAGAAGGCCGGGAAGAAGGCCGGGAGGAAGGCCGGGAGGAAGGCCGGGAAGAAGGCCGGGAAGAAGGCCGCCAGAACCTGCGCGCCGCCGCCCGCGCGTTGCTGGCCATGGGCGTTTCCCGGGAAAAGGTGGCCCGGGCCACGCAGCTGTCGACGGCTGAGGTCGAGGCACTGGAACGGCCCTAGCGAAGGCCGACCAGCCGTGGCGTCCTTGCCGATGCTGCGTCGGAACGTTGTACCTGCCCTCGGCGCGCATAGTACGTTCACGTGGCTGAGGATCGGCGCAGGGCCCGTGTGACCGGCGTGTGCGAGGTTCACTTCAGGGAATTGCTGAGGGCCGAGGGGCCGGACGGGGACCCCTCGCTCTGGATCGGAGAGTTGCGGTTAGGGGAAGGTGTTGGTCGTGGGAGATCCGGTGAGGCCCCAGGCCGTGGACGTGTTGGAGTTTCTGAAGCAGGACCGAGCGATTCGCGAACAGAATGAGGCCCGGGAGAAGGGCATGCGGGACTTCTGGTCACAGATGGAGACCCAGCGCGACAAGGGCCGGGAAGAAGGCCGGGAAGAAGGCCGCCAGAACCTGCGCGCCGTCGCCCGCGCGTTGCTGGCCATGGGCGTTTCCCGGGAAAAGGTGGCCCGGGCCACGCAGCTGTCGACGGCTGAGGTCGAGGCACTGGAACGGGCATAGGGAGACTTGCCAGTCGTCAGGCCCGGGATTGTGCCAGAGTTGCGCGCCATCGGCCGCGGGTCGGCCTCGTGCTCCGCCCTACGTCGCGGGGAAAGACCCGATCGCCTCACTGGCGTTCGCGCGCCCAAGGTTATGGGCGGCCCTGGGTTGGGGCCGCCCGCTGAAAGGCTTTGGTCAAAGCCGCGAGTGCGACGCCGTCAGACGAGGCCGCACGAACAAATAGGCGATCCCGACGGTGACGATGAATGCCGCCGCCAGTTCGAGGCCGATGCGCTCACTGGTGGCAAAAAACGCGCCCCCCATGCCTACGGCCACCACCAGGAGGGTGAAATACGTGGTCCACGGATAGAGAACGAGCTTCAGCGTGAGATGGTCGGGCTTCTTCTCCTGGAGATACCGCCGATACCTGAGGTGCGTCAGCAGCACCACCAGCCAGATGAACATGGCCTGGAACCCGGTGGCGGTGACCAGGTAGGTGTAAGCGGTCTTCGGCAGCAGGTAGGCCAGCAGGATGGTGAGGGCGAGAAGCGCGGCCGACCACCAGATGGCCATGGCCGGCAGCCCCTTGTGATTGAGCCGGCCGACGGCCCGCGGCGCCTGTCGATGCTGGCCTAAGTCGTACAAGACGCGGCTGTTGCTGTACAGCGCGGCGTTCATGGTGGACAGGACGGCGAAAATCAGGACCAGGTTCATCACGTGCCCGATGTCCGGGATGCCGGTCAGCGTCAGGGCCTGGACGAACGGACTCGTGTGGGTGACGATGTGGTTGGCGGGGACGAGTGCCAGGATGGCCACCACGGACCCCAGGTACAAAATTACGACCAGCGGAATCGTGAGCGCGAGCGAGCCGGCGATGGTTTTGGCGGGATGCTTCGTTTCCCCCGCGGCGAGCCCCAGCACGCCAGTGCCCGCAAACGCAAAGAGCACCAGCACCAGCGAGGCCAGTGTCCCGATGCCGCCGTGCGGCCACCAGGCGACGGTGGACAGATGATAAAAAATGGGCGCCGAAGTGGGCCGGCCAGGCAGCACACCTACCAGCACCGCGGCGGTTATGAGGATGAATAGCGAAACGGCCGCCACCTTGACGCCGGCCATCGCCCCTTCGATTTCTCCGAACCCACGCACGGAGATGAAGTTGATGGCCACGATAGCCACCGAATACACCAGAGACCAGATCCAAAGCGCCAGGCCAGGAAACCAGCTGTGGGTAAATAGGGCGGCGGCGGTCACTTCGGTGGCCATGGTGAGAACGCTCGAGAACCAGAACACCCAGCCCCCGATAAAGCTCATGCCGGGCCCGTAGACCCGCTCGGCGTAAACCAGAAACGAGCCCGGCGCGGGGTCGGCTGCCGACATCTCCGCCAGCGCCGTGATCTCGAGGCCCATGGCCAGCGCCGCGATGGCAAACAACCAGAGCGCACTGGCCCCCGAATGAGCGATGACGAGCCCGGTGGCCAGAAACAGGCCGGATCCCATGATGCCGCCCACGGTCAACAGCGTGAGCGGCATCACGCCGAGGTCCCGTTGAAAGGCCTGATGCGGCTTGGCCCTGGTGCGGGGATGCCCGGATTTAACGCTCATGGGCGGTAGGGTACACTCATCAGACGGGCTTATGCGCCCAGACGCGCCACCAGGGAAGGGCGGGACATGATGGCTTCGGTCTCAGGCAAGACGGTCGCCCAGAGCGTGACCGAGATGACGGAATTGGTTCTGCCGAACGACTCCAACATGCTCGGCAACATCTTGGGTGGGCGCGTGATGCATTTTATTGACTTGGCGGCGGCCATTACCTGTGCGCGCCACGCCGGTCACGTGGCGGTCACGGCGTCCATGGACCGTGTGGATTTTCGGCACCCGATCCGCGTGGGTCAGGTGATCGAGCTGCAGGCAAGGCTCAACTGGGCGGGCTCGACCTCGATGGAGGTGGAGGTGCAGGTGTTCTGCCAGGACCTCAGAGCTGGCACGCGTGTGCTGACCAGCACGGCCTTTCTGACCTTCGTCGCCCTGGATGACGAAGGGCACCCGGTGCGGGTGCCCCCGTTGGTGCTCACCACCCCTGAGGAGGAGCGCCGCTTTCGGGAGGCCGAGGAGCGCCGCGCGGAGCGGTTGCGCCGGCGGAGCTAGCGCGGCTCGGCGCGGCGTCGGGGGGCGGTGCCATGCGGTGCACTCGCGTCCCTGATCGGGGCGGCATCCCGGTCTGACCACCATCCTGGCTGGCTATCCTTGAGGTGCGCTTGGGTTTCTGGGTTGCCCTGGGTCCGTGGGCCAATGCTGCTGCACCGTCCGCGCGCGCCCTGGGTCATCCGGGGCGCCGCCGTAGCGCACCTCTTCATACAGAGACGCCAGCGGGCCGGTGGACCCCCCGTAGACGCGCCCCAGCCACTCCCGGACGGTCTCGCCGCGTTCCAGGCCTGCCCGCCGCCGCTCGGCGCGCCGCATCCGCGGCTGGACTACCCGCCGCGTCAGCACGGCCCGCACCCCGTACATGCGGTGCCGGCGAGCCGGGTCCATGACCTCTCGTTCCACCCGGCCCTCCTCACCCTCGTCGCGGCCACGCCGGCCTGGCGGTGCGATGCGGCGCACAGCCACGACAGCCAGCGCGATGGCCCCGGCCGCCAACACCACCGCCCCCACGAACAGCCAGAGTGGGGTTGGTGCCGCGTGAGCCACGTGCCGAGTGCGGCCGGCCCGGCCCGCGTATGCTTTTTGCAAGAGCTGACGCCCTCGCCCGTGGCTCAGGGCCGACACGAAAAACGCGACGACGTGCCCAATCCCGTCGAGGATGGCCCGCAGCAGGGGAAAGGCCAACCGCAGCGGCAGCAGCGCCACGAAGGCCATCACCACGAGGCCGGCCGCGGCACCTACCAGGGCCAGCGTCCCCGCCATGCGCACCTGGGCGGTCCGGTTTGTGGCGGGGTCGTGGTTTAGGTCGAGCGCCGCCACCAGACCTACCACGACGGCCGTCGGCAGGGTCCATGCCCAGGCGACGGCCACAATCGCCAGCGGCGCGGCCCCAATGAGCGCAATCGCCACGCGCTCGTACACCGCCGGCTGGTCCCGATGCGGGGGCGAGGCGCCCCGCCACATCGCCGCCAGCACCAAGAAGACACCCCACCACCCACCCGTCAGCGCGCCAGCGGCAATCCCCAGAATCCAGGTCGGTACCGCCTACGCCCCGTAGTACGGGCGCACCTGGGAAGCCGCGATGGCCGCCAGCGGCATCACCGCCACGTCCCACCCGGCGCCGAAGTGCAGCGCCCAAGCCGCTAGCCAGCCCACCTCCAGCACCCACAGGAGGGCGCGCGCCATCACGGTGCCACCTCTGCGGGTGTCCAGGGATGCACGCGGACCCCCGCCAGCTGCGGCGCCCCGGCGTCCGGGCCCACGGGCACAAACGTGATAGGCACCCCGCGCTGCACCAACTGGCGCAGCGGGGTGTCCCAGCCCGGCCGGTGAAAGCACGCCAGCACGACCAGCTGGGCCCCGGGGCGGAGTCGCCGCGCCAACCCCGTGAGCGTCGGCGTGAGGTCGTGGCCCTGGCCGCCGCCCGGTTGCACCCACGCGAGCGCGGTCATCACGCGGGCCCACTGTTGTGGGCCGCGCGTCGCTGCCAGGTGCACCCCCCGCGGCGCGCCGTACACCGACCCCACCAGCGACAGCCCCACCGCGGACCCCTCGCGGAGGTGCCGATCGGCGACCGACGCTGCCGCCGACACCACCGCCTCAAACAAGGCGGGGTCGATGCCCTCCCAGAGAAACGGCGCCGAGGCGGCCAGGGCCACCAGCTCCACCGCGGCGTCGCCTTCGGGTTCCAGGCGCTTCACCTGCAGCGTGCCGGTGCGGGCCGTCGCGTGGGGGTGAATCAGGCGCGGGGGGGCGCCCGGCTGATACGGGCGGATGCCCGCGACACGCAGGGGATCGGGCGGGTTCCAGGGCGGACCCCGCCGTTCGCCCTGGGGCCGCGTGGATGCCACCAGTCCCGGCGGGACGGGGTACCGACGGGGATAGACCGTGACCACGGCGCGGTCGGCGCTGTGCTGTTCAAACCGCGCCCACCCCAGGGGATCCCCGCTCCACACACGGGCAGGGCCGATCTGCCAGCGGCCGCGGGCGGCCCCGGCCACCGTGAGCCGGTAGCGCACCCGTTCGTGGGCCCCGACAAACAGCGCCCCCGACACCATGCTGCCGTGGATCAGGCGCTGCAACCCCGGCGGCACAGGGGCCGCCACCTCGAGTCCCTCGGGGACGACCTCCTCGAAGTGCACGGTCGTGAGCGGCCACGGCTCCGGGTTCTCGACCGTGAGCCACACGTCGGCGGTGTCCCCTAAGGCCACGCCGGCTCGGCCCACATGATACGACAGGGCCAGTGTCGCGTAGCTACGTCGCGCCAGCCAGTCCGCGGCCAACGCGAGCATGAGCAGCATGGCGGCGGATCCAGCCAAGAGGGGCGCGCCGGCCCAGAGGCCCACGGCCACCGCCACGATGAAAAACTCCAAGACCCAGCGTCGCTGGGGAATCACCCAGTTCAGTCCCTTCCGCCTCCAAGTGATTCTCTGCATTGACCAACGCACCGCAGCGTCCCTTGGTTGAACGCCCCGGCGAGGCGGTCTGCGGGCTCGCCACCTAGATTCCGTAGCTGTGTCGGCGCGGGTCCTGAGAGACTCGCTGGCGCCATACGCCATCGCATCCGGCCAGGAAAGGACACCAGACCTGTCCAGGAGTGCTCCGAACCCATAGCACACATGACCGGCAGGCGTCGGGTCCCACCCTTCGCTCGTCGACGGGTGCGGTACAATTTCTCGGTTGGGATGCCAAGTCCTGCTACTTAGACGCCTCACGTTGGATCCAAGGGGGTGAAAATCATGGAATTGGCCGTGATCCTCGTCCAAGCACGGAGGGAGAACGCACTGAGTCAAGGGGATGTCGCCAAAGCGGCGGCGGGCGGAAGCCGGGTCGCTGTATGTGAGCCAGGGAACCCGCGCCCACACCCTCATTTGGTCCGCCTGGCTGCTGCTGGACGGGCCCAGGCCCGTGCTGGCGCGATGGGTGCGGTGCTGGCGATCGTGGCTCAACACTGAGCGCTGTGCGACCGGTACCGTGCTGCCCTCAATCGTCGCGTTGGGCAATCGGCCTATGACTTGTAGCGGTACGCCGCGGGGCGGGACGGTATGCAAGGGCGAAGAACGCCCAAGCGCCGGGACGACCCGCCCCGGAGAACAAGCCCGCCGGGCGTTCAACTATGGGCTACGTTGAAGCGCTGGGGGCGGTGCGAGCGGACCGTGTCGGAGTTGCAGCAGGTCTGTTGGTTCGACGAATAAAGTGGCGATCGAGAACCGGCGGCCGATGGTCGACTGGGCCTGGGACACACTTTTAGGGATGCGCGAGACTGGGCGACGGCGCTGGGCCATTGCGAGGCGTGATGGCTGGGGGCGGCGCTGCGCGACGTTTGCGCGTATTTAAGGATGGTGCTGTCCGGCCAATCGGACCAGACGTAGCCCGCTATCGAGGGCGAAGCCCTCCGGAGGCTTATGCGGATGGCCGACCGTCAAAGGCGCGCGGCGGCCGGCACGACCCGGCGCCACATCCGTTGGACCCAGGGCACCGTGGCACCGGCGTTCAGCACGGGCCATCGGGCGTATGGACGCGTGCGGGCGGCTCAACAGAAGCCTCATCCCATCGAGCCGCGTGGCGGCGAACCTCTGGAGCCGATTGCACGCCGATGGTGCCACCGCAAGCGGCCACGACGCGATATGAAGAGAGATCTCGCCATATATGACCAGCGCCAGGTCGGCCGGGTGGAGCCCCGTCGCATGCTGGCCGGCCGCCGCGCGCTATACGACGGGCATCAGCACCACTGTGCCGTCATGCGCTGCAACCATCATGCTGTCGCCGGGGCCAATGCTCAGCGCCTCGCGTAGAGCCTTGGGAACCACCACGTGGCCGTTTGGCCCCACGTGTACCGTCGTCACTCCATGTCCATCCTCGTCTCACCTGGTGCCATCCCCACGGCGCCGGCACTCTCGCCCTGCCAAGCACGCGCCATGGTGGTCCACCGCCGTCGCAACGTGGTGTGGCGGTACCCGGAGCCCCGCCCATCGTGGCTGTTCTCCCCACACGCCGATTCGCGGGCGTCGCCTAAGGGAATCCCGTAGAGAGATCGAAATATGTCGAATCAGCGGTATTGCGCGAGTACCGCGGCCTGAACGGTGTCGACGCGTCTAAAGTCGTATGGCGATTAAACACGAAATATCCGGAGCTATGTCGATATCATCGGCCGTGAGCGTGGTGAGAGGAGGCAGTGCAATGCCAACAGCCAACATCTTGTCGGCGCTGACGCGCATCACGGGTCTGCTGGTCACCGTCGCGGGGGGCTTGTTCACGCTGGTCATGGTCTATGGCGGCATCCGATTCATGACGGCATCCAGTCCACGCAGCGTCGAGGGGGCCAAAAGTGTCATGGCGCGCGCCGCCTTGGGCCTGCTGCTGATCCTGATGGTGGACGTGGTCAAGAACCTGCTCACGTTTATCGCCAAGTGATGAACCCGGTGTTGTTGTTCCTGCAGTACTTGGACGGGCTGGTCGTGGGGGGCGTCACGGCTGGGGCGCAGGCGGCGCTCACGCAGGTCGTGTTTTTCCCCCTCACCTGGACCGGCCCCGCCGTGAGGCTGCTGACGTGGTCGCGCGACCTGGCGGGCGGGGCCATGGGTGGGGCGTTGGTGGTGGCGGCGATTACGGCGGTATGGCCAGGGCTTATGCGGCATGCGCCGTCGGGCCCTTGGTCCGCGATCCTGGTTCGTGCCGCGCTGGGAGCCGTGGTGATGGGGGCGCTGCCCAGTTTCATGACGCTGCTGCTCACGCTGAACAACACGGTGCTGGCGGCGCTGCTTCAGGGATCGGCTGCGGGAGCGGTGCACTGGTCGGCGGGAGCGCTCTTGCTGTCACCGCTGTTGGCTCTGGGCCTCGTGGGCGTCCTGGCCGGCCTAGTGCTGTATCTGTCGCTATGGTTCGTCGTCCGGTCCGTGTATGTGTACTGGCTGGCCGCGTGGCTGCCTTGGGCCGCATTGGGCTTCGTGGCCACCGGAGACCCGGCGGTGTTGTGGCGGCCCTTCCGGCGCCTTTTGGCCATGGTGCTGGTGCAGACAGCCCAGGCGGCGGGGTGGTGGATCACCGTGCGGCTGGTGATGGAAGCGGCCTCGTTCGGGGGTCTGTTGGTAGCCGCCGGCGGTCTGTGGTTTCTCACGCGCATTCCTAACGAGGTGGCACGGCTGGGAGGCGAACGCACGTTGTGGTGAGGCGAGAAATTCCCTTGCCGTTGCCCAGCGAGGCGGGGGCGCTTTTGGGCATCAGCCTGGGCGACGCCCTGGTGCTGGCGGTAGGGATTGGGCTGGCAGGGATGGTCTACGCGGCGGGGTCGGGCCATGGATGGCCCTGGGCGGCGGCTGTGGGGGCGATGGCGGTCGTCGCCCTGGTGCGGATGGATCGCGATCCGTTGTGGATGCATGTCGGGTGGTGGGGCTGGTACCACGTGACCCCGCAGCGTTTCATCGCGGAGGCCTGAGCGAAACGCGGCACCCAGCCGCCGACCGCAAGGTTAAATCGGAAAGGGGAGTCAATAAGGTGGTCAAAATGACGGCCGGAATGCGCCGGCTGTACCCGCTCCGGGCCATTGGCGGCGGGATGTGTTTGTTGGAACGGGATCGGTTCGTGGCGGTGCTGGAGGTGACGCCCGTGGGCTTTGCTTTAAAGAGCGAGCGCGAGCGCTATGCGCTCGTGCTGCAGTTCACCAACTTCCTGAATGGGCTCAGCTTTCCAATCCAGGTTCTGATTCGTACGGACCGTCTGCGCTTGGATGAGTACCTGGCCGAAGTCAAGTCCCAAGAAAATCAGCTCGAGCCGCACCTCCGGCCGGCTTTGGCAGATTACATCCGGTTCCTGCAGGAGTCGGCGACCAGCGAGCATCTGCTGCGGCGTCGGTTTTTCCTGGTGCTTTCTTGGCAGGGGCAGGATTCCCGCAGCCGGCCACTCAAGCGGGGGGAGGTGTTGTGGGACGAGGCACAGATGGAATTGACCCGGCGCCACGCGGCCGTGGCGGAAGGGTTGCGTCCCGCAGGGGTCCGCATTCGCCAGCTGCCCACCGAGGAATTGTACGACTTTGTGTTTTCGGCACTGTCGGCGGCCGAGCTGCCCAAGGAGGTGAATTGGTCGTGGGACGTCGCGCCTTGGCCCGAGGACTCATAGCCGACGAGAACTCGGACGACACGGAGCGCCGCCGTCGGCTGGGGTCCGTGTGGCCCGACTCGATTGAAGTCCTCCCGGATGCCTTGGCTATAGACGACCGATGGATACGGGTGCTGGGGGTGCGGGGCTGGCCGCGCGAGGTGCGCGCCGGATGGTGGCGCCCCCTGTTGGAGGCGCCTTTCGCTCACGTCGTGGTGCTGGGCATCGAGCCCCTGGGGTCGGAAGAACAGGTGGCCCGCCTCACCCGGCGGCTCATCTGGCACCAGGGAGCGGAGCGCTCGCGGGCTCAGCTGGGGCGGTTGCCGGACGCGGCCAGCCAAACCGCGCTGGCCGACGCGGAGGAACTGCGAAGGGAAATCGCTCGCGGGGCGACCCGGCTGTTGCGCGTAGGATTGGCGGTGGTGCTGCAGGCACCGACGCAGGCCGAGCTGGACCGGCGTAGCCATCAGGTGATGACCTTGGCTGAAAGCCTCATGATGCCGCTCCGGCGGTGCCGCTTTCAGCAGGCGGACATTTTTCGCAGCGTCCTGCCCGGGGGCTTTCCGTCCTACGGGGCGCGTGAAATGGACAGCCGTGCCGCCGCCACACTTTTTCCTTGGATGGGGGACGATGTGCAGCATCCCCATGGACAGGTTTGGGGGGAGAACCCGCTCACGAAAAGCCTGGTGGTGGTGGACCGCGAGCGCCTGCCCGCGCCGCACAGCCTCACCGTGGCATGGTCCGGAGCCGGCAAGAGCTTCGCGACCAAGGTTCTTATCCTGCGGGCCAGGTACCATGGGCTGCCGGTAATGGTGGTGGATCCCGAGGGTGAGTACGGTTCGCTGGCGGATCCGTCCCACGTCGTGCATGTGGGCCACGGAGCCGGCCTAAACCCGCTGGCGCTGTATGACGAAAGCTCGGCGGAGCGTTCCCGCCGGGCCAACTTCGTGGTGCGGTGGTTGGAGACGATGGGGACGCGTCTACCCCGGCGGATGGCCGAAACGGTCAAGGCGGACCTCGCGACCTCGGACGAGACGGCGCCCAGCGCTTGGCTGGCCCGCCTGGCGCTGGCCGACAGTGCCACCGCCGAACGCGTGGGACCCGCCGTGCGGGAATGGCTGTCCGTGATGGGGGAGTCCATGAAGCCATTCCCCGACGATGGCATTACCGTGGTGGACCTGTCACGGCTGCCGCCCAGTCTCACGATGGCCGCGTACCTGGTAACGGTGGAGCACGTGGTCGCGACGCTGTACCAGGGCGCGCCCCGGTGGGTGGTGTTCGACGAGGCGTGGCACCTCTTGGCGAACCCGCAGCTGGCGCCGTATCTGGAAGAGTTGTACCGCCGGGCGCGGAAGTGGCACACCGCGCTCACGCTGGTGACCCAGGATGCTCACGATGCATTGCGCTCGGTGTCAGCGCAGGTGTGCCTGCGCAACAGTCCACTGGTGTTGCTGCTGCGACCGCATCCCGACGCCGTACCGGAACTGGCCCAGGTTTTCCATCTCACCAAGCCGGAGACGGCGCTGTTGGAAGGGTCTGCGGTCGGGGAGGGCCTCCTGATGGTGGATCGCGATCGCATTCCGATTCGGATTCTGGCCAGTCCTTTAGAAACACGTCTCATCAAGGAGGGAGAAGCTCGTGCCCGTGCCGATTAAGGTGTCCGCGACACGGTTGGTGCTGCCTGCGGCCGGCCTCCTGCTGGCCGCGGCCAGCGTGTACAGTGCACATCAGCAAGCGCCGGTTTGGGTGCTGGCACGCGCCGTGCCGGCCGGCAGCGCGCTGTCGCCGAGCGATTTCCGCCAAGTGGCCCAGGTGACGACGGCGGGCCCACCCGCGCATGCCGTGGCGCGGGTCAACCTGGAGCCCGGTCAGACCGTAGTAGGCGCGGACTTTCGCTCGACGGTGCACGGTGCGGCGCCGGGAGCCACGTTGTCGGTCGCGCTTGACAGCGTGGCGCTGGCGGGGATCACGGCCGGGGACCGGGTCGAGTTTGCCGTCGTCGGGCGGCAGGGATCCTGGATTTCGCCCCCGGTTGTCGTCACGGCGCTCGTGGCAGGGGCCTATGGCGGCGCCGGCAGCGTGACGCTCACGGCCCCGATGCCGGTGTTGACCGCATTGGTGCAGCACAACCTGGGGTCGGCCAGCGTGATTAACCTGGGGCCGACGCCATGAGCGCCTGGTCGCAGGTGGTGGTCGGCACCACTCACAGCGAGTTGCGCACCATGAGCGAGGCCTCGGGTGCCGCGGTGGTGGACTCGTGCGCGGCCTTAGAGGCGCAGCTGGCCGACCCCGGCACGCAGGGCGCTGTGGTCACGCAGGACCTGGAAGGGTTGTCGGTAGAGCGGGTGCGCCGCTGGGCGGCCGACCACGCCGTCGCCGTATGGCTGGAGGAGGCGCCGCCCCCGGCGTGGCGGGCGCTGCCCAGCAGTGTGACCGTCTGGCATGGCGAGTTGACCGAGCCTACCCTGGCCGCCTGGGTCGAGACCCTCGTGTCGCCCTCCGGCTTTGGCGAAGACGGGCATGTGCTGGGGGTGGTGGGCTTGGCCGGCGGCGTGGGGACGACCACGGCGGCGTGGGTGTGGGGGCAGCAATGGGCGGCGCGCCAGGCGCCCGTGCTGTGGGTCGACGCCGACTGGGCGCAGGGGGGACTGACGGAAAAACTGGCGCCCACGCTTTGGCGCGACCGCCGCCCGCCGCGCCCCGTGGCTTGTCGCGGTGGCACACTCCTGCCTTCCCCCGCCCCGTGGGAACTGACGCCGCCACCCGAGGACGCCGAGGCGCCGTCCGTGGTGGCCGCGAAGGTCGGAGTGGTGGTGGTGGATCTGGGACGGGATCTGCGCGCGTGGACGGCGGCGCGGTGGGCGGCCCTGGCGGACCACGTGGTGGTGATCGGTCATCCCGAGCAGGGGGAGCGTGCCGTGGAAGTGGTTGGCCTGCTGCGTGAGTTGCATCCCGGTGTCGAGATAGCCGTGAAGGGGACGGTGCTGCCCGGACGCCATCGGGGGCTGGCCAGCGCGCTGCCTGAGGGATGGCCGGGAGGACCCCGGGCCGCGTCGGAACGACGAGAAGGAGGTGTCCCATGGCACGACTGGTTTCAGAAGAAGGCGGCCGCCGCTTTCAACCGCTCCACGCACGGGAGCCGGTGACCAACCTGGCGGAGGTGAGTACGCGGGTGGTTCGTGAAGTGGAAGCCCGGCAGCCCGGTCAACTGGGGTACCTGGTGTGGACCGAGGAGCGTCTGGCGGCACTGGGGCGCGCGGTGGACGACTTGTTGGACGAATTGGACACGGAGGTGGGGGTGCGGCCGTTGGTGCGTCGCTCGGTGTTGAATCAACTGACCGGGCTTGGGGCGCTGGATGCGCTGCTGCTGGACGACCGCGTCACCGAGATCATGGTCAACCGCGCCGACGAGGTGATGGTGGAGCGGGGTGGTGTGTTGGAGCGCGTGCCATCGGTCTTTGCGGATGAAGCAGAGGTGGCGGCGTTGGCCCAGCGGCTGGCGGCCCGAGCCGGGCGCGATCTCACGACCGAACATCCGATGGCGGACGCCCGCCTGTCCGATGGATCCCGGATCTCCGTCATCCTGCCTCCTGTGAGCCGATACCCAGCCGTCGCCATCCGACGAACCCCGGAGCACCCGCCGGAGATCGACGATCTGCTCGCCAGCGGCGCGGTGACGCCCGAGGTGTGGCGGTTTTTGAGCGAGGCGGTGGCCGGACGCGCCAATGTGGTGGTAGCTGGCGGTGCCGGGGCTGGCAAGACGCATCTGCTGCGCCTCCTCATCGGGGCCGTCCCCGACGACCAGCGGCTGGTAATCATTGAGGATGTGCGCGAGCTAGACCTGACCCGGGCGGGGGTCGTGTCGCTCGAAAGCTCTGGCCGATACACCACGCATGACCTGGTGGTGCAGGCCCTTCGGATGCGGCCCGACCGCATCGTGGTGGGGGAGGTGCGGGCCCAGGAAGCTTTGGACCTCATTGAGGCCATGGCCACCGGCCATCCCGGCAGCTTTACGACGGTGCACAGCCCGGGGCCGGGGTTGGACACGGTGTACCGCCTGGCACGGGCCGCGCTGCGCAGCGGCACCCCCCTGTCGTTCGACGTCCTGTGCCAGCAGATCCTGCGGGCGGTCGACGTCATCGTGTTTGTCGCGCGCACCGCCCAAGGCGCTCGGCACGTGGCGGAAGTGGACGGGATTGTGGAGGGCAGCGTGCAGCCGCACTTTCGGCGGGATGGGCTGGATCAATTGGTGCGGGTGGGTCCGTGAACCCGAGTCAGGCGTGGGGGTGGTGGGTGGCGGCCGCGGTGGCGGGGGGGCTGACGGCCGCCCGCCGCAGCGGCTGGCAGGCGGCACTGGGTGCGCTGGTGGGGCTCGGGCTCGGGTCCTGGGCCTTCGCGCTTGGGGGGATGCTGCTGGGAGTGGGGTACCAGACGGCTCAGCGGTGGCGTCAGCACTGGGCGGTGCGGGACGAGTGGGACTCGGAGGTGGAACAATTTCTGGAGCAGCTCCTGCTGGTGGCCGAAGCCGAGCCCTCGCTGGCGCGCGCGGTCGACCGGGCGTTGCCGCCGCACCTGCGGCCGCTGGCGCGGAGGCTGGACACCCTGGGTAAGCAACTGGCCGCGGTGTGGCCGGTGCCGGCGCTGAGCCAGGCGTCGCGGGCGTGGCAGGTGCTGGCGCAGCATGGGGGGTCCGTGGGGGCCGTGGCCCACCAAATGCTGGCTCAGCTGCGGCTGGACCGGCGGCTGCGCTGGGAGCGGGCGGCGGCCCTGGCCGGTGGCCGCGGCACGGTCAGCCTGCTGGCCGCAGCGCCGCTGGGCGTGGTGCTCCTGTTCTGGGGGATGGTGCCGAGTTTCTACACGGTCATGGTGACCACGGCCCCCGGTCAGGCGGCGATGATTCTGGCGGGCGGGGTCGGGTGGGGCGTTCTGGGGCTGGCCCATCGCGAGCGGGAGGAGGGGGGCCGTGCCTGAGCTGTGGGCCGGAGGGGCGACGCTTCTCTGGTCGGAGTGGGCCACAGGGGGAAGGCGCGTCGAGCGGACGGTGTGGTGGGGGGCGGTCGGGATCCTGTGGGTCCTGGGAGGCCAGAGCTTGGCGGCGGGCGGGCTGTTGGCGTTGGTGGCGCTGCAGTGGCTGCCAGACGCGGGCGGCCAGGCGGACGAGCGCCGGGCCCTGTGCCGCTTCTGGCAAGCGATGGCGCTCTTAGCGTCGTCGGGGATGCCGCTGCTGGCGGCCATCGAGGAGGCGGCGCCGGCCGGGCCGCTGGGCACGGACGTCCTTGCGCTGGCTCATCGGCTGAGTCAGGGGGATGACCGGGCGGGGGACGCGTTTGTCCAGGCGCACAACACGGTGGAAGGACGGCAGGTGGCGCAACTCCTGCGCACGGCGTGGGAGCATGGCCTCGACGCCGAGGCGGCCCACGCGCAGGGGCTCCTCTTGTGGGAACGCCTCGCCCAGGAAGAACGAGTGCGGGAGGCGAAGCGGCCGCTGTGGACCGCGGCGCTGCCGGGGGCGCTGCTCCTGATGGTGCTGGTGGTGTTTCTGGTGCCGCTGGCCAGCTTTCTCATCTCGGGATGGAGCGCGTTATAGCCCACCCATCGCCGGGAGTCTGGATGGGGGACACTCGGCGCCCCAGTGTCGGGGAGTCGTTCGGACCGGCGGTGGGGCCGTGGCCGGCTGCCGAGGAGCACCCAGACGCCGGTCCGCCCCACACCCCCTCACGGTCGCGCGTTGGATAGCCAGGATTCGTCGTGCAGGGTTCAAGCGCGAGGATGTGCCCAAGGATTCTCCCATGGCGCTGGAACCCACGCGCCGAGGCGACTGCCTTCAGCAAGCATTCACCCACTCCGGGCGCGTGTTAGGTCCCCGGCCGTCGCAGGCCAATCCCGGGTATACCGCTTGGGGCAGTTGGTCCGGGTTACTTGCCGTTGCGGTCTGGGACCGCATGCCCGACATGCTGTGCGACGACGTGATGGGATCCCGCACATCGTAGCCCGACCGCCATTGCCGTAGCTGATGCAGGTATACACTTATAGAACCAGAGGGTCGATGGCTGCCGCTAGGCAGCCTGACGGAAGGGAGTGTGAGATGGCTAGCCACCTCGATGCGTTGACCCGGGAGATTCTCGCGCTCGGACACGAGGAGCAGCGGGAGCTCATCCGACGACTGCGCTTGGGTTTGCAAATTCCTAAAGAGGAGTGGGGCTGGCTGCGGGCTGCCGAGCCCGCGGTTGCCTTCTGGGACAATCCCCAGGACGCCGTCTATGACCGACCTTGAGCCCCGGTCAGTCGTGCTGGTGAGGTTTCCGTTTACGGATCTCTCGAGCACCAAGCGCCGGCCGGCGATCGTGGTCAGCACGACGGCGTTCCACCACGGGACCCACGACGTGATCGTGGTGGCGGTCACGAGTGTCCCCAGTGCTATGCCCGCCGACTTCCCGTTGATGGACTGGTCGGCGGGCGGGTTGGTCAAGCCATCGTGGGCACGGGCCGGAAAGATCCTCACGCTTCACGATTCCATAGTGGAGGACATCCTGGGCCGCGTGTCCGAACGGGATTGGGCGCAGATTCGACAAGCGTGGGATGCAGCACTGGCCCCTCTGTCGCGCGGCGGCCCGGCGGACGCCTAAAAAAGGGAGACGTTGACCCTGCATCTCGCAGATGAGTGGGCTGGATAGAGGTGCGAGTGACGTGGAAGCCCCGATACGTCAGGGTTGTCGAGATCCAACCCGTGTACAGGAAGGTCACCCGTTGGGTGAGGCGTACACCCCCGGCTCCCTCGCCTGGCAGTATCGCGAAACTGCGACGTCACCGCCTTCGGCGCCAGCCATCTCCTCCACCAGGACGGTGGGTGAAGAAACCGGACGGGCCGAGAATCGGCTTGAGGGCCCCCGGCCCCGCCGCTAAGGGCTCACGGTCTAATAACTGAGTCGGATTGGGGCGAAATTGTGTAGTGCCACTGCCCCCGGACGGTGTCGTACACCAGAGCCAAGGCGTCCGGCTCCGCCTGGGTGATGGGGATGCCCGTGGGATAGGGGCCCTGGTCCCACTCGGCCCAGACGGTCAGCCCCGTTGGCGTTTTGGTGTGCCCGATCCACTCGACGATGGTTTCAAAGGTGCTGAGCGGGTGCCCCCGCCAGTTCATGCTGATGAAACTGAACCGGCGGTGTTCAATAGAGTTCCCCTGGCTGTGCCCGGGGGGGGGGAGGGGCTGACGTGGATCGTGAGGCCGCTGGCGGGGGCTCAGCGTTGGAGCGCGACCTTCCCCAGCCGCGCCCAGGCGGCATGGTGTAGACGGCCATCGTATTCCCCCACTTAGGAGCCCCGTCAGAATAGTTAACCCGAAAACAACGGAATTGAAGTGGTGGGTGACGAAGGATCCCGACCGCTGGATGCGGAAAGGGGTTCGTCCCGAGGCACTATCGGATGGTCGAGGCGGCGGCCGGCATTCGCACACGCTGGGTGGCCGTGAGTGGGGAGCATAACGAACGGACCCGCCGCTTGGAGGCCGCCGCCGAGGCGAGGCGCTGGGGCGCGGCGGGATCGCGGTCGTGGCGGAGGTCACCGGGCTCGACCGGGCGACGATTCGCCGCGGTGTATTTCGTCAAGGGGTTTTCCCCAGTTTCATCACGGAAAATTCCCCATCGGCCCTGGTGCGCCCATGGGGAATTTCCGGGAGGGGTCGAGAGCGCGTGGCGACCCGTTACGGGGGCAGGGACGGGGACGAGGCCGGCACCCGCGTCGCCCACAGCGTGAGCACGCGCGCCGCCATCTCCAAGTCCGTCCGCTCCCGCGGGACGTCGGTGGTGAGGGCCCAGGTGCGGAGATCGTGAGCCGTGTCGGCCCACGTGCGCGCCGCGGGCGTGAGCGCCGGGCACCCGGGCGGCCCCGCCGCCAACGCGCGGTCCACCGCCGCCCCATCCACCGTCAGGGTCGGAAAGCGCGCGGCGACCGCCTCGCGCAGCGCCACGGACGCCGCGAACCCGGGCCAGTGCGTCAACAGCCTCTGGCGGGAGCGCCCGTCC
>JAJZWS010000030.1 GCA_021846565.1 Bacillota bacterium
CGTGGGCTTCGGCACGCCACGCGCCGGCCGACTCGTCCAAGGCACGCAGTTGGGCCTGCCGAATCACCTCTCGCCTCGCCGCCTCCACGAGAAAGGCCGTCCGCTTTCCGGGCCCGCTCAACCGGTCAATCGCCTGGATCAAGTCGCCGGGCAAGCGTATGGGAATCAACTTCAGCGTGCTCATGGCGCCCCTCGGATGCGCCAGCAGGGCTCACCAGGCGTTGGTAAGCCCGTGATGCGGGGCCACCCGCCGAGTGCTCTCTCCCAGGGCTCTTGGGGTCCCATCCCTCCAAGCGATGTTTTACTGACGTGAGCGGCCGACACGTAAAGCGCGCTCCGGCGACTCTGCGTGAGACGCCATGCTGCCCCCTACCTACAACTATTGTCGTATTCAATCGCAGACGAGGAATTTCTATAATCGGACTATCGCCAGGAGGCTGAACGGATGATTCACGCGTGGAAGGGACCGGCAGGATTTGGTCGTTTCTGGTTCTCGGCGATCCAGATTGGATTATCGGGTTGGATGGTCCAAGTTGGACTGTTTGTCACGCTCGTGGCGGTCCATTCCGCCGCGGTGATGGCCACCGTGGTCTTGTTGGCGACACTTCCTGCCCTCCTCCTGGGGCCCGTGGTGGGTGCCTGGCTGGACCGGCACGATCTGCCTGGCCTAGCCGCCGCCGCGGCGATCGGTCAAGCCCTGCTGCTGCCCTTCATCGGCTTGCTACTGACGCGCCACGTCATCGTGATGACGGGCTTGTACGCACTGTATAATGTCTTGGGTAGTGCCGGAGCGAGCGCACGTCAACAGTTGCGGTACCGCGTGACGCCACCGGCCCAATGGACCGACGTGAATGCTCGCCTAGGCAGCATCACCGGGATGACCACGATTGTCGGGGCCCTGCTGGGTGGCACGGTGGCGATTTGGGGACTAATGACCCTGCTCCTCCTGGCAGCCATTCTACGCCTGCTCTCCGGCGGCCTCCTCGCATCCCTCGTGCCGCTGGCCCGGGCCCGTTCGGCTGGGCCCACACCCCAGCCGCAACGATCTTTCGGTCACACCGTCCGTGACGGCTTTCGGGCGTTGCGGGACTTTCCGGCCGCGTCCAGCGTGCTGGTCGTCGGAATCGCGTGGGGACTCATTGGAGGTAGCTATGATGTACTCCTCACCGATTACGGGGTGCGGCTGTTGCACGGGGGCGGATGGGGTGTCAGCGGCTTCTATGTAACGGATGGCGCGGGGGTCCTGCTCGGGACATTTGCCGCACGGCGGATCCGGCCCCGTTGGCGCCCCCATGCTTATGGCTTGGCTTACTTACTACAAGGACTCTTCTGGACGCTGTTCGCCGTCAGTCACACCTGGACCATCGCAATTCCCTGGCTCCTCGCCATGCGGATGGCCAGCGGCCTCATTATCGCATGGGATACGACCCTCCTTTTGGAGACCGTACCTACGCAGCTTCACAGTCGCGTTTACAGTTTACACAACGCTACCTACGGCACCGTTGGCAAGCTCTCCTTGGCGCTCACCGCCCTGCTCCTGGCGTGGGCTGGCCCGCAAGGCATTGCCGTGGCCACCGGCGTGGGTTCCATGCTGGTGGGAGCGACGTGGTGGGTGGTGATCGGCAGGCGATGGCCGCCCTCCGGAGCGCCGACCACGGACGCCCGTCAACTTTCCCGGCAAATCCCATCGGCTGCCCACGACCCGCCATCCCCGCACGCCACGCCCCAGGCGCGGTCCTGGAGCGCATCCTAATCCAACGCATCCGGTGCTCACGGAGCTAAGCCCACGGCCGTGGAAGGGCCGAGCGTCTGTCCCTAAGCTTCCTGCGGGACTAGCGGTTCGCACCCGCCCCGATACCGTTCAGCCCGGTCGACAGCCGGGCGCGCTGGCCGAGCGCCACGCTGCCCACCACCAGCACCGCGGCTAGAGCGTCTTGCCACGTAAGAGGCTCACCCAACAACCAAGCGGACCACCCCAGCGTGCAAAACAGCTGCACATACTGCACCTGGCTGACGCGCGCCACCCCACCCAGCGCCAGTCCCCGGTACCACGCGAAAAAGGCCGCCAGCTGACTGCCCAGCGCCACGTAGGCGAAGGCGGCCCACGCTCGAGTCGGCACCAGACTCCAATCATGGGGCAGGTGCGTCGCGGCGACCCCCAAGGCGGCCGGGCTCACCAGCACCAGCGCCCAGCAAATCACGTCGGCCGCCGGCATCTGACGAGCAAGCCGCCCGCCCTCGGCGTACCCCACCGCCGCGGCCGCCACAGCACCCACCAACGCCAGGTCGGGCCACGCCGCCTTCCCCCCGGTCAGGAGCGCATAAACCAGCACCACCCCACTCGCCGTGCCGGCCGCCACCCAAAACCCGGCCGGCATCACCTCGTGGGCCCGCCGGGCTCCCACCCAGGCCGTGGCCAGTGGCAGCAGCGCCAGCACCACCGCGCCGTTGGCGGCCGGCAACCCCGTGAGCGCGACGGCGGAGAGCCAGGGAAATCCAATCACGACGCCCAGCCCCACCACCACCAGCGCCACGACGTGGCGCCTGGGGAAGGGCCGGCGCAGGAGCCAGAGCCAGGCCGCCGCCACGAGCGCCGCCGCCGCAGCACGGCCCATCCCCATGATGTCCGGTCCCAGGGACGGATCGCCCATCTGCGTGGCAGGCAGGGTCAGGCTGAACCCCAGCATGCCAACTGCCCCCCACCACCAAGCTCTTGTCATCCCGATCCCTCCTGGCGGTCCCTAGATCTTGTCCGACCCTATCCGAAAATGGCCGCTTGACGTCCAGCCAATTTGCGATGATTTTTAGAGCCAATGGGGGGATCGCATGCGCAGAACAGCGTCAACCACGGTGCGGCAGCTCGTATGGGATCGGGTGCGGGAGGGAGCCTGGCCACCGGGCACCCGCATTCCGACGGAGCGGGCACTGGCCCAAACGTTAGGCGTGAACCGCAGCACCGTCGCCGCCGTTTACGACGACTTGGCCGCGGACGGACTCCTGGAGCGCCGTCAGGGCAGTGGTACGTATGTCCACCAAAGTCTCTGGGGCGTGGCCCCCAACTGGACCCGATATCTGGCCACCGCCGCCTCCCGCCCGTCCGCCGCCCTGTTGACCCAGGTGAGGGAGGCTCGCCGTCGGCCCGGGATTCTCGACTTGACGCGCGCCGACCCCGGTCCCGATTTTTGGCCCCAAGAGAGACTCGCGCAGTTGTGGCGTACCGTCGAGGTGGGGGCGTTGTTGGAGTACGGCGCGCCCGAGGGTTGGATGCCGCTCCGCGAAGCCGTGGCCCAAGAGATGGAGCGCCGCACCGGGCGCAGCGTGTCCCCCGCGTCGGTGCTCATCACATCGGGCGCGTCGCAGGCCTTGTACCTCGCTGCCCGGGGTCTCCTGAAGCCCGGTGACGCCATCGCCATGGAGTCGCCTTCGTACTACTACTCACTGCCGCTGTTTCAGTCCTGCGGGATTCGGCTGCTGCCCATCGCCATGGATGGAGAGGGACTCCTCCCCGATGCGCTGGAGTCCACCCTGCGCCATCACCGGCCGTCCATGGTGTGGGTCAATCCCACCCATCACAATCCCACCGGCACGGTGCTGTCGACGGTGCGCCGAGCGACCCTCTTGGACCTGGCGACCCGCTGGCAGGTGCCCGTGTTGGAGGACGACGCGTTCTACGGGTTCGACCTTTCGGCCACCCGCCCGCCCGCGCCTTTGTATACGGAGGGCGGCAGCCCGCACGTGATTTATATCGGTACGGTGTCCAAGAGTGTCGCCCCGGGACTCAGGGTGGGCTGGATGGTGGCACCCGCCCCCGTTATCCGGCAGCTGGCCGATATCAAGGGCCAAATGGACATGGGTACGCCGCTTCCGATGCAGGCGCTGGTGGCGGCCTGGCTCACCGACGCCCAGCGCTCGGCTCACGAAGTCGTCTTCAAGCAGAGACTTGGGGAGCGGCTCGCGCACTTCCATCAGGCGATGGAGCCCCTCCGACGCCTGGGGGCTGTTTGGGAGGCACCCATGGGCGGCTTTTATCAGTGGATCCGCTGGCCGGATGGGAAAACCGACCGGCAATGGCTTGGGGAAGCCATCGAGCGGGCAGGTCTGGTGTTCACCCCCGGGCAGGTGTACGGATCGCCGGAGGGATACGCGCGTTTCAATTTTGCTGCCGCGCCACGCGAGCGCCTGACCGCCACGCTGGCCCGGCTGGCCGACGTGCTATCTTAGGTGGGTTTGCCGGTCGACCAGAGGGGGCGTTGCGGTGCGGGAAGTCGACATGGTGTGGTGGGATGTGGACGGGGTGCTCATCGTCGGCGCGGGATTCAGTGCGCGGCTGCCGGAGCTCGGGATCCGGCAGGAAGAGACAGCCGCCTTTTTCCACGGTCCGTTTCAGGACTGCCTCATCGGCCGAGCGCAGTTGGCTGACGTCCTGCCCCCCTTTCTTCAAGAATGGGGCTGGTCGAATGGCGTCAACGCTTTCCTGAAAATCTGGTTCGACAGCGAGCGCACGAAAAACAGGGTCGCCTGGGATTGGCTCCAACACCTCGCGCAGTCGCGCGTGCCCCAGTACTTGGCCACCAACCAGGAGGCCACGCGCCTCCAGGTGCTCATGGACGACATCGGGCTCGGCACGTTGGTGACCGGCACGCTAGCCTCGTCGGAGCTGGGCGCGCGAAAGCCGGATCCGGTGTACTTCGCGCGCCCAGCTCCGCTATTCGGGGGCACCTGATCCCACACGGGTGCTGTTTTGGGATGACCAGGCGGCCAACGTGGAGGCGGCTGCCCGGGCCGGCCTCCACGCCATCTTGTACCAGAGCCCCGAACAGCTCCAGGACGAAATGACTGCGCTGGCATTCACCCGCGCCCCAGCCCCTTAGGTGGCTGGCCACGCGACCCGGACGCGCTGAGCCAGATTCCGCGCCACGCCATCGCCCACGACGACGGCGGCGCCATGCCGGTTCATGACCAACTCGCGGTAGCACACGTCCTGGAGCCGACGCAAGTCGGGTGTCCAGGGCAGATCCCCCAACAGCCCCAAGTCCTCGTCCAGCTGGCGCCAGCGGGCGGCGTCGGTGGGCCGGTCGGCCAGTTCCCGCGCCCATCGGCCCAGCGTCCGCTCCAACGTATAGGTCCAGTCATGGGCTCCCAGATCCACCTGCCAGAACGCGACTTCGGCCAAGAGGTCCCGGATGTGGGCTCCGTTCCACGGCTGGCGGTGCAGCGCGCCGCGGAGCCGGTGCGCCAGGGCAAAGGCGGCGGCGGTGCGAAACACCTCGGGAATCGGCTGGTCCAACTCGACCAGAAACCGCATCAGCGTGCTTTGGCGGTCGTACACTTGGCCATACGCGGCCTCGGCTTCGGCCGTCCCGTCGGCCAGGACGCCTCCCAGCACCAGCCGCTGTTCATCCCGAAACAGGTGCGTGAGATTATACGTGGCCCCCATGAAATGCTGATCCAGCACGTGAATCACTCCCGCGGTGTCCGCCCGCCGAAAGGCGTCCAGCACCTGTTCCGCCGTCCTGCGGTACGCCTCGATGCCGCAAAACGGCCGCACGCCGGCCACCACGTTGTGGTCGCCCCAATGCACCGCCGCCCCCGACAACTCGGTCCACGCACCGGTGATGTTGGACCGCACGGTGAGCCGCGCCACGACTGCCTTGGTGCGCGCCGCGCGCACCTCCTGGCGGTCTTGCCAATTGACTGTATAACAATACGGGTGGATAGCGTCTCGCGGGACGCCCCCGGCCACGGGCTCCAACAAGGACAGCATCGTGGCGTGGGCCCCCACCCCGGTGAGGTCCAGCTGCACCGGCTCCACTGCGCGGCGATACACCGTCGCGCCATCCTTCCAGGCCGGCAGATTGCTCTCGGCTTCGGCCAGCACGGCCAGAAACGGGTCGCGCCAATCCTCATCCAATGCGTCCCGGGCCAGCTGGAGCACCCGACCGGCGTAACGCAGCACCTGCACCGCCTCCAACCCGGAGATGTCGTCAAAAAACCAGCCACAGCTCGTGAACATCAACAGCGCATGGCGCGCCATCTCCAAAAGCTGCCGAGCCTGGACGCGTCCCGCCGCATCGAGTCCCGCCTGCGCCTGCTCGTCGAAGAATCGGTCCAGCACGGTGGGCGACCGATCCAGGATCACGTCGACGTATGCGTCGCGCGCCGCCCAAGGGTCCTTTAAGAGCGGCGCGGCCGCCCTGCTGTAGGCGGCGGCCGCGGTCGCGGCCAGGCGGTCCAGCGCCGTTCTGAGCGGCGCCCGCCACCGCTGGTGCCAACCCGGCGTCATGCCGGTGCTGCAACCACAATCGTCACGCCAGCGCTCCACGCCGTGCACGCAGCTCCACGAACTTTGTTCGTGAATCTCTGCGACCCAGGTGGGGGGATGATCGGCCAGATACTGGCCGTAGTTGGTCAACGCAGCCCAGCCCGACTGCTCAATCACCGAGAGCGCATACGACAGCGCCATGTTGCCCCACCGATGATGGTGCCCGTAGCTCTCGCCGTCGGTGGCAACGTGGACCAGCTGCGGCACGTCGCGGTCATCAAACGCCGCCAGCAGGCGCTCGGCGAACCGAGCGCCGTCGTCGAGCAGGCCCTCAAATGCGACCGCCTGGGACGTCGGCCCGTCGTAGAAAAATACGGCGATGGTCGCTCCGGATGGCAACTCCACCCGATAGGGCCGCGTGGGGTCGATGGTGCCGCCCGAGGTGTCCACCCAGTCCAACCCGCCTTCGGGCCGGCAGCGGGCGGCCTGGGACGGCGCCAGCACGGTGAAGCGAATCCCCTCCGCGGCCAGATCCTCCAAGGTGGCGGTGTCCGCCGCGGTTTCAGGCAGCCACATGCCCTCCGGCATTCGTCCAAACCGGTGGCAGAAGTCGCGAATGCCCCAGCGAATCTCCGTCAGCCGATCCCGCGGGCTTGCGAGCGGCAGAATGACATGGTTGTACGCCTGGGCCAGCGCCGACCCATGCCCCCCGTATCGCGTCTGGCTGGCCCGGTCTCCCTCCAGGATGCTGCGGTACACGTCGGGCGCCTCATGCTCCAGCCACGCCAGCAGCGTGGGCCCGACGTTGAAGCTCATCCACGCAAAGTTGTTGACAATGCGCTCGATGTCCCCCGCGCCGTTCAGGATCCGCGAGGCGGTGTTGGGCTCGTAGCACTCGTCGGTGATGCGACGGTTCCAATCATGATAGGGCGCCGCCGAATGCTCCTCCTGCACCGCCTCCAGCCACGGATTTTCCCGTGGCGGCTGATAAAAGTGGCCATGAACCAGGACCGAGCGTCCACCCAACGGCAAACCCCTCTCTCTTCCGCCCCCTGAAGTGCACGGCCCCGCAGACACCCACGGCCGTTAGCTTTCCCGGGCCTCCCAGATGGAGAAGTTGGGACCCGGCACGCTCACGGGCTCGTCCGACCGCACCCGGTCGGGCAGCATCCCTCCCGGACCGGCATAAAGCCCGTCGGCGGACTCCAGTTTCCGCTCCCACCATTCCGAGCATTCCGGCCCTCCCGGCCCCCAGGGCAGGATCATCGGCTCGGGGTGCCCCGCGGGGACCCACACCAGCGCCAGGCGCTGGCCGCCACCGTGACGTTCCACCACCACCGCGTGCGCGCCGGCCTGCGCCGTGATCGTCCCGAGCCGCCGTTCCGCCAGCGCCGGCGCACGGCGCCACGCCAACAGGGCTTTATAATACGCCGCCACGCCCCGCTGCTCCCGCCGGGTAAGCCGCGAGTCGGCCAAAGCCGCCGCCACCGTCGGGTCGCGGGTGGACTCCATCCAGCCAAACGCCCGCGCTTCATCTGCCCGGCCGCGCCGGACGGCGTCCATCAGGGCAGCGCCGGCATGATCCACGAAGTACAGGAACGGGGCCGTCTCGCCGTACTCCTCCCCCATGAACAGCATCGGCACGAACGGCGCCGTGAGCACCAGCCCCGCCGCCGCCTTGGCCGCCTCTATCCCGGCCTGCACGACCAGCCGATCCCCCTGGGGGCGATTGCCCACCTGGTCGTGGTTCTGCAGATACACCACCACCGCCGGCGCGGGCGGGGCGTCGGCGGCGTCGTAGGGCCGGCCGTAGTGTCGGCCACGATAGCCAGACCAGCGGCCGGTCTGGACGAGGCCCTGGCGCATCGCTGCCGCCACATCGGTGAGCGCCCCAAAGTCCTGGTAGTAGCCGGCACGGTCTGGGGTCAAGGCGGCATGCACCGCATGGTGGACATCGTCGGACCAAAACGCGTCGAAGCCGAGGCCGCCCAACGGGGCCGGCCGCACCACGCGGGGCGCGTTCCAGTCGCTCTCCGCCACCAGCCAGGCGGGCCGCCCCTTGCTACGGCCCGCCTCGTGCAGGGCGGTGGTCACCTGTTCCCAAAAGGGCCACGCCGTCTGGTCGATAATGGCGTGAACAGCATCAAAGCGAAAGCCATCCAAGTGAAAGCGCCGCTGCCACTCCAGGGCGTGGCTCAAGAAAAAGTGCCGCACCCCATCGGAGCCGCGCCCGTCAAAGTTCAGGGCGGGCCCCCACGGCGTCCGATGGCGCTCCGAGTAATACGGGGCAAACTCGTCCCAGTACACCCCTTCGGGACCGATATGGTTGTACACCACGTCCATGATGACGCCCAGGCCCGTCTGATGCGCGGCGTCCACCAGCCGGCAGAGGCCGTCCGCCCCGCCCAGGCTCTCCTGCACGGCAAACGGAAACACGCCATCGTAACCCCAGTTCCATCGACCCGGGCATTGGGAGACCGGGAGCAGTTCCAGCGCCGAGATGCCCAAGTGCGCCAGCCGGGGCAGATCCGCGATGGCCCCGTCAAACGTGCCCGCGTCCGTAAAGGTCCCCACATGCATCTCGTACACCGAAAACTCAGGGGCCGCAGGGGTCATGCCCGGCCACGCCTCGTCATGCCACGCATGCCCATCGGCCCAGAGCGCCGAGGGCGCCAGCACCCCATCGGGCTGCCACCGCGACGCCGGGTCGGCCCGCACCGGACCGTCGGGGCAGAGCTGGAAGCCATACCGGGTCCCCACCGGCCGGTCCGGCAGGCGGGCGGTCCAGTACCCCGCCGGCTCCGGGGTCATGGCCCACCCCTCGCCGGTGTCGGGCAGCACCAGGCGCGGCCCCCGACTCCGGGGTGCCCATAGACGGACCTGCCAGCCACCGTGCGCCATCGGCACCGCGCCCAGCGGGCCGCGGGCGCTCCACGGCGTCATGAGCGCGGCCTCGCGGCCCCCGGGGCCTCTGCCCCCGGGACGCAGCCCACGCGCCGAGCGGCCAGCGCCTTAAGCCAGGCCAGAAGCTCCGGGTCCTCCAGGACCTCCTCCAACGTGCGGGACGCGCGCCGCGACCAGTTCCGCTGGGAGGGGGTGCCAGGCTGGTTGGGCGCACGGGGCTCCAGCCACCAGTCCTCGAGGTTGACGACCAGCCACGCGGCGCCGGTGCCCGCCAGCCACGCCATGGTGGCGCGATGCACCTCCGCGGGCCCGGCGGTAGCCGAGAGCCTGAGCCACAGGCGCCACGACGCCTGCACCCCCGGGTCCAGAGCGGCCCACATCGCGGCAAACATGGGCATGTCGTGCGTGCCGGTGGTCACGAGGCTCTGGGCGGGGGGCTCCTCCTGGCTGGCCGGCCGTCCCGGATGCACGACCACCAGGCGGTGGATATCCCGCATGGCCATGGTGCGGCGCACCACCGCCGGGACATTCCCCAAATCCTCCCCCACCACCGGCGTGCCCGCGCGATGGGACTCCAGCGTCAGCACCGCATACAGCTCGTCGGCGGGATACTGTACGTAAACCCCATCCTGCGCCGTGGCCCCTTGGGGGATCCACAACAGCCGATGGAGACCCATCACATGATCGAGGCGCAGGACGCCCGCCATCTGGAGATGGACTCCGAGGGCCCGCCGCCAATACTGATACCCATCCTCGCGCAGCTGGCTCGGCACCACGGGCGGCATGTCCCACCGCTGGCCCACGCTGGAAAGCGCATCCGGCGGGGATCCCATGCTCATGTCCCGCGCAAACAGGTGGCGCTGGCGCCACACATCGTAGCCCGCCGGATGCACCCCTACCGGAAAGTCCAACAAGGGTCCCCGCCCGGCGGCCGTCCACTGCCGCATGGCGGCTTCGGCGCTCCGCGCCGCATACGCGTAAAACTGCACGCGCTCCGCCGACACCGCGCCCGGGGGAATGCGGCCGCCACGCGCTGGTTCGGGCCAGCGCGACCACGGCGTGGGGTGCGCGTCGTAGTAGGCGCGGAAGGCGGCGTAGTCCCGCGTGGCGTCATCCGGCGCCACGTCGGATCGCGTCCGCCACGCCTGTTCCAGCGCGTCCCGCCGCGCCCGGCCCACCGCCCGCCAGTCGATGGCGCCCGCCCGCCCACGCCGCACAACCCCCGCGGCCGGTTCGCCCGCCACGTAGGCCTCGCTCCAGAACAGCCGCGTGATGGGGCGATACGGGCTGGCATCGGCCGCCTGTCCCTCCAGCCACGTGGGCAGCAGGGGCAGAGTGGCAACCAAAGCCGGGGCCTTATCGGCCCACTCGGCCAGTTGACCCAGCGCGTCGTAACTCCCCATCGGCTGACCGGCGGCCGCCAACCCATAGGGCGGGCAAAACACGCCCAGCGCAGGTTCCCTCGGGCCCGGCGCCGCGCGGCCGGGTGGGGCAATGACCAACGTGTCCGCCGTGATCCCCATCACCTCCACCGTAAGCCGGTGGTACCCGAGCGGAATGCGCATCATCGGGAGAACCAGCCGCCACTCCTGATAGGCGTCTCCTGCCACCCGGGTGGTGGCCACCAGCACGGGATCCACAGCCATCGGCCCTAACACGCCGCCCGCTTCCCACGCGAGGGTGACCGCCACTGGCCCACTCACCGCCGCCGGGACCCGCATGGTTACGCGCAGGCTCACGCGGGTGGGGCTGGCCCGCGCCAGGGTGATCGGCTCCAGCACCCGGCGCCAACGCGCGACCTGGTGATCCAACAGCGCCTTTACGGCGTCCTCCGCCGAGGACACCGCCACCCCCAAGCCCGCCAACACCGCCAGCAGCGTGTCTTCCGACGCGCGGTGCGTCACCCCCAGGGCATCTTTGTATTTGGTTTGCACGCCGTGGCGCTGCGCCAGCAGCACCAACGAACGCTCGCGTTCGCGCAGGCCGTCCCATCCGTCCCGTGACGATGGCACCCACGACCGCCCCCTTCCCATGGTCCGTTGTGCTCTCCCGAGACCGTGCGCCGCCGGTGCGTGGCCCCTGTGTCCCGTCGACCGTATGCCAATCCGACGCGCGAGGTCAACCCAGCCCACGGGCGTTCGCGCGTCGCGGCGCACACTTGGGCTACAATAGCGCCCAGGGAACCACCCATGTGGCACGGGAGGAGGCGACCCGCGTGGACCCATCCCATCCGCCGTTTCCCGCACGGGTGGTCGTGACTCAGCTGTCCCCCGAGGTGGAAGCGGGACGATTTCCCGCCAAAGCGGTGGCGGGCGACCCGGTGGTCGTGCGCGCCCGCGTGTTTGCGGATGGACATGACGTGGTCGGGGCTCACGTCCTTTGGCAGGATGCCGGTGGCGAGGCGAGGGTGCTGCCCATGCGGTCGACAGGCAACGATTGGTTTTCGGCCACCATCCCGTCCGGCCCTGTCGGCCTGGCCCGCTACCGAGTGGTGGGCTTTGTAGACGCGCTGGCCACCTGGCACGCCGGCGCCGTCAAAAAGCTGGAGGCCGGGGTCTTGGACCGCATCGACTGCCTCCAAGGCGCAGAGTACCTGGAGGGTGCGCGAACGCGCCTGCCCGGCGGCGACCGTCCGCTGTCCGAGATGGCCCGCTGGTGGCGCACGGCGCGTCCTCGCCCCTCCGCCCAGTTGACCAACCGCCTTGAGCAGGTGGCGGCGCTCGCAGACACGCTGGACGCACCCGCCGACGCCACCGTGGGTCCGTGGCGGGAGGTGTGGGTGGATCCACCGACCGCGGCGTTCAGCGCCTGGTACGAGCTGTTTCCACGCTCCACAGGGGAGGCGGGGGCTCCCGGCACTCTGGTCACCCTTATGCGCCGTCTCCCCTACGTCCGCGCGCTGGGCTTCGATGTGCTGTACCTGCCGCCCGTGCATCCCATCGGACGCACGGGGCGCAAGGGACCGAACAATGACCCCGCGCCGCCCCCCACCGCCGACGTGCCGGGCAGTCCGTGGGCCATCGGCGCGCGGGAGGGAGGACACCAGGCGATCCACCCGGACCTCGGCACCCTGGATGACTTTGATGCCCTGGTGGCGGCCGCCGCTTCGGAGGGCCTCGCCATCGCGCTCGATTTGGCGTTTCAGTGCGCGCCGGACCACCCTTGGGTGGCCGAGCACCCCGAGTGGTTTCGTCATCGGCCGGACGGCACCATTCAGTACGCGGAAAACCCCCCCAAAACCTATCAGGACATCTACCCGCTGGATCTGGCAGGCGAGGCCTACGGGGCGCTGTGGGAGGCATGCCGCGACGTCGTGCGGTTTTGGATCGGGCATGGCGTCCGGATTTTCCGCGTCGACAATCCGCACACCAAACCCTTTGATTTCTGGGAGTGGCTCATTCGCTCGCTCAGAGCCGAGCATCCGGATCTCGTGTTCCTGGCCGAGGCGTTCACTCGACCCGCCGTCATGGCGCGGCTCGCGCAGCTGGGCTTTTCGCAATCGTACACCTATTTTGCCTGGCGCCATACGGGTAGGGACCTCCGCTCGTACGTCGAAGAGTTGCAGGGGTGGCCCGAGGCCGATTTCTTTCGGCCCAACTTCTGGCCCAACACCCCCGACATCCTGACCGAGTTCCTACAGACTGGCGGCCCCGCCGCGTTTGCCGTGCGCGCGGTACTGGCCGCCACGCTCTCATCCAATTACGGCATTTATGGTCCGGCCTTCGAAGAGGCCATGGGGGAGCCGCTTGCTCCGGGCCGCGAAGAGTATCGGGATTCCGAGAAGTATCAGGTGCGGCACTGGGCCTGGGATCCCTCCCGGGGCCTCGGGCCCCTCCTGACCCGGCTGAACCAGGTGCGGGCGACGCACCCGGCCCTCCAGCGATTTGGCAATGTCCGCTTTCACGCGACGGACAACCCGGAGCTTTTGGCGTACAGTCGGCAGGACCCCCGGGGGCAGGACACCCTGCTGGTGGTCGTGAACCTGGATCCCGCGTGGCCCCAGAGCGGTTTTGCGACGCTTGACCTATCGTCGCTCGGCATGGCGGCCGCTGGGCCCTTTGCCGTGCGGGATTTGCTGGCGGGGCGTACATACCAGTGGAACGGCGCCGTCAACTACGTGGCGCTGTCGCCCGCTGAACAGCCCGCGCACGTGTTCGAAGTCGTGCCCACGAGCCCGGCCCCGCCGTAGGCGCTGGGTACACCCAGGCGCATGGGCGACGGAACAACCGAGAAGAGAGGCGCAGAATGCCGAACGGGGTGGACGACTGGTACCGCGATGCCATCATCTACGAGTTGCATGTGCGAACGTTCTATGACGGCAACGGAGACGGCATCGGCGACTTTCAAGGTCTCCGCCAAAAGCTGCCGTACCTGAAGGATCTGGGGGTGACCGCGCTTTGGCTCCTCCCCTTCTACCCGTCACCGGGGCGAGACGACGGGTATGACATCGCGGATTATCAGAACGTGCACCCAAACTACGGCACGCTCGCGGAGTTTCGCGCGTTTTTAAACGATGCCCACCGACTGGGGCTCCGCGTCATCACGGAGCTGGTCATCAACCACACGTCGGACCAGCACCCCTGGTTCGAGCGGGCGCGGCATGCGAAGCCCGGCAGTGCGTGGCGCAACTTCTACGTTTGGAGCGACACGGCCGACCGATACACCGACGCCCGCATCATCTTCCCCGACTTCGAGCGCTCGAATTGGACGTGGGATCCGGTGGCCGGGCAGTACTACTGGCATCGCTTTTACAGCCACCAGCCCGATTTGAATTTTGACAGTCTGCAGGTGCGCCGAGCCGTATTGCGCACCGTCGACTTCTGGCTGGGCATGGGCGTGGACGGACTCCGCCTGGACGCGGTGCCTTACTTGTTTGAGCGGGAGGGCACCTCTTGCGAAAACCTGCCGGAGACCCACGCCTACTTGAAGGACCTGCGCCGCCACGTCGACGAGCACTTTCCCCACCGCATGCTCCTGGCGGAGGCCAACCAGTGGCCGGAAGATGCCGTCGCCTATTTCGGCGACGGCGACGAATGCCACATGGCGTTTCACTTTCCCCTGATGCCCCGCCTGTTCATGGGTCTCTATCAGGAAAGTCCCGAACCCATCCTGGACATTTTGGAAGAGACGCCGCCGGTCCCCGAGGGCGCGCAGTGGGCGCTGTTTCTGCGCAATCACGACGAGCTCACGCTGGAGATGGTCACCGAGCAGGAACGCGACTACATGTACCAGGCTTACGCCGAAGACCCCCGAAGCCGCATCAACCTGGGCATTCGGCGCCGCCTCATGCCGCTCTTGAACAACAACCGCCGCCGCGCCGAACTGATGCATGCGCTGTTATTGGCGCTTCCGGGCACCCCCGTGCTGTACTACGGCAATGAGATTGGCATGGGGGACAACATTTATTTAGGCGACCGTGACGGGGTGCGGACCCCGTTTCAGTGGAGCGGCGACAAAAACGCCGGCTTTTCGAGGGCCAATCCGCAGAAGCTGGTGCTGCCCGTGGTCACGGACCCGGAGTACCATTATGAAGCCGTCAACGCCGAGGCCCAGCGCGCCAACCCGCATTCGCTGTGGTGGTGGTTGAAGCGCCTCATTGCGCTGCGCCGCAGCACGCCGGCGTTTGGGCGCGGCCAGCTTTCGGTGGTGGATGCCAACAACCCGCACGTGCTGGCCTTTGTCCGCAGCCTCCCCGACAGCGACCCACCCGAGCATGTACTGGTGGTGGCCAACCTGTCCCGCTTCGCACAGCTGGCAGCGCTGGACCTGTCCGCGTATCAGGGCACCCACCTGGTGGAGCTGTTTGGCCGGACGGCGTTTCCCGCCGTGGCGGCCGAGCCCTACCCTATCACGCTGGGGCCTCACGGTTTCTTTTATTTCCGGCTGGACCCGGTGGCCGTCGAGGTGGGCGGTGTCATGCCACTGGGCGCGCCGCTCATGGTGCGCCAGGCGTGGGAGGAGTTGTTGGACGAGGGGGCTGGTCGGCGAGCGCTGGAGGCGGCGCTGTTGAGACACCTGGGCCAGGCCCGCTGGTTTGGCGGTCGGGGACGGCACGTGGCACGGTGCCAGCTGGAATCCCAACCGCCGCTGGCGGCGTTTCGTCTACTTACCGTGCGCGTTACCTACCAGGACGGGGGGCAGGAGCGCTATCTGGTGCCCGCCGGCTGGAGTGACGACCCCAGCGGGCACGACCTGGTCGAGGTGCGCACCGACGCGGGCCAAAGTGGCTTCGTGCGGGATGCGGGCCAGGACCCGGAATTCAGCCGGGCTGTGGCGGCGCGCTTGGCCCGCCGCAACTCCCGCGGACGCGCAAGCCTGGCCGGTTGGACCCAGGGTGCCTTCTTGCGCCGCTGGAACGACCCAGACTGCGACTGGACGCCCCATCCGCTGACGCGCGAGCAGTCCAACACGTCGGTCCGGCTGGGGAACACGGCGCTGTTAAAACTTTACCGCCGCCTGGAGCCGGGGCCGCAGCCGGATTTCGAGGTCACGCGGTACCTGAACCGGATGGGCTTTGCCCACAGCCCCACAGTGCTGGCGACGCTGGACCTTTTGGACAGGGCCCCCAACGGCCGGGACGGGACACCGGCCACCACCCTGCTGTCGGTGGCGAGCTACGTCCCGCACACCGCGGACGGGTGGGAGTGGGCTGCGGCGGCCGCCCAGGCCTACGTGGACCAGCCCAGCCCCGACGCGCTCGCGGCCCTGATGCCGGACGTGGCTCGGCTGGCCCGGGTCACGGCCGAACTGCACCGGGCGCTCTTGTCGCCATCCACCGATCCCGCGTTCAAACCCGAACCCATGACGCCCTTTATCCGCCGCAGCTTGTATCAGGGGGTGCGCCAGGACCTGACCGACACGATCCGCCGGCTGACCCGGGCCGCCGCGGCACCGGGACCCATGGACCTGTGGACGCTTGGGCTGGTGCGCCGCACGCTGGAAGCGCGAGCGCGGCTCGCGGCGCTGGCCGACGCCGTGCTGGACGCCCCCCTCACGGTCAACCGGTGCCGGATTCACGGCGACTTGCATCTGGGCCAGGTGCTGTATACGGGTGACGATTTCGTGGTGATCGATTTTGAAGGCGAGCCGCGCCGGCGCCTGTCGGAGCGGCGGCTCAAGAGCCTGCCGGTCCGTGATGTGGCGGGCATGCTGCGCTCCTGGCACTACGCCGCCCTGTCCGCCGTGGGGGCAGCGGACGCCGCCATGGCGCCCAGTGACCGCCGTCGGCGCGCCGCGCGGGCCCGCACCTGGCATCGGGCGGTGGCCGATCACTACCTGGACATCTATCGGGACGCGCTGCCGACGGCCAGCTGCGTGCCAAAGGATGCATCCACCGACCCGTGGCTCGGCGCCTTTTTGCTGGAAAAGGCCGCCTACGAGGTGCAGTACGAGTTGGGCCACCGCCCCGAGTGGGCTTGGATCCCGCTTTTGGGATTGCTGGCCCTCGCTGGCGTGCCGGAGGACGACGCAGCGGAGGAGGAAATGCCATGACCAGCCATCCCCCCCTCGACATCTCCGCCGAAAATTTGTGGTTGTTCAACGAGGGGCGCCACAGCCGCATCGACACGTTCTTGGGGGCTCACCCGCGCGGCAATGGCTGGACCCAGTTTGCGGTGTGGGCCCCAAACGCTCAAGCCGTCGCGGTCATTGGTGACGCCAATGACTGGGGCGCGAGCGACGCCCCACTGACGCCCCAGGGGTCGTCGGGCGTGTGGGCCGGGGTGCTGCCGGACTTTCCGGCGGGGGCCCTTTACAAGTATCGCGTCGTGGGTGCGGACGGCTCCCAGGTCGACAAGGCTGACCCGGTGGGCTTCCGCCACGAGTGTCCGCCGGCCACCGCGTCCCAGGTATGGGTGGCGACACACGACTGGCACGACGCGCGCTATCGCCAGGCGCGGGCCGGGCAGCCCCTCAGGTCCGAAGCGGTGTCCATCTACGAAGTGCATCTGGGTTCCTGGCGGCGCGGAGCCGATGGCCGATGGCTCGATTACGACCGGATGGCCACCGAGCTCATCGCCTGGGTGCACCAAGAGGGCTTCACCCACGTCGAGCTGCTGCCCGTGATGGAGCACCCGTTTTATGGGTCTTGGGGGTATCAGACGACGGGATACTTTGCACCCACCGCCCGCTACGGCACGCCGGACCAGTTCATGGACTTCATCGATCGGCTGCACGGGGCAGGCATCGGAGTCATTTTGGACTGGGTGCCCTCGCACTTCCCCACCGACGCCCACGGACTGGCCCGCTTTGACGGCACGCCTCTTTATGAGCATGCCGACCCGCGCGAAGGCTTTCATCCCGATTGGCACACCCTGATTTTTAATTATGGGCGCCACGAAGTGAAAAGCTTTCTGTTGTCGAGCGCCCGGTTTTGGCTGGATGTGTACCACGCGGACGCGCTCCGAGTGGACGCGGTCGCGTCCATGCTGTACCGCGACTACTCACGTGCCGCCGGCGAATGGATCCCGAATCAGCATGGCGGCCGCGAGAATCTCGAAGCCATCGCCTGGCTCCGCCAGGTGAACACCGACCTGTACGCCCAGTGCCCCGGGACCGAGACGATGGCGGAGGAATCCACCGCTTGGCCCGGGGTGTCCCAGCCCGTGCACGACGGGGGTCTGGGATTTGGGTTCAAGTGGGACATGGGCTGGATGCACGATACGCTCCAGTATTTCGCCATGGACCCGGTTTACCGACGCCACCACCATCAGGCGCTCACGTTTCGGATGATTTACGGGTTTCAGGAAAACTTTGTGCTGCCGCTCTCGCATGACGAGGTGGTGCACGGCAAGGGGTCGCTCCTAGGGAAGCTTGCGGGCGACGACTGGCGGAAGCGCGCCCAGCTCCGCATGCTGCTGGCTTACCAGTGGCTGCTGCCCGGCAAGAAGCTTTTGTTCATGGGCAGCGAGTTTGGCCAGCTGGCCGAGTGGAACCACGACCAGAGTCTGGATTGGCACTTGGTGGACCAGCCCGAACATCGGGGCATCGCGCGGTTGGTGGCCGACCTGAACCGGCTTTACCGAGCCGAAGCCAGCCTGGAGACGACGGACCACGACCCCGACACGTTTCACTGGGTGGTGGCCGACGACGCGTCCCAGAGCGTCTACGCGTGGCTCCGCACCGCGCCGGGGAGCCGACCCGTGCTGGCGGTGATGAACGCCACGCCCATGCCTCGCTTCGGGTATCAGGTGGGCGTGCCGGTGGCGGGCGGTTGGCAGGAACTTCTCAACACCGACGCCGACACGTATGGCGGCAGCAACCTCGGCAACTGGGGCGCCGTGGCGGCCAGCGCCCCCCCGTTTCCCGGAGGGGCGCCGCGACTGGAGCTGACTCTGCCGCCCTTGGGCCTGGTGGTGCTGGCGCCCGCTCGCTGACCTGGCCTAAGGCAGCGGGTAGCCGGCGGCGCGGTAGACGGTGTACCACTCCTCGCGGCTGAGCGTGACCTCGGCCGCCTGGCAGCATTGGCGGAGCCGGTCCCGATTCATCGTGCCAGTGACCGGCTGCATGTGCGCCGGGTGGCGCAGGAGCCAGGCGATGACGATGGTGGTGGGACTCACCCCATGGTCCGCCGCGATGCGGACCAACGCCTCGTTGAGGGCTGGAAACTTGGGGTTGTCCAAAAACACCCCCTCGAAAAAGCCGTACTGGAACGGCGACCAGGGCTGAATGGTGATGTGATGGAGGCGGCAGTAGTCCAGCACACTGCCGTCCCGGTCGCTGGCTTCGGCGTTCAGCGTGTTGACGTTCAAGCCCTGGGCAATCATCGCGGCGTTGGTGATGGACAGCTGCAGCTGATTGGCGACCAGCGGCTGGCGGACCGACTGCGCCAGCAGCTCCATCTGCATCGGCTTCATGTTTGACACGCCAAAGTGGCGCACCTTGCCACTGGCGGCCAGGTGGTCGAAGGCTTCGGCCACTTCCTCCGGTTCCACCAGCGCATCGGGCCGGTGCAGCAGCAGCACGTCCAGGTAGTCGGTCCCGAGCCGCTTCAAACTCCCATCCACCGACTCCAGAATATGTTCGCGCGAAAAGTCATAGGCGCCGGGCCGAATGCCACACTTCGACTGGAGCATGACCGTGTCCCGGCGGCTCGCGGACAGATGCGCCGCCTCGGCGAACCGCTCCTCGCACGCGCCGGCCCCGTATATGTCCGCGTGGTCAAAGAAGTTGGCGCCCAGCTCCAACGCCTCGGCGACAAACCGCTCAGCGGCCAGCTTGTCCAGCTGGCGAAGCCGCAGGCACCCCACCGCCACCACCGGCACCCTGATGTCCGCGTTGCCCAGCTGCATGGTTCTCATGGGTGTCCCCCTCCCCGTTGACAAGCTTTGACTGGTCTCCGGCGGCCATCATACCGCGTCCGCCCGGCTGGCAGCGGCGTATAGTGGGTGCAGCAGGAGTCAGCAGTCGCCAGAGAGAACCGGGAGGAGGAATTTCGGTGGCGCTCTTGATGGGGAGCCTGGTGCACGACCCACGCCGGCCGGAGGAGCCCCGCGAGGGGGTGGTCATCGCGGTCACGCGGCATCCCATGTGCCTGGCGCGTCTCTTGACCATCGCGTGGAAGGACACGGGCACCCTCGAGGACCTGGACGAACAGGAATTCGGCGAGATGGACGACTAAGGTCATTCGCCATGCGCAGGGCCGCCGACGGCCTCGATGGAGGCTGGGAATGGCTCGCCCGGGGGGATGAGGCATCGGCGCGTGGCGGCCGGCGCAGCTCAGCCGTCGCGGCGGTTGCCGACGTCTCTGGACCCACTTGCGGGCTGTCGCGATGAATGCGCACTCCGTCTCAGCCGCCTGGCAGGACCACCCGCATCGCTCGTGTCGGTCGGCGTCCGAGGTGGCGAGTGCCGGCGAGGTTCAGATTCCCGAAGCATTGGAGGCTTGGCTACGCTGGTCCATAAGGATGCCCTCTCGGCGCTCGCGGCCGATTGGTACGCCACCCCTTCGGCACTTATGCGGCGGTTGCGCTGACGGCCGCTTGCTCATCCCCCTGGCATCTGAGTTTGGAGTACGCGCTGGCCTTCCCTCATTTGCCGCCGCAGCGGTCACCAGGACCCGCGTCACCATCGCCCCGCGGCAGGCCATGGGGGTCAAAAGGTGGGCGCTATGACTGCGAGTCCGCACCCCGGATACCCTGACAGCCGTCGGTGACCGACATTTTTCTGACCCGGTATGCCATCAGCACCTGCTGACCCTCGCGCCACCGGTTTTTACTGAATTGAGGGCCTGGCCTCTCCGTGGCGATCAACCCGCGGCAGGATCCTAAAGCGGGGCGGGAATTTCTTGCGCCGTTCTGCCCCCAAGGAGGCTGCCACCTACGGACCCCTTGAGGATGGCGAGCTGGGCGGCTCGGGCCGTCGCATCTCCTCGGTTGTCTGCGACACGAAAGCGGCGCCCCGGGTCAGGGAGGCCGCGCCGGTCCCGGGGATCGTGCGGGTACCGGTCTCGCGGGTGGGGCGGCACGCTCATCGTCCAGCGGACTGGCCAGCCGCCGTTCCAGGTTGGTGAATGCCGCAAGAACTGAGGGGCTTCAAACGCGCGGTGGCGGCGGCCGCCACCAGCTCCAGCAGGTGGGGCGGGACCGGCCCGTGTTCACGGACCATGGCCTGCAGACCGGCCACGAGTAGTCCCGGGGCATGCCCCGGCTACCCTCCCAAACAACGAAGTCCGATCGGTGGTAGCCTTCTTTCCAATCACGCTCACGTAGTAATACACGAGCTTGTGATGACCGCCGTCCGGCGCCCAGGTGACGGTCACGACCTATTGCCGATTCTTCAGAAAGACGCACGTGAGGTTTTGGCTCACCAGCGCGCCTGCTAGCCCATTCGACGAGACACCGAGCCCCAACGTCGACGAGCCAAGAAAACGCAAGGCCTTCCGGTACCATCTGGACACGGGTTCCGTCACCGGCACTCGGAATCCAGCCTCGCCTTGGCGAACTCCGACGCCATCGCTGTGGCGAACCCGGTACCGGCAGGAAAGGGGCTTTGTGTTTTTACGGCGGCGCGGGGGACGGGTAGCACGATGCTACTCGTGGATGGCAAGCCTCTGGACACTCCGAGACACCCCCGAGGGATACAGTAACGTTGGTTGTCCCGGCGGACGACTCCCCTTGGGGTCGTCAACACCCACCCAGTGGGTGCCGCCACGGCAATCACCGCCACCGCCAAGGCCAGTCGGAGCGCCCTCAGCCGGCGCCCCTAAAGTCAGCCCCCCTCGGAACGCATCTGACCCGGTGGGCGGTAGGGCGCCCCGTGCATCGACCTGGCTTATGGCGCGGGCCGCTGGACATCGACCTTGGAGGCCACGATGACGCACTGATCCGGACCCGTGCGAATTTCCACCGCCCAGAGGCTCGGGTGGGTGAGCCACCGGTCGCGAAGCGCGTCGGGCTGGCCCACCCACTCGGCGGGCCACTTTTCTTTCGGCGTCAGGTCGTCCAGGAGAACCAGCCCGCCTGGAATCATTGCGCCGATCACCGTGTCCACGGCGTCATGCTTGGCCATGTTGGCATCGACAAAGATGAGGCCAAAGGGGCCGTGCGGCAGCGCCTCCGCCCAATCCCCGTGGACCACCACCACGCCAGGCACATCCCGCATCAGCGCGCGAACGCCGCGGGCCCGCTCGGGATCCGACTCGGCGGTCACCACGCGCACGCGGGCGGTGCTGGCCAGCCAGGCGGTGCCCACCCCGAACCCGCTCCCAATCTCCAGAATGGGCGCGTCCCGCATACTGCTGGCCAAGACCGCCAGCAACTGTCCCGTCTCGTCGGTGCACGACTGGTGGAAGCCCGCCCTGCGGGCCAGCGCCTGCGCCTCGGTCACCTTCAGCGGAGTCACCGTGACCTCCTCCTCTACTGCTGCTCACCTTAGTCACCCTAGGATGACGTTCCCGCCGCCGCAACTCGTGCTTCTGTCTGGCGGTCAGCCCGGCGGCGGGCCCAGCGGCTGGCGGGTGCCGAGCGAGGAGGGCAGAAACACGGGCGTGGGGGACCGCCACGCCGCGTGTCGACCGTCCAAGACGTCCAGCGCCTCATACACCCATCCGGCCTGCGCTTGAGCCGCCAGTAGCTCGGCCGGCACGGCGGTCCCGGAGCCCGGATCCCACGACCGCGGTGCGACCGCTCTCAGCTGACCGACCGTGGACAGCACCGTTATCATATTGTGGGCATGCCCGTTGGCCAGAGCGGTCAGAATCCGCCGGGCATGGGACGGGGCCAGATACGTCACCGCGGTCCCACCCTGGCGCGACCACGGATAACGGCCGGTGACCCACACATACGCCACATGGTGGATGAAGCCCACCCGCGGGATGCCGTCAGCGATGTAGGCCACCCACACCGTCGGCACCGCGTAGCGGCCGGGGTGCAGGGCGCGCACCGAAACGTCCAGCGCATGCCCGCCCTCCTGGATGGCCCCGACCGCCATCCCCGGGGGAGCGGCGGACAGGAGTCCCGCCGCTGCGATGGGCGGTCCGCCCGCCAGCGCCACATCGTGCACGGTGCGCCCCCGCCCCACCGCCAGGGACATTTGCTGAGAAAAGTTCGAGACCGCCCAGTACGGCCCCGTGACGCTCGCAATACCCACCATGGCCACAACGACCGCCGCTCCCCACCCCCCACGCTTCCACGTCTTTTTCGGCATCCTCGGCATCCTCGGCATCCTCCGGACCCTCCCCCCTGTCAGCGGCCTTCGTCTCAGCGTTCCCGGCGCTCTCAGCGTGTTTCGCCCTACGGGACGCCGGGCGGGCCGGACGCACGCGGCGCCACAGCGCTGGGTCCGTAGTGGCTCAGCGGAAACCACCCGCCCCCCCAGTCAAAGGGCAGGGGTGGCCGGTGGTTGCGTCCACCAGCCACCCCTGCCCGCTGGGCGCTTCCACCAAATACACGGGACCCTCACGCGGAAGCGTCCACCATCCTTCCAGGCTTCCCGGTCCCGGCCACATGAACACTTCCGCGGCAGCTCGCGAAATGACCGTGTAGCGGACGGCGGTTGGGTCCGCCACGACGGCCGATGGCACGGCGGGCCACCAGGGCCGTGCCCACAAGCGCCGGGACCAGTTGCGGGGCCACCACACAGGACGGGCCCCCAGTTGTTTGACGGATGCCGTGGCCAAGCCGTCCACCACCCCCTCGCCCAAAACCGTCCCCGTGCGGGAGAGTACCTCCACGACCATGCCGGTCGTGCGTGACCGTGACGCGTATCGGATCCGGATCCCAGATTCCCTGGACCCGACGTCTAAACTGCTGCGCGGCACCCCGCTGGGCACGCGGCCGGCAACCCATATGGTCGTCACCGTCTGCCCGAGATTTATCGCGCCGGCCAATGAGACCCCCGTAGTGCGCACCACTTGGGAAAGCGGCCCGCGCGTCCAGTAGACGGACCGGGGCGCTGCGCTGGAGGCGGTAGCCAGGGCAGCCGCCAACTGCTGCACGTTGGTCCCCAGGGCCGGCGTCACCGGTCCGGGGGGCAGGGCGGTCAGCCGGGAGGGAGCCGCCCGGCGGGGCACGACCGCCTGCCCGTGGGTCAGCGGCCAGAGCCCTGCCAGCACGAGGAGACTCGCGACGCCCAGCGCCCAGGCACGCGGGCGAGCCCGCGGGGGCCGCGCCGGAGTCTCCGCCTGCATCTGAATGCGCTCCCACAACGGATCGTCGCGCAAGGCGGCATGGAGACGCGCTTAGCTGGTCGTCCGCTATTGGTCTCGCCCCCCTGCTTGCTCCATGGCGGTACGCAGCGCCTGGAGTGCGATGAAGCCGTGCCCGGGCCGCTTCCGGGCTGATCCCCAGCGCGTCTGCCATCTCCGCCGCGCTTTTGTCCAACTGGAACCGCTGACGCAGGACAGCTTGCTGCTCAGGGCTCAACCCCGCTACCAGCGACCGGAGCCACAACCGATCCACGGTGGCGGCGGCCCAGTCGGATGCCGTGCCGGATGCAGCCTCACCCAGCGCATGGGTGGCGTGCAGGTCGCGCGCCTGCCGCCTCACCGAGTCCAGATAGAGGCGGCGTGCCACGACCACGAGCCATCGCCGCGCCTGCGCCGCATGGCGGAAGGGGGGCGCCGTCTCATGCGCGCGGACAAACACGTCCGCCACCACGTCCTCTGCCCAGGCAGGGTCCCGGGTCCAGGCGAGGGCCTGCCGATACACGGCCAGCGCATGCTGGTTGTACAACCCTTCCAGGTCCGCAGGGATCCCTCCCGTCGACATCGCTCACCTACTTGACGATCGGTGGGCCTAGAGTGTGACGCGTAGGTCGGCAGGGTGACGAGGGCATGGGGCAGGAGCTAGGACACCGCGTCGAGCGCGACCTGGGCGGCCACGCCCGCGTGCGCCAACAGCGCCACCTGGTCTGGGTGGCACGTGAGAAACAGCACCTGATGCCGCTCGGCAAACTCGCCGAGCACGTCAATCATGACGCGCTGCCGGATTGGGTCGGCATTGACCAGGATGTCATCCACCACAATGGGCATAGACCGCCCGCGTCGGGACTGTTCTTCGATCCAGGCCAGCCGAAACGCCAGGTAGAGTTGCTCTCGGGCTCCCCGGGACAGGGCTTCCGCGCGATACACCGCCCCGTCCGTCGCCTGCACCTCCAGGCTTTCGTCGTCCGTCGCCCACAGCGCCCCGTAGCGCCCGGCGGTCATGCGGCCGAACAGGCGCTGGGTGTCCTGCATCACTTGCGGCTGCCGCTCGCGCCTCAGGGCTTCACGCGCCACCTGGAGCGCCGCCTCCGTCCAAAACAGTTCGAGCCAGGCCAGTGCCCCCCGCTGGACCTCCTGGCGGCACAGTTCCCGCTGAAGGCGGGCTTCCGCCAGCGTGCCGGATTGCTCCAGCGCCTGGCGTGCCTGCCGTGCCGTCGCCAGCTGCCCCATGGCGCGGTCCCGCTCGTCGGAAAGGCGTTGGCGCGCCCCCGCCACGCGCTGGCGCTCGTCCGCGAGGTGTTCGGCGGTCCATGCGTGAAACACCGACTGGAACTCCGACCCCAATGACTGGACGACGCCGTCCGCGCTCAAACGCTGCGACAAGCGCACCACCTCGCGGCGGGCCTGCCGCCAAGCGGCCGCCCGCTCCATCTGGGTCGCAAATTCTTCGGCCGACCGGGCCTCCACAGACTGCCAGATGGATGCCAGCGCGTCATGCGCCGCCACGCGGCGCTCGACGGCTTGCCGGAGCTCGCCGCGCGCCCACGCCTCCTGCCGCAGCAACTGGTCCCAGCCGTGCCGGTGCTCGCGCCAGGCTTGCCACGTCTCGAGGGACTGCCCCCCCTCGAGGTGCGCGCGGTCCAGGACCGGTGCCGCCTCCGCCCAAAACTGCTCGACGGCTGCGCGGCTGGCCGCCACGACGCGCCGGCGTTCCTCCACTTCGGCAGTGAGCTCACCCCACCGGGGGGCTTGCGCCAACAGCGCACGCGCCCCGTCCACCGTGAGGCTGGGCAGGTTCGCGTCCTGCCAGAAGCGGGTCCAGGCGCGCTGGGCCTGCTCGGCCGCGCGCACGGCGGCGTCCCGCTCGGCCCGGGCTCGCGCGAGTTGCGGGGCGTCAATCCCCTCGTCCTCCGGCACGGGCACGTCGGCCCCGGCGCTCATCACCCGCCAGGCCGCCAGGCCGCCGGCGCCGGCGGCCAAGATGCCGGCTACCCAGGACCAGGGCGGAGGGAGAAACCCGGCCACCAGCGCCAGCACCGCCGCCGCGATTGCCAGCAACGGCACCCGGGTCAGCTCCTGGGTGCGGGTCGCGCGGGCATGCTCCGCGGCAATGAGCGTCCGCCGCCACACCTCGTCCGCCGCCGTGAGCCGCTGTTCGGCCTCACGGCGTGCGCCCTCCGCCACTTCCATCGCTGAACCAAACGCCTCGATGCCGTCGGCGAGTTGGAGCGCCCGCGCCGGCCAGTCGTCCGTTGGATCCACGCCGAGATGCTTGGCCAGCACCGCGAGCTGCTGACGCGCCAGGTCCAGCGTCACGGATTGCCGCTCCGCCTCCTCCTGCCGGCGCTGGACGGTTGGCCAGCGATCCACCAGCGCCTGCCAGGCCGGGTCTTGCAGCGCCGCCACGAGGGACGCCTCCGGCAGTGCCCGCCGCACCTCGGCCAGCCGCGCCTCGGCAGCATCCACCGCCAAGCGGGCGGCATTCAGGTTCTGGGCCGCGTCCCGTGCCCGCTCACTGGCATCGGGGGGCCAGCCGGCCACGTCGGGATCGCGCGCCACGGCCGCCGTGGCCTGCTCCCACTGAGTCCAGTCAGGCCAAAGCGCCGCCAGCCGGTCAAGGCGCTCCTGCTGCCCAGCCAGCTCGCGGTCCGCGGCCGCCAGCCGCTCGGCCGCCTCCGCGGCCCGACGTTCGTCCTGCTTTAAGCGATGCCAGGTAGCTTCCGTGCGTTCGGCCCGGTTCACCGCGTCGGTGGCGTCCCGCAAAGCCCGCTGGGCCTGGTTGAGTGAAGGTTTCTGGCCGCGAGGCAAATAAAGGCCCTCGCGTGCTTTTTTGAGGGAGGCCAGCACCTGCTGAAGGTTTAAACTCACCCCCAACCCCGCCGACAGCAACTGCGCCCCCACCTGGTCGCCCTTGAGCGACCCGATTTCCTGCAGTTCCGTGAGGCCAAAGGCGTAAACGTTGTGGTAGAGGCCCCGAGTCGTGCCGGCCAGCATGGTGTCGAGCGCAGCCACGTCCAACACCTGACCGCCGGCGTCCCGGATACTGGTTCCTTGCCGCGTCCGTTCCACCCACAGCGCATGGCCGTCCTCGCTCACCAGCTCCGCGCGACCGCCCCAGCCCGGCTCTTTGGGCCCCGTCCCCCGCGCGGGCCCAAACAGCAGCAGGCGCAGCAGTTCCATGAGGGATGACTTGCCCGCCTCGTTGGGCCCTTCGATGATGGTGAGGCCTTTGGCCGGCAGCCGGAGTGACCGTCGCTCCAGCGGCCCGAACCGGTCCACGTGCAGCTGGCGAATCCACATGCTACCTGACCTCCTCGGCAGGCAATTCCTCGCCCAGCGTCTCCTTAAGCCGGTCCTGTACCCGTTGGCGCATCTCCTGCGCGAGACGGGGCGACCATGTGTCGGCAAAGGGCCAAATGTCCTTCCAGTCAGACGGCAGCGCCAGGCGGTCCACTTCGGTCAGCGCCCGCGCCAACAAGCCGTCGGGCGGATCTGCGACGACGGGCCGCGCCAGATGGGACACGATGGACTCCACAAAGACGAAGCCCGGGCGCGGCTCGCTGTCCGACAACCGCTCCGCCATCACCAGCCAATCGTCGGGTGCGAGCCCTGCCAACGGTGACCGGCCAGTGAGTTCGATCCGCACCAGCGTCCCGTCTTCTCCGCCTACGGCGGTGCGATCGGCCAAGGCTGCCGCGAGGCGTTCCTCGACTCGGTCCGCGTACACTTCCCCCGTCACATCCAGAGCCAGCGTGCGCCACCCGACCGGTGCCAGCGGATGAAACGCCACCCGTACCCTCCCCCAGGCGTCCACATGGCCGACCAGCGCGCCCTTGGGGCCCTCTTCCCGGGGATGCCGCCCCTGCAGATTGCCGGGGTATACGACCCACGGCGATTCCGACAGCACGGCCCGGTGGTGGATGTGGCCCAGCGCCCAGTAGTCAAAACCGCGCGCCGTCAAATCCGTCAGGTGCGCAGGGGCATAGTTGTCGTGGCCCGGCTGGGCGCCCACAGTGCCGTGCAGGACCGCCATGGCCCAGGGCGCCTCGTCGTCCCGCACAAACTGCTCGGCGTACGACTCCAGGACGCGGGCCTCGGGATAGGAAATGCCGTACACGGCGCACAGGGGCTGGGCCGGATCGACGGGGTCCGGCACCACCACGTGCTCCACGCGTCCCGCAGGGAAGCGGGTCAGATTGGCCGGCCAGCCAATGTCCACGGCGAGCGTGTCAAACGGGTCGTGGTTGCCGTGCGCCCAAAAAACCCGGATGCCGTGTTCTCCCAGACGCGCGATGCCATCGCGCAACGCGAACTGCGCCCGCAGGCTTGGAGCGGTGTGGTCAAACACATCGCCCGCCCACACCACCAGATCCACGGATTCGACCACCGCCAAATCCAGCAGGCGCTCAAAAGCCCTGAGGCTGGCATCCTGCAGTACGGGGCGGAGCCAGGGCGCCGCACGTCCCACGCCGCGAAACGGACTGTCCAAGTGCAGATCGGCGGCATGCAGAAAGCGAAAGGGTCTGCCGGCCATGTGGTATACCTCCGTCGTCTTCCTGGGCCTGCTCCGTTCGCTCAGTGCACCGGCGTCGGTCAGTAGCCCAACTGCCATCCATGGTCCACCGCAAGGGCTTGGCCCGTGACGCCACGGGCCCTGAGCAGAAACATGATCGCCGCGGTCACCTCCTCAGGGCTGGTCCACTGTTTGTCGGCCGCCCCGGCGGCACCGGCGGCGGCCGTCCCAACCGACACCCCCATGCCCGTCGTCATGGGCCCAGGCAACACAACGTTGACGCCCGTGCCGACGGGGCCCCACTCCACTGCCAGGTGGCGCGCCAGGCCCAAAAGGCCTGCCTTGGCCGCGCCGTAGGCCGCGTCAGGTCCATCCCGCGGGGCCAGGTGGGCGTCGATGCTGCCCACCAGCACCACGCCCTGCGGAGCCGTGAGGATCGGTGCAATGGTGCGGGCCAGCGCAAATGCGGCGGTGAGGTTCACCGCCATCGTCTGATCCCACTCGTCCGGCGTCGTATGGAGCGCTTCGTCAGCGTACACCACGCCCGCCGCATGGACCAGCGCCCCCACGGGGCGCTGGTCCAACGCCGTGCGCACGCGGTCGGCCACCGCCCATGGCGACCGCAGGTCCCCGACCACCCAGTCGTCGCAACCGGTACCACCGGGTGCTCGCGACACCCCCAGCACCAAGCCGCCCGCTCCCCGCCACGCGGTGGCGACGGCCTGCCCCACGGCGCCGGTGGCGCCGGTCAGCACCAGCCAGGTCGGGCTCATCGATGAGCTTGCGGGTTGCTGTGGCACCCTGCGCCCCCCTTAACCTCGCTTCCGAGACGGTTGGATCCGAGTGTGATGGCCCGGCCGCTGGAGGGTTCCCCCAAAAGCCATGGCTCCCCTAGTGGTCCATCCCTCTCGGCACCCCGATACGTCGCGTGTTGACCTCTGCGGGCTAGTGTAGCAAAGTCTCCCGGCCCCCCGACTTCTTGTTCATGGCGGCGCCCGCTGCGCGAACAGTCCGTCGAGCTGCTCGGTGCGGGGGGATCTCGGCGGCGGGGGACGTCGATGGACGGTGCCGGGCGAGGCCCGGACGCCGTCCATTTGCGGGAGGCCGCTGAACGTCACGCGAGATCCGCCGGACGGATCTACTTCAGGACGTCGACGGTGTTGGTGTTGTCGTTGGTGAAGAACACCTTAAGGCGCCCGTGGGACACGGCGGCCGCCACGCCGAACAGCGCCGACCCCGCCCCGGTGCGGGGATTGACGGGCGTGCGGTCCAAAACCTTCTGGCCCACCACCCGAGCGCGCTTCCGACCGAGGCGCAGTTCCACCAAGTGGTTGTTGCCCTGGTTGACCACCAGCAGATCCCCGTTCAGCGGGTCAATCGTGATGCCCGCCGGCGCCTTTAGGGCGCCGCCCTGGTACACTAGGCGGCCCTGTCCCTGGTTCGGGGTGTTGGGCCCGTTCCAGTAGAACGCGCGAATCGAGTTGTCGGCTGCATCCGTCACATACACCATGTGCGTCGCGGGGTCGTACACCATGCCCTGGGGCCCCATGACGGTCCCGGCCGTGTTGCCCGCGTGGGCCAAGCCGGACCCGATAACCGCGACCTCGGTGTCTGTACTGAACGACGGGGGCGAGAACCCGTACATCGCGTCGATGGTCCCGGACAACCCGTTGGTTACCAGGAAAGCCGGCGCCGTCGGGTTGGGCACAAACACCTGGCCCCAGGGCCCGGCGAACTGCGAACGCGCGATCACACTCCCGCCATTGGGAAACACCTGCCCCTGGGGGGTCAGGACCATCACGTTGCCGTTGGTGCCCTCGGTCCCGAAGTTTGCGATCCACACGGGTCCCTTGGGACTCACGGCCAGGGCCACCGGGCCGGCGGCAGCGGTGGTCCAGGTCGAGACGGCCCCGGTCTGGGGGTTGATCGCCTCGATGGTGGACCCGGCCCCGTTCACGCCCGCCTGATTGTTGAAGTTGGACACCAGCAGGTCGCCGTAGTACGGGTTGGGACTCGTCGCCGTGCCGGCAAAGGTGTCCCACACCACGCCATAGGGATTCGTGTCGCCATTGGCGGGATTGACGGTGCTGGCCACCACGTCAATCTGGTGCAGCGCACCGATGCCCGACCGGGCCACGGGCGCTGGGGCAGCGTGCGCCGCCGAAGCCCCCCTCGATACGCTCAAGGCTCCCATGGCGGCGAACAGGACCATCGATCCAATAACCCACGGACGCCGATTCCGCCTCCTCGTCAACTGCATCAACTGCATCAACTGCCTCCTCACGTCTTTCCCACGCAACTTGTCTCCACCCAGAGCGGATGGAACGTCACCATTCGGCTATTCGGGGCGGGGCCCGGATCGGTTTTAGCGGTGGTGCAGTTTTTTGATGCCGGTCGTCCGAGATCGGGCCGGCGTCCAGGACAAACTGTATTGACACCCACGACCCCCATTTGGATAATCATTCCGTCCCCTCCCGGTTTCGACCCCGTGCCGCTGGATGTTGCGACCTCTCCGCCGCGTCTCCCTCGGCGGTTTGAATCCAATCCGGGCGTTGGTGCGAATAGGTGCAAGAGAGTGATGTTAAAACCATGGCCCACCCTCGGGACGACGAGACGCTGTTGGCCGCCGTCCCGCGGGAACCGGACGGCATGGCGGAGCTGTACGCGCGCTGGGCGCCGCGCCTCGGCGCCATGATGCGGACGGCCGGCATTCCGGCGGCCGACATCCCGGACGTGCTGCAAGGGGTGTTTGTCGAGATATGGCGGCACGCCGGGCGCTTTGACGCTCGGCGCGGCTCCGCCGGCGCCTGGATGACTCAAATCGCGCGGCATCGCACCATTGATTTTTTGCGCCGCCATCGTCCCGCGGACGAATGGCGGGACGAGGGGGCGCCGCTCCCCGACCCGGACGACCGCCTGGTGGTGCAAGCCGGACTCAGGGCGCTCGATCCCCGGGAGCGGCGCTTGGTGGAGCTGGCGTATTACTCCGGATTCAGTCAGCGAGAAATCGCTCAGCTCTGGGGGGTGCCGCTGGGCACGATCAAGACCTGGTCGCGTCGGGCGCTGCAAAAGATGCGGCGGGCGGTAACCGATGAGGGGGCAGACGACCCACAGCCGGACAGTCATGGACCGTCGCGCACGAACCGAAGGAGGCGACCAAGCCCGTGAAACATCCGAGCGACCTAGACCTGATGGCGGCCGCCTCGGGCCTTCGCCCGACGACCGATCCGCTGGTGCGGCACGTGGCCACCTGCCATGCGTGCCGCGCACGGGCCCATGACCTCACGGCGATGATGCCGTCCGCCGCCCCGGTCATCGAGCCTCCCCGCTGGTCCCACGTGGCGGACCGCGTGGGAGCGTTCCCGCGGCGGACCACCATCCGCCGAGCCGCGTGGGCGGCTCTGGCCCTGATGCTGGTGCTGGGCGTGTGGGGCCCGAAATTGGCGGGCGGCCCGGCCCCATGGGGGCCCCAGGCACTGTCGGTGCTGACGATGGGGCGGACCGTGACCCTCAGGGCGGTCCAAGCTCCCCACGGCGCCGTGCACCTCCGGTGGGATCCGGTCAGCGGGTGGGCGCTTATAACCTCCAACACGCTGCCGCCCCTTCCAGCCGGGACCGTGTACGAACTGTGGTGGATCCACGGAACTCAGCACGTCCGGGCGGCTATCTTCCGCCCCGGACCCGGGGGGCGCCTCTCGATGTGGGTCCGCTCCCAACGAAACTTTCGCGGCGTCACCGCGGCGGGCATCACCCGGGAACCCGCACCGGGCCTGGCCGCGCCGACCGCGCCCCCCCAGTACTATGGGAGCCTCGGCGGGCCCCCGGCCAAGTCCTGATTGGGCGCCGCGCCTGTGCCGAAGCTTGGGGCCGCGGGCGTATGGCCCGGCACCTACTCGCGAAACAGGAAACCTGCTAGCATGGGAACACTGGTAGAGCGAACCTCAGAAGCCTGCGGGTCGCGGGCTCCACATTCATCAGGAAGAGAGTGAACCCATGGAACAAGGTGTTGTCTTTCGGTTTTCCCCACGCCCCAACCGCGCTCATGAAATTCTTTGGCGGCCCTGGGGGGCCGAGGCGTTCGAGGCGGCCCGTCAGGAAAGGAAGCCCCTCCTGCTTGCACTGTCCGCTGTCTGGTGCCACTGGTGCCACGTCATGGACGAGACCACCTATTCCGACCCGCAGGTGATTGCCGCGGTAAACCAGCACTTCATCCCGGTGCGCGTCGACAACGACACTCGGCCTGACATCAACCTGCGCTACAACATGGGTGGCTGGCCGTCCACCGCGTTTCTGACGGTGGCGGGCGAGGTCATCACGGGCTCCACCTTTGTACCGGTGGAGCAGATGCGGCCCCTGTTAGAGCAGGTTCGGGCGTACTACACCGAACACGCGGAAGAGTTGGAGACCCAGGTGTCGGACGTGGAAACCGTCGCGCCCGCCGACAAGCCCCTTGAACCCACGCCAGCGCCGCTGGAAGCCGTGGACCAGGCCCTGCGGCAGGAATTTGACCGCGCATACGGCGGCGTGGGCAGCGCCACGAAATTCCCTCAGCCCGAGGTGTGGGAGTTGGCGCTGGCCCGCTTTGTCCATGAGGGCCAGGGATGGGCCGCCGGCATGGCGGTCCGCACCATGGACGCCATGGCCGGGAGCGCACTGCATGATGCGGCCGCGGGCGGATTTTTTCGCTATTCGACCACGCGCGAATGGACCGTGCCCCACTTCGAGAAAATGCTGGAGGACAACGCGCGGCTGGCCAGCCTCTATCTGCACGGATACCAGGTGATGGGCGACGAGCTTTATCGAGACATCGCGCAGCGGACGCTCAACTGGGCGCGCACCACGCTGCAACAGCCGGCCGGCTTTTTTGGCGGGTCGCAGGATGCCGACGAAGCGTACTATCGGCTGAACCCCGCCGAGCGTCAGAACCGGTCGGCGCCCTACGTCGATCCCACCGCGTACGCGGGGCCCAACGGGCTCATGGTCTCTGCGCTGCTGCTGGCGTCGGCGGTCATTGACGACCGGTGGCGCACCGAGGGACTCACGGCGCTCGAGGCGCTGTTTACGGAGCTCTACGACCCCGAGCGGGGTCTCGCGCACGACGACCGCGAGCGAGCCATGATGAACTGGCTCGCGGACCTGACGAGCGTGGGCCATGCCTGCCTCGACGCGCATCTGCTCACCGGGGACCCTGAACATCTGGCCCGCGCCGAAAGCCTGGTCGCGCTCATGGATCGCGATCTCGCGGACGGCGACCACCCCGGCTACTTCGACCGGCCGGCGGCAGACGAACTGGGGCGGCTTGCCGCACGGCAGAAGCCGCTCGCCGCCAACGCTGAAGCGGCGCAGTTGCTGTTTCGCCTGGGCCGCACCACCGAACGCCCCGACCTAATCGCCAGGGCGCGGGGCCTTTTGGGCGCGTTCGCGGAAGTCGCCAGCCGTTTCGGCCTGTTTGGCGCGTCATGGGGGCTCGCGTACACCACCTTGAATGCGCCCGCCCTGGACGGGGTGGTCGTCACCGACGACGACCCCCATGCCGTGCTGCCTTACCGGCGGGCGCTGTATCAGCTGTATTCGCTCAACACCACCCTCACGGCCATGGACATCATGGCGCCCGAGGCCGAGGCCGCTGGCTACGATGAGGAGATTGCCCCGGCCCTGTACCTCTGCCGGGGCACGGTGTGCAGCCCGCCCATTCAAAACCCCGCCGAGGTGGGCAACGCGTTCCGCACGCTCTTAACGCCGGCGCCTCCCGGTGGGCCGGCGCTGGTTACGTAGCCGCCGAGCCCCCCACCACGGGGGCGTCGCCCCACAGTCGCTCCAGGTCGTAGTAGCGGCGCTCGTCCGGCGTGAAGATGTGGACCACGACGTCGCCGTAGTCCAACAGCACCCAGTGGGCGCGGCTGCGCCCTTCACGGTGCCGCAGCCGGGCCCCTGCGGCTTCTAGCGCGGCATCAATGTGATCCGCGAGCGTGTCCACCTGTCGGACGCTCTGGCCGGTCATGATGACGAAGTAGTCCGCCAGGAGCGTCACCGCGCCCATGTCCAACACCACGACGTCCTGCGCCTTGTGATCCTCAGCCACGGACGCGGCGCGCGCCGCCCAGGCCTGTGCTTCCCCCTCTGCCACGCTAGCTGGGCGCCTCCTCTTCGGATCCGTCGTCCCCTGCCACCAGGGCCCACGCAGCTTCGGTCCGCGGGTGGATCCGGAACCCCCGCGCCGCCAAGTAACTTCGCGTGGACGCCAGCACCGCGCGGTAGCCCTCCGCCCCATCGGCCTCCGCCACGCGGCGGAGGCCTTCCACTCCCGCATATTCGCGCCCCGGCTCGAGCGCGTCCGCAATAAACACCAACTGGCCCAGGGCATCCAGCGACGGGGCGGCGGTTGTATGATACCGCACTGCGGCCGCGATGGCGGCGCTCCCCACCCCCGCCTCCCTCATCCAGGCGGCGGCCACCGGTCCGTGCAGCAGGATGGGACTCTCGCGCTCTGCCTCATCGGTCGGCCAGCCGAGCCGCTCCGCCTCCCGCAGCAGGTCAGGCCCTCGCCACTCGCGCGCGAGGTCGTGCACGAGGCCCGCCGCATACGCGTCGTCCGGCGACACCCGCCAACGCGGTGCCCAGTCGGCAGCCAGGCGGGCCACCCCCAGGCTGTGGGCCCGCCGCGCCGGCGAGAGGCGCAGGAGCCAAGGAGCCGCCCACTCTGCCACCGCCGACGTGTTCATGAAGTGCCTCCTTGTGGCTCCCCGACGGAAAGCAACCCCATCCCGAGGCGGTCCGGGGATTGGGGAACAAGAAAAGAAGCCCCGCAGGGGGCTTCTTTTCTTCGCAAGGCTAGTACGAGTTTTGCCGGGGGCGCGCTTCGTTCACAATGATGTCACGACCGCCCAAATTGGTGCCGTTCAAAGCCTCCACCGCCTGCTCCGCGTCCTGGTCGCCCACCTCTACGAAGCCGAAGCCCCGCGACCGGCCGGTTTCCCGGTCGGTGATAATGCGCGCCGACACGACCTGTGCGTGTTGCGAAAATGCCTGCACCAAGTCGTCTTCAGTCGTCGACCACGGCAGGTTTCCCACATAAAGGGTCCGAGCCATCTAGATCCGTTCACCTCCCAGGGAGTTACATGCCCAAGGCCTCCGGCCAGGGACCCAGGCACCGGTCGCCGATTCCGTAGGGAAGCGAAGGACCTCGGATGCTGGGAAACTCCTGACTAAGA
>JAJZWS010000031.1 GCA_021846565.1 Bacillota bacterium
CGACCGGGAGCGCCGATGTCGGGTCATGCCGGCGTAACGCTGTCCGGTGGGGAGAGACGCCGAGACCGGCCGTTCGTCACCCGAGAGCGCTCTGCACCGGGCGGCGTTGCCCCGAGGAGAAGGGCGGCACCCGCCCGCTTGGCGGGCAAACGCGGGGAGCTATCGCCCGTCCGGGGGCAACCAGTCCGGCAAGGCGTCGGACGGAACGGTCCGGCGCCCATTGCCGCCGGACCACCGATGGGTCTCATGGGCCTCCTCCAGCAAGATGGGCGGGTGGCGCCCGAGCGCGGCCAGGGATCCACATCCGCGCTGCCAACGTGTCCCAGCTGTAAACGCGAAACAGCCAACCCAGTCTTCCACGGAGCCGTCTGCCAACATCGTCGGACTGATGATGTCCCAGTGCTGGGTCGTGTCCAGCCGGTCCGCGTGCTAGCGATAGAAGAGGACCTGAATGGTGTTAGGCAGGCGCATTAGTGAACCCCTGACTGGGGCGGCGACGGGCGCAGGCGCTGCTGGCCCCAGGACTGCCCCTGCCGCTCAAGATCGTGCGAGACAGCCTCGAAGGGTATGGGATCCACCAGCACCGCCCAGGCGCTGTCCTTGTCTGACACGTCTGGGGTGTAGGTGAGCTGCTGGAGAGAGACGAGGTGAAAACGCCTCGCCGTAGGTCGCACGGGTGCTCTGGATCAGGTCGCTCAGGGTGGCGATGCCATGCATGAGGGCGCGTGCCGATCAAGATCACCGCGGGCCCGTGCGCGTCGGCCGACGGTGTAAGCCTTCTGACTCGCCACGTCCCGGGCATCGGCGACCGCGAGTCCCCTCCATCCGGCGTAGGGATAATGATGGCGAAAGCGATAGGCCCACAACGTCACCGAAACGTCGGCGAGACGCCATTGTGCCTATTCGGTGGGGTGGATGTCCTGCGCGTCATGGCGAAGCTGCCCCAACATGTCGTCCAACCCGGGCAGCATGGGCAAGGTGGAGAGGGGTTGGCGGGTGAAGAAACCGAGATCGCGAGACCGGCGATGACCGAGATGCAACGCGAGGGCGGTGCCACCCGGCAGATAAAAGCTCTGCATGGCGGGCCAGTGGGACAGGACATCCGCCACGCTCGCGGTGCCGCCAGCCAGCACCTCTCCGTGCATCCGATCGCCTCCCAAAACTTAGTATGCCGCCGCTGTTGCGACCCGCGGCAGTGTGGCCTCGCGAGGCATAAGCCGTCGCACCCGAAGGTCCCCGCTCGCGCGTGAGTCGCATGGGCCCCATGCCCGCTCGTACCGGACGGTCAGCTTTCGCGGGAGGAACCCCACGGGCCGCGGCGACTTCGGTGTCGCCCCCGTGCGTGCTCAGTCCCAAACGACCCGCCAGACTGCTGGGGGCGGAGGGTCGTTTGGGGCCGGGCTCACGGGTCTCGCCACGGCAGCAAACGGCGTCCGCAGTACGCACAGCCCGAGGTAGTCGTCCGTCGGGCGCGATCGGGCGTCGCGGCGCCCTGAGACCAAAAGCTCCGTGATGGCCGACAGAAGGGGGGCGGGCATCCCCTGGGCCTGGAGACGCGCCTGGTGGACCACCGGCTCGACGGGTTCGGCCAACACCTCGGCCGCGGCCACCTTGGCCTCATTGTCATAGTTGGAGCCGCGCGCGGACGCAAATATTCTTGCCTGGACGTCCACCGTCCGTGTGGTGAGACCGGCGCCACACACCAGACGCACCGCTTGGTCGGTGGGGCGGTCGGCCAACATGATCCGCGGTCCACCCGTCGTGGACGCCGGTGGCCTGCACGTGACCATCCACGGTCACCCCGGGGGCGTTGGGACAGCCCACCAGCCTGACGGTCCACGTCCGGGTCTTCGGCACGATGCCCGCCGCGCCGGTGGCGGCCCCGATGGTCAGGGTGCCGGTGGCTTGCCCCCACGTGATGGCCGCAGACGCGGTCGGGGAAAGGCCACCGGTGTCCTCGTCCTCCACCAGCGTAAACGCACCGTCGGCTCCGGGTGCGACCACCACCTCGAGGTGGTCAGGGTTTTGGGTGGCGTCTACATTGGCCTCACCCGCCAGCGGGACGATGGCACGGGCCCTAGCAGGACGGGAATGGAGTTGCCATCGCGGTGCCGGGTCAGCGTTCCTCTGCCCTCGTAGGCGACCCGTGAACAGATCCGTCCAGGTGCCCGTTGGCAGCGAGGCACTGACTGAGCCCATTAACGTCACAGGATCGTGCGGCGCCGTGATGGGCGCCACCAGCATCTCGGTGCCGAAGGCAAACTGATTGGGGACCCCGTAGGCCGCCGCGTCACCCGGATGCGGGTGGTACATGGGGCGCACCAGCGGCTCTCCCTCCCCAGCCGCGCGGTGGTTCATCGTGTGGAGGTGTGGCACCAATCGGTGGCAGAACTTCCGTGCCGTCGCCATGCGCGTCCGCGCCTCCAAGCCAACTGTCCACGGTTCCCGCGTCAAACACGGGTTGGACGACGAGTGCAGTCGGAGGATGGGGGAAACACGCCCAGCTGTACCCAGCTGAGGGTCAGCGCGTCGCCCCGCCCTTCGAAAAAGTGGCTTCCGATGTCGTGGCCCGCCAGCCGTAGCCAATGTTCGCCGCGGTGGCGGTGAACTCTGGCTGAAAGGCGAGCGACGCCCAGGAGATGACCGGGTCTCCCGAGAAGCCCACTGGATAGCGGTGGCTCCCAGGCCCCGCATATCGGGATAGGATGAGTGGTCGGCGGCCGTCCCGCACGGCATTCACGAAGTGATGGTGGTCTAAGAGCCACAGCGAGTCCACGCCGGACAGGCGCGGGTACGGCCCCGGCTGCCAGTTGATCCACCAAAAGTCCACGCCCTGTTCCTCCAGGGGGTGCAACAGCACGTCGAAATACGCCCGGAGGAAGTCCCTGTCCGTGGGATCGAAAGGGATCGGGTCGCCTCGCGAGCGGTCGCGGCCCAGCGCCAGCGCCATCCCGGCGGATCGCTCCTCGGAAGACCCCACGCCGTCCGCCGGATGCAGATTCAAGGGGACCTTGACGCCGCGAGCGTTCAGGGCCGCCAGAAACGCATCCGGGTCGGGAAACAGCGCGGGATCCCGCGTGAAGTCCGCCACTGCCTTCGGCGGGGTCCACCGAGCGCACCAGATGCCAGTCCATGTCCAGCACGGCCACCGAAAAGGGGATCTTCGGCCTCGAAGCGCCGGAACACGGCCGAGATACTCGCCCGCGCTGTACGCGTGGTAGCGGCTCCAACAGTCGCCCAGCGCCCATCGGGGCAGAACGGGCGGCCGCCGGACAGCGCGCTTCACCGTCGTCGAGGCCCTACGCGAACACGTATAGATCTTGGCCCCCCGGGCCCCGCGGCACCACGCGCCCAGGCCACCGTTGTACTCCAACCGCAGGCGCCTCGTGGTCACCGCCACGTGTCCGTCGGACCGCGCCACCTCAAAAGGGGAACCGGCAAGTGGCGGTTCACCGCGAAGGACGAGGCCCGGTCCTCGAACACGCCGTCCTCCGACCACTCAAGACCAATCAAGCCCTCCGTCACGACGGTGGACCGCCAGCGGTCGCCCTGAACAGACGCCCCTCGTTCAGTGCGGCCCCCTCTTTGCTGATGTTTTGCGATGCGGGCCCAAGCCTCAGGCCGATGGGCCGACGGCCGCCGCGGACGGCAAGTCGACGTCAATGGGCACCCGAGCCATGGCCCCGGCGCTCACGAGGCCGACCCCGCCCAGCAAGAGCCAGGACAGGGGCGCGGCCCCCAGCGACGCCCCCAGCGAGTACAGCGCTCCCCCCAGCGCATTGCCGATGGAGCCTCCGACGCCGAGGGACAGACGGCTGAATCCGTAATACAGCCCAAACGCCTCCGACGACGCCAAACGGGAGGTGGCCGCAAACATGGCGGGGTTGATCAGCATGGACGCCGCGGACAGCGACAGCGCCCAGGGCCACAGCCACAGCGTGCTCACCCCCGAGAGCGCGGCCAGCAGTGTGCCCAGAGCCGCAATCACCATGCCGCCGGCCAGCTGGCGCTTTAGGGCAAACCGCGCACTCCAGCGGGTGACGCTGGTTTGCAGGAGAATAGCGGTCCCCGAGTACAGCGCCATGATCCACCCGATGAGGGCCGTGGGCGCATGGTCGCCCACGATGACCAACGGCAGCAGGATGTTGATCTGCGAGCTCAACAGGTAGTACCCGCTGACCACGCCGATGAGCGACATGAAGGGACGGTTGGCCCACACTTCCCGCCAGGCCATGGGGCCCGCCGTGCGCTTAACCGGCTCGGCGGCGGCTTTGGGATAGAAAAACAGCGTGAAGATGCCCGCCAGCATGAACATGAGGCCCGCCAGCCCGGCCACCCAGAAAAAACTCACGCCCAAGAGATAGGCCCCCAGGACCGGCCCCAGCACCATGCCGCCGTTGCCAAAGACAATGCGCTGGGCAAACACACGGGCCTGCTGCTCCTTGGGGACGGCCACCGCCAGCGCCGCCGCGTCCGCGGGACCAAACAAGGCGCCCCCGAGCCCCGACAGTACGGTGGCCACCACCACCAGCACGGGGTCGCGCGCCACCGCAAACAGCATAAAACCGGCAGCTCGCACCTCCATGCCCATCACGACGGCCCGTCGATAGCCCAGCCGGTCGGCCCACGCACCGCCCCACGGGGACAGCCCCTGCTGGCAAAACTGGCGCAGCGCCAAAATCAGGCCCGCGACCCAGGCGGGCCAGCCCAAGTCGCGCGTCAGGTAAACCGCCAGCACCGGCATCAAAAGAAAGAAACCAAAGTTGGACGCAAACGAATCAATCAGCAGGGCCCAGACGCCCGATGACCAGCCGGGCTCCTGCCACCGTGCCAACCACCATCTCACGCGATCCCTCCTCTCTCGGCTCTCGGCCGGCTGGGTCGTCTCGCGTGGGGCGCCCCTGACCGTGCGCATGCGGCCTGAGTCGTGGGAGTTCGACCCGTCGACTGATACTAGCCCTTTAGTGGCTGTTTGTGGTCTCAAACGGACAGGAAGTGTTGGGCGGGCTCGGTGCGGCGCCTTCCCGCAAATTGACGCCGCGTGGGCCAGCGTGGTATCATCGTTCCTAGCGCCTGCGCCAAGATGGCGCATGCTTCTGTCGTGCCGCACAAGTTGGGGGGAGCTCGGTGAGAACGATCATCACGTTGGCGTGCGGTGAGTGCAAGCGCCGCAACTATACGACCAGCAAGAACAAGAAAAACGACCCGAACCGCTTGGAGCGGCGGAAGTACTGTCGCTGGTGCCGGGCCCACACCGTGCATCGGGAGACCCGCTGACCGCCAGCGCGGTGTGAGGCTCGCATGAGGGAAGGCGTGACGGATGGACGAGAAGCGACGCTCCCGGTTGACGCCGGCGGAGCCCGGCATTGTGCGGTTGCCGCGCGAGGTGGTGGGCGAACTCAAGAAAGTGGTGTGGCCCACCCTGCGGCAGACGCTGGGCTACACCGGGTTCACCGTGGTGATGGTGCTGGTGACGGCCGGCATTTCGTCATTGCTGGACACCGTGTTCACGGCGTTGTGGACCGGTATCATGCGCTGACCATGCGGCGCACCGGGCGGACCGCGGTCCCGCCCATTTTTGTTGGGAAGGCGGCTCTGGCGGGTGAGTAAGCATGATTGGTATGTGATCCACACCTACTCCGGGTACGAGAACAAAGTCAAGGCGAACCTGGAGCGCCGGGTGGAGTCGATGAACATGGGAGATCAGATCTTCCAGATCATCGTGCCGATGGAAGATGCGCTGGAAGTCAAGGACGGCAAACAGCGCGTCGTCAAGAAAAAGGTGTTTCCCGGCTACGTGCTGGTGGAGATGACCATGACAGATGACTCCTGGTACGTGGTGCGCAACACCCCCGGCGTCACTGGTTTTGTGGGATCCGAGCCCCGACCCATTCCCCTGTTGGAAGAAGAAATGAAGCTCATCACGGGGGAGATCAAGCGTGAGGGGCGCGGCCCTCGGATTCACTTGGATGTGGGCCAATCGGTCGAGGTGACCGATGGCCCGTTTGCCGGCTTCACGGGCGTGGTGGACGATGTGTACCACGATCGCGCCAAGGTCAAGGTGATCGTGTCGATGTTTGGACGCGACACCCCGATGGAACTGGACTTCACCCAGATTCGCGAGATGGACTAGCCTAGACAGGGGAGCGAACATGCCGAAGAAAGTTACGGGTGTCATCAAGTTGCAAATCCCGGCCGGCAAAGCCACCCCGGCGCCGCCCGTGGGGCCGGCCCTGGGGCAGCACGGGGTCAACATCATGGCGTTCGTCAAAGACTACAACGAGCGCACCGCGAGCCAGGTGGGCACCGTGGTGCCGGTCGAGATCACGGTGTTTGAGGACCGGTCGTTCACATTTGTGCTGAAGACGCCCCCGGCCGCCGTCCTCATCAAGAAGGCGCTGGGCGTGGACAGCGGCTCCGCAACCCCTCAGAGCAAGAAAGTGGGGAAGCTGACGCGCGACAAAGTCCGTGAGATTGCGGAAGCCAAGATGCCGGACTTAAATGCCCGCGACATTGGCGCCGCGATGCGCATGATTGAGGGCACCGCCCGCAGCATGGGCGTCGACATCGTCGACTGACCAAGAACGACATCAGGTGGGAGGCTTCGGCCGCTGCACCACAGGAGGAACCACAATGGCGAAACTGACCAAAGCCCAGAAAGAGCAGGGCACTCTCTACGATCCGACCGAGCTGTTTGACGACCGCGCGGGCGTCCAGCTGGTGAAGAAGCTCTCGCGCGCCAAGTTTGACGAGTCGATCGATGTGGCCGTGCGTTTGGGCGTGGACGTCCGCCACTCAGACCAGGTGGTGCGCGGGGCCGTGGTGCTGCCGAACGGCACCGGCAAGAATCCGCGGGTCGCGGTGTTTGCCAAGGGCGACAAGGCCAAGGAAGCCCAGGATGCCGGCGCGGACATCGTGGGCGCCGAGGAACTGGTGGAGAAGGTCCAGGGCGGCTGGCTGCAATTTGACACGGCAGTGGCCACCCCCGACATGATGGCGCTGGTGGGCCGCCTGGGGAAGCTCTTAGGGCCCCGCGGCCTCATGCCCAATCCCAGGACTGGAACCGTGACGTTTGACGTCGCGTCCGCGGTGCGCGAAATCAAGGCCGGCAAGGTCGAGTATCGGACCGAAAAGGCGGGCATCGTGCATGCGACGATCGGGCGCGTCTCGTTCGCGGACGAGGCACTGGTGGAGAACCTGGGGGTTCTGCTGGATGCGCTGGTCAAGGCCAAGCCGCAGGCGTCCAAGGGCCAGTACATCAAAACGGTCACGCTGTCTTCGACCATGGGCCCGGGCGTCAAGCTGAACCCGCTGACGGCAGGCAAAGCGTTGGCCACCACGGCCTAGCGCCCTCGCCCATCGACCACCCGCATAAAAAACTTCGGGCGCACGGTCCATCCGTGCGTCCGCCCTTTATGATAGGGGTAGACCCTGGCTCGCCGTTCTCTCGCGGCCGCCCACTCTCGCGCTCGCCATTCTCCGTGGCCGGTTGCTGACGCTTGGCCGTCGTTCCAAAACCAGAGCATCCGCCTTCACAAGGGTTCGCTATCACACGAGTCATCTGGCAGCGGTCGTGGTTGCTGAGAGAAAGGGGGATCGCGGTGCGCATCGCAGCCAGAATTGCGGGCGCCCTGGTGGCGCTGGCCGCCCTGCTGGACGGTACGCTGTTGGAGCATCGCCATCATGTGCTGGCCGGCGCCTTGATTTTCGTCGTGGGCGTGGCAATGCTGTTGGTGGTGTCGGGCGCGTCGGAGCCGCGCCAATAACGACCCGTAAATCTTCCGTTGGGGGGCACCCAGGTGAAGCGACGCATCGTGGTGATGATGGGCGGCCCGTCGGGGGAGCACGAGGTGTCGCTGGCATCGGGACGGCAGGTGGCGCGGGCCCTGCATGGGCTGGGGCATGAGGTCGCGGCCCTGGTGGTGGGCCGCGACGGCGCTTGGTCACGGCTCCCGGTGGAGGCGTTGCCCGCGCTGGCGCCGAGCGTCCAGGATCCGGGGCGGACGGCGGTGGACCGCGAGCAGATGCCGGTCGGCGTGGCGCTGCTGGCGGGGGTGGACGCGGTGTTTCTGGCGTTTCACGGGAAGTTCGGCGAGGACGGGGGCATCCAGGGACTGCTGCAGACGCTGGGCGTCCCGTACACCGGGAGTGGGCCCCTGGCGTCGGGTCTCGCCATGCATAAAGCCAAAGCCAAGGAGTTGTATCAGTTCCACGGCCTTCAAGTGCCGCGGAGTGTGACGGTGGAGCGCCAGGGGTGGCGGACGGATCCCATCCGAACCGTCGCGCGCGTGCTGGAGACCGTGGGCCTGCCGCTCGTGGTCAAGCCCAATCAGGGGGGCAGCAGCATCGGCGCCACGCCGGTGGCCGTGGCCGCCGAGGTGTCCCCCGCACTCGAGCTGGCGTTCGGGCAGGATGACCTCGTGCTGGTGGAAGAAAGGCTCCGGGGGACGGAGCTCACCTGCGCCGTGCTGGAGGAGCCGGATGGGGCGCTCACCACGCTGCCGGTCGTCGAGATCAAGTCCCGGCACGACGCGTTTTTCGATTTTGACGAGAAGTATCGGGGCGCAGACGCGGTGGAGATTGTGCCGGCGCGGATCCCCGACGAGGTGGCCGCGGCGTGCCAGGCGGTGGCGAAAACCGCCCATCGGGCGCTTTTGTGCGAGGGGTTCTCCCGCACCGATCTGTTTTGGACCCCACGCGGGCCGGTGGTGTTGGAAACCAACACGATTCCCGGGCTCACGCCGCAGTCGCTGCTCCCGCGGGCGGCCCAAGCGGCCGGGATCCCCTTTCCGGACCTGATGGAGCGTCTGGTGGAACTTGCGATTCTGCGGGCGGAGCGCCAAGCTCAATAGTGGGCCCAGAGCGCGTGTCACATACGGGTCCGTGGGACGACAGAGAGAGCAGGACTGACACGGGAGACGGGGGGTCACATGGGCGACAGCGTGCATCCGCCGAACGGACATGCCTCGCTGGAGGACTGGGGGCGGCGTCTTGCCGCATATTTCCGCGCCCGCGGCTCGGCGGCCGACGCGGACGACCTGGCGCAGGACACCTGGGTGCGCTACCTCACGTACGAGCAAGAGCGCCCGGTGCGCGAGTCCGGGGCGCTCTTGTCGGTTATCGCGCGCCGGGTGTGGATTGACCATGTGCGGCGAGACCGCCGGCGCGGTTTGGTCATGTCGTCCGTGAACGGGGACGAGGACCGGGCGGACGCGGCTTCCGACTTCGTCGCTCCGACGGTGTCCCGTCTGGATTTGCTGGCCGCGCTGCGCCAGCTGTCACTTGAGGACCAAAAGCTCATTCGCTGGCGATTTTCGGACGGCCAGTCACTCGACTACATTGCCCAGCGGCTGCAGATTACCCCCGCCGCGTGCCGCCAGCGCATGGTGCGGGCGCTCCGCCGCGTCCGTCAGCTGGTGGACGAGCGGCGTTAGCCCGCCCGTCTAGTGCGAGTCTGCGGCGGCCAGCACCTCCTTCAAGGTGTCGACCGTCCTGCTGGCTTGGGTGACCGCCTTCCACACGTCCCCCATCAGCTCGTAGCTGTCGGCGAGGTACTCGTCCAGGTCGGACACGGTGAGGTCCACCTGGAACCCTAGGAGCACGCGCGTCGGGTCGACCGTGGCGCGTTGGTCCTGCCAAGTCCCCTGGCGGTACACCACATCTTCACACCAGCGCCGCAGGCGGTCGCGCGCGGCCAGCGCGCTGTCCCGCGCAGATTGCATCGCCTCCACGAGCGCGTCGCGCGCCTCGGGCTCGAGCGCGGGGAGAGCGGGAGCCGCCGGCGGGGACTCCGGTATGCGCAGCAGGGCTCCAAGCACGCCGGCGGCGCTGCGGTCCGGTCCGGTCCGCAGTCGGTCCACCTCCGCCCCCAGGCGTTCGCCCAGTTGCTTTAACGTCGCGATGGCCTCTCGGGCCGCGTCGCGGTCCTCATGCCGCCTAAGCTGCCAGGTGTCCCGGCATGCTTCGTCGAGGCGCTTCGCGCTGTCATACTGCTCGGCGGGAACCTGAAAGCCCTCCTGCACTTCCAGGCTGATGCAGTGGCGATCGAACGGCGACAGGCGGCTGCCCCAGTACATCGCGCCAACGTTGTTCATCCGGATGTTGTCACCGGCGTGCTGCTCCCACTCCACCATCGATGCGATTTGCTTGGCCGTGCACTGGCCCGAAGCCAGACGATCGCGGACAAACTGGGTGCGAATCAGGTGAACCTGCACGCCGAGCGCGCGGGTCACGGCGTCGGGGTCGGTGATGGCGGGAAGGGTGGGGTCCTCGGACGGGTCCAGCGTCGCCTCGTCGTCTTGGTGGTTCATGAATAGGCTCCTTTCGCTGTTGACGCCAGGTCACCCGTTCATGGACCCTCCGCGGGGTGGTGCGTGCCGCAAAGCGAAAACGCACCATTCCCACGGAAGGTGCGAAGACCGCTTGGACACCAAGCGCTTCATGTATCCCCTCCGACAAGGGGTGGGATTTGGCACCAGCCATATCGGTGGTTGCCGCGGCGTCATCGGGCCCATTCCCTCGACCGCTCTCCATGAACGTGATCCCTATGCAGTTGTCGATCCCTGGCCATTCTACGGCCCCCGGGCGCGGCAGACAAGCGGGAATGACAACATCGATGGACCAGGTGGGGAAACGAGACGCATCCGACGAACCGCCCGTCGGGTTGGCAGCCAGATATCGTGGCGCACCGACAGGCGGCTATGATGAATTTCTGGGTGGCGCGCTGTCTCGCGCGCCGGTTATCGGGGGAGGCCGCACGCTTAGGTGGTGTGTCACGCCGCCGGCTCATCACCACGCCGAAAAACGTCCTCTCCGACGCACGTGGGGGATCCGGGCGGGCCAACCGTGCTGCGGTGGCCTGGATGGCTCTGTTGGCGGTCATGAGGTATACTTGCGGTCAGAGAGGAGATGGGTGGCATAATCACAGTGCGGATGCAGCGGCGAGGCATGATCACGATACCTAGCCCTCTCCGTCGACAACTAAGAATGCGTCAGGGACAACCCATGGTCGTTCGGGCCCAAGGCGACCGGTACATCGTCATCGAGGTGCTGCCGATGCTGACGCCGGATGACTTGTTTGAACGCTACCCCGTGACCGATGCGGTGGATGTTGAGGAGTGGCGGGGGGCGATGGGAGACGCGTTGGCCCGCCGCCACTCGGACATGGGCGGCGATTCGAATGAGCCTGACTGAGGGCTTTGTGGACACGAATGTGTTTCTGCACGCGCAGAGCCACGACGAGCACTCAAGGTGGTGCCGGGAACTCTTGCGGTGTGCCGCGAACGGGACCCTGTCGCTTACGATCGATCCGATTGTGCTGCACGAACTCACCTATGTGTTGCCCCGCTATGTCCAGCAGATGGGCCGGCGTGATGTGGCGCTGTACCTGCGCACGGTGGTAGCTTGGCCAGGCATCGTTCTCCACGATGAGCCGTTTTGGCTGTCCGTGTTGGACACGTGGGAATCCGACGGGCGTCTCTCGTGGGCCGATGCCGTGTTGATACGACGGGCACAGGCGGCGGGACGCCCCGTCTGGACACGAAACCACCGAGACTTTGCCCGCTATTCCCTTGCCCCCGCCGCGTGGCCCGAGCCCTAACCAGGCTAGCCTACGTGTGCCCCAACAGGTATCAGAGGGGGGACTCAGTCCAGGCGGGCCCCCTTCCTTGCGCGAACTGCCTGAAGACCGTGGTCGCCGTCACCCAGGGGTCGAGCTCAACGACTCCGCCAAGTGGCCGCGGTGGCGCTGGCGGAACGCGAGGTGGACGGACTGCAGCTCCTGGGCCTGATCCACGACGGGTTGCACTGGACCGACGGGGTGGGTCATAAGCCACCGGTTGATGCGGTCGGCCAAAGGCTCGTCCAGCACGTACGGCAGGCCGTACATCAGGTAGCCGAACGACATGGGCGGATACTTGGCCGCTAGTTCGTCCCAGCGGGATTCCACCGCCTCCCACAATGCGGACGCGGCCGCCGGGCGCGCAAGGGCCGTGGCCAGCGCACCCAGCGAGTCCTGCGTGCGCACGTCGTCCGACAGATAGAGGGCCACGGTACGCTCCACGAGGGCAGGGTCAGTAAAGTTGGCCAGTTGGTAAAGGTACCGGACGCGGTTCTGGGGCGTCGGATCGGAGGCGGCCCGCTGCCGCATCTGCTCCCACTCGGCAGCGCCGCCGGCCTCGGCCACCACGCGCGCCACGGCCATCACCAGGTCCGGTGCGTTGCGCGCCGAGCCCGCCTCGTCGGCGTGGAAGCGCTTGAGTGCCTCGGCCTGGACGGCGGCGTCCTGCCCGATGGTCCCCAGCAGCGGGATGATGCGGGCGCGGAGCAGGGTGCGCCGGTTGTCTTCGCCGGGAGCCGCGTCCCAGCCCACGTCGTCCAAGGCTGGCCCGGCCATCTCGCGGACGAGCTGCCCGAGCGCCGGCCGATCGACGTCGTTGGCCACGATGTCCAACAGGGAGAGACCTTCGGCCATCTGCGCCCACACGTCGGGATCCCGTTCCGTGCGGCAGGCGCGCCACAAGGCAGCCGCCGAAGCCAACGGGGTCAAGCCCGCCAGCGCTGAGGCCCACACGTCGCTTGCCAGCGCCACCCGTTCGCGCGGGTGCAGTGTGCCCAGGTGGGCCAGCAGGCGCTTGGCCAGGGGTCCGTCGTAGGCGGCACGGTAAAATCCCCACGCTCCATCGTTGATGGTGGCAAACGTCCAGTCGGCCGGCAAGCTGAGCGTTTGGTCGTTGGCACCCAGGATGGTGCGGAGCGCCGTGCGCCCGCCATCCGGCTGCCCAACGCCCACGACTAGGGGAACGCGCCACGTCCGGCCGTCATCCTCCCCTTGATAAAGAAACCGCCGCTGCGAGAGGCGGATGTGCTTGCCGTCGCCCACCAGGGCGGCCGAAACTAGGGGATAGCCCCCTTGCATGACCCAAGCGTCCATGACGTCCCGCACGGGTTCACCCGACGAGCCTTCGAGCGCGTCCCAGAGGTCGTGCGTCTCCGTGTTGCCATAACTGTGCCGCGTGAGGTACTCCCGAATGCCGTCCCGGTACACGTCCGCGCCCAAAAACTGCTCCATCATGCGCAGCACCGACGCGCCTTTCGAGTACGTCAGCACGCTGGCCATGCCCATGGCATCCTGCACCCGCTGGACCGGGGTTTCGATCGGACGGGTGGACAACAGCCCGTCAGTCCGGAGTGCCGCGGCGCGGTCCCGACCAAACTCGGTCCACACGTCCCACCGGGGGTTCCAGTCGTCGGTGGCTAAAAGCTGCATGAAGGAGGCAAACGCCTCGTTCAGCCACATCCCGTTCCACCAGCGCATGGTCACCAGATCGCCGAACCACATGTGGGCGGTTTCGTGGTCCACCGTGGCGACCACGCCCTTCCGGTCCTGCTCCGATGCGCGGTCCGGGTCAGCCAGCAGAGCCACTTCCCGGTAGATGATGCAGCCAAGGTTCTCCATGGCGCCGGCGGCGAAGTCGGGGATGGCGACGTGATCAAGCTTGGGGGCGGGGTACGGAATGCCGAAGTACTGGTGGAAAAACTGGAGGCTGTGGCGCGCCGCCTCCAAAGCCAACCCATACCGGCCCGACTGGCCCGGCGTGGCGACGACCCTCACGGGCACCCCGTCCACCTCAAGGGGCGGGCTCACGTCCAGCGGGCCCACCACCATGGCCACCAAGTATGTTGACATGGGCATGGTCTCGGCGAACCTGACGCGGTGGCGACCAGGGCCGGCTGCCTCTCGGGAAACTTCCGGGCCGTTGGAGATGGCCACGAGCCCGTCGTCCACCACCAGGGAGATGGCAAACGTCGCCTTCATGTCGGGCTCATCCCAACACGGGAACGCGCGGCGCGCATCGGCCGCCTCAAATTGGGTGGCCGCCAGCACGGCGGTCTGGCCGTCGGCGGCCTGGTAGGTGGACCGGTACAATCCCACCAGGCGGTCGTTCAAGGTACCCGCAAACGGCATCGCGAGCGTCCAGGTGCCAGGCGCCACGTCGCCGGGCCACGTCAGGACCAGCTCTTCGTCGTCGGGACGATAGGCGACCGCCCCGGTTATCCGCGACCCGCCGGCTCCCACGAGCGAGGCGGCGTGGACGGTGAGTTCGGCCGCGTTGAGCACAAACTCGCGGACCGTCGCGTCCACCTGTACTTCGACCACCACGGTGCCGTCAAAGCGGGCAGCGTCCAGATCGGGGGTGATGTCGAGCTCATAGCGCTTGGGCCGCACAGTGCGCGGCAGCCGGCCGGGAGATGAAGCCGGGGGGGAGTCGGGTGAGGTCATCGTCAGCCTCCTTTAGCAAACCTGAGCGGGGCACCGCGGCCGCGCGGTGGCTTCCCGCGGCCCGGGCCGGGTGGCTCGGGGAAGCGGGCCACGGTCCTCGAATCAGTATGACGCACCGCGTTGGTAAGGGCGAATGGGCCTCAGGATCAGTCTCTTGGTGGCGCGGACTGTCCGCAGGTCCATCGGCGGATGGACCGATGAGGGCGGACCGGCTAGGATCCGGTGGACAGAGGGGGAGGAGCATGCGCATCCTTCTGGACCAAGATGTGGCCCGGGTGCTCACCATGGCGGATGCGGTGGCAGCCATGCGAGGCGCTTTTCAAGCCCGGGCCGATGGGCACTTGACGAGTCCGCCGCGCGCCGGCTTCTCCGCCGGGGCGGTGGGGCTCCGCTGGACGCCCGGCGCGCTCCACGGTCAGGTGGGACTTCGGCTCTACATGACCGGGGTGTCCCGGGGAGACCAGCTCACTGCCCTGTGGCGTGCCGACGGGACACTCCGGGCGCTCGCCATCGGGCCAACCGTGGGGCGCCTGAGGACCGGGGCCATCGGGGGCGTGGCCATCGATGTGATGGCCCGGCCCGATGCCCGGGTGCTGGGCATCATCGGGTTTGGAGCCCAGGGATGGATGCAGCTGGAGGCAGCCCTCGCGGTGCGGCCCATTGAGCGCGTGTGGGTGTACCGTCGCGATGCCGGCCGACTGGCCGCCGACGCGGCGAAAGCCTCCGAGCGATTCGGCCTCCCCGTGGAGCCAGCACCCAACGCCGAACACGTCGCGCGGACCGCCGACATCCTGGTGACGGCGACCCGCGCGGACGCGCCGGTCGTGCAAGCCTCCTGGCTTGCGCCAGGCGTGCACGTGAACGCCCTCGGGCCCAAGGCCCAGAGCGGGCATGAGATCGGCCTGGATCTGGTGGAGCGCGCGGCGCTGGTTGCCTCCGACGTGCCTGAACAGTATCAGGCAGAGCGGGACTTTCTGCTGCATGGCACACCGTACACCGACCGGATCCGCGACCTGGCCGGCGTGATGACGGCTCGCACACTGCGTGACCCCACCGCTGTGACCCTATTTCTGTCGCACGGCCTGCCCGGGACCGAGGTGGCTCTGTTGGCGCGGGCGGCCGAGGCGGCGGAGGCACGGGGGGTGGGTGCAGTCCTGGCGGATGAGACATGGTAACGCCCAGGCTGCGGGCCGCCACGGCGGAGGACCTGCCGTTTTTGTGGGATGTGCTGTATGAAGCCATCTTTGTGCCGGCGGGGCAGGCGCCCCCGCCCGTGAGCGTGCTGCGGGATCCGCGAGTAAGCCACTATTTGGCGGGGTTTCCGACGCACCCGGGCGACCGCGGGCTGGTGGCCGAGACGCCGACGGGACCGGTGGGAGCTGCGTGGCATCGGCGCATGCCGGCGTCTAATCCCGGCTACGGCTTTGTGGGACCCGACGTGCCGGAGGTGACCATTGCACTCATGCCGCCCTATCGGGGGCAGGGCATCGGGACGCGGCTGTTGCGGCAACTGTTGGCGGACGCCGAGGCCGCGGGCCACCCGGGACTGTCGCTGTCGGTCCACGCCAAGAATCCCGCTCGGCGGTTGTACCAGCGCCTGGGGTTCGTCCGCGTGGCGAGCCGCGTGGCGGCTGACGAGGCTTGGACCATGTGGTGCGTCCTGGGGGCGGGCGACGGCTGTGGCTGAGCCATGCGGCCCGGTGGTGTGGGTAGCGCTGGTGCGCGGGCTCAACGTCGGCCGTCGCTGGATCACCATGCCGGAACTCCGGTCCTTGGCGCTGGCCTGTGGCTTTGTCGACGTGGCGACGTATATCCAGAGCGGCAACCTGCTGGTGGCGGCGCACGAACCGGGCGAAGCCGTCCGCGTGCGGCTTGAGCGGGCGCTGGCCAGCCGGCTCGCGGAACCCGTCCCGGTGGCGGTCGTCTCACCGGCTGCCATGACCCGGGTGGCTGAGGCGGCGCCTGTCGCACCGCTGGGCGAGGTGGTGTACGTGGCCTTTTGGGTGGAATCCCCCGAGCCCGACCGCCTGGCCGCGCTGCCCTCGCGGGTGCCGGCGACGCTGGACCGTCTGACCGTGGGGTCTGACGCCGTATACATCGAGTACCGCCACGGGGTGCATGGGTCGCCCCTCAGCAACGCGTGGCTGGAACGCCAGCTCAAAGTGCCGATGACCTTGCGCAACGTGACCACGGTGTCCCGACTGGCTTTATTGGCCCGCGCGTGGACGCCAAGCGGCCCGGGCCATCTGAACGAGAGGAGCGCTGATGGCCATGCCCACGATGGCAACGATGGTCTGGTTTGAAACGCATTCAACGACCGAGGACAATGAACAACATGTCGCCACGGGGTGGCATCCCGGGCAGCTGTCGGACACCGGGCGGCGCCAGACGGTTGACTTGGGCCAGCGCATCCGGGCGCGCAGCATCGGGCGCATCTATGCCTCCGACCTGGGGCGCGCCGTAGAGACCGCTCGGCTGGCGGCACCGAGCGTGCCGCTCTTCTTGGACTGGCGACTCCGTGAATGCCACTACGGCGACTGGAACGGCGCGGACGCGGCCCGGGTGCATGCGCACCGCGCACAGTTCTTGCACCAGCCCTACCCTGGAGGTGAAAGCTGGCGCCAGGCAGTGCAGCGGGTGGGCTGGTTTGTGGAGGACCTCCGCCGCCTGGCCCTGACCGAACCGGTCTTAATTGTGGGCCACGTGGCCACGCGACTGGGGATGGCCGTGCATCTCGGCGGACAATCCCTGGAGGACCTGCTGGATGGTCCGTCGGATTGGCAGCCCGGATGGTCCTGGCGATTGACGTGTTAGGCAGATTTTTCGTCTGCCGCGCAGGATGCTGGACTTTGGCAGGTGCAAGGCGAAGGTCTGACAGCTTTGCCCGAGGGTTGGCGCCATGGTAAAGTCGCACAGTGCGGTTGGGGGAGGAGAGGTTCTCGTGCCGGCGATGAAGATATCCAGCAAGCGGCAACTGACACGGCCAAGCACATTGGCCAAGCAGGCGGGCAGCGGTCCGCATGACCGCGTGTGGGTGACGCTTGTGGGGGATGAGATTCGCCTGCGAAAAGTGCCGGACGATCCCGTCGCTTACTTTGCTGGCATCCTGTCGCGGTCATTTGCCAACCCGGACGACGCGGACCGGTGGCTTGGGGAGGAACGTGATGCGTGGCACTCGACCTGACCGGCGGGACCTCGCACTCAGTCCTATTGGACACGAACGCCGTCATATACTTCCTGGCGAATTTCGATGGCGACGCCGCCGTGCTGCAGCCGCTTTTCCAAGCGGCGGCGTCCGGGCAGCTTGCGCTCATGATATCCGTGGTCACGGAAGCGGAAGTTCGCGTCCGGCCGGAGGCAACAGGAGACCAGGCGGCGCTGGTGGCCACTCATGGATTTTTTCGGCGATTTCCGGGGCTCACGGTGTTGCCGGTGGATCGCGCGGTGGCGAGGCGGACCGCCCAGATCCGCGCCGAGCAGCGCGATGCGCTCATCGTGGCGACCGCGCAGCTGGCGCCAGGCGTGGCGATTGTCGGAAGTGAGCTGGCCGGGCGCGGGAAGACCGAGCCATGCGAGTTCACCGCATGGGACCCTCTGGTGGGATAGAGGAATCCGCACCGGTCGCGAGCGTCCACGGACTGACGCACCTGCACCCGGGAGCCAGAGAGGTCCCTTGCCGTTCCACGACCGCTTCCGCTCACCGTGGATTCCTGGCACGCCCATCGCAGGGCAGGACCGGCTCCGTCCGACCCTGCAGACCCGCGGTGACGGGGCGCTTTCTCAGCGTCAGCTCGCCGTCCATCGTCCACCGATGCATCCGAGGCGGGCCGGCTCCGATGAGCGTAAGCGGTTTCGCTATGCTGTCATGGCAGGGGTGGTTTGAGCCATTCCAGGCCCAAAAGGGGGATCGCGATGCGGACGGTGATTGCCAACGTGACCGTGCTGGATGGGTCGGGAGGGCCCTCCCGGGCTTCGGATGTGTGGCTGGATGGCGAGCGGATTGACCACCTGGCCGCGCCCGGCCTTTCCCACGGACGCGCCACCGTGGTGGCCGGCGACGGGTTGGTGTTGGCGCCCGGCTTTATCGACGTGCATTCCCACGCCGACCGCTCGCCGTTCGCGAACGAGCCCGATACCACCAAACTGCTGCAGGGCATCACCACGGAAGTGGTGGGCAATTGTGGCTCGAGCCCTCTTGACGCCGACGACCATCCCACCAGCTATCTGACGGCCCTGGACCGGGCGCGGTCGGTGACCAACCTGGCGCCGCTGTTGGGCCACGGCAGCCTTCGGCGGCGCGTGATGGGCATGGCGGGGCGGGCGCCTCGAGCCCAGGAGGCCCGCACCATGCGGGCTTGGCTCGAGCAGTCGCTGGACGCCGGGGCGTTTGGCCTGTCGTCGGGCCTGTTTTATGCGCCGGGTTCCTATGCCGACGCCGACGAGCTGGCGGCGCTCCTGGAGGGGCTTGCCAGCCGCCCTCTAATTTACGCCAGTCACATTCGCAATGAAGGCAGCCGCCTGGTGGAGGCGGTGGACGAGTTCTTGGCCGTCGGTCGGCAGACCCACACGGCGCTCCAACTGTCCCACCACAAGGCGGCCGGGCTGCCCAATTGGGGGCGGACGGCGGAGACGCTTCGCCACATTCACGCAGCTCGTGCTGACGGGGTGGTGGTGGCAATGGACGCGTATCCCTATACCGCGTCCAGCACCTCGGTATCAGCCAACTTGCCGGGCTGGGTGCTGGAGGGCGGGGTTGACGCGGCCTTGGAGCGCCTGGCGCACCCCGCCACGCGGGACCGCATCCGACGGGAGTGCGAGGATCCTGCCCTCGACAGCGAGTGGGAGAGCATGGTGGCGGCCACCGGGTACGACCGCATGGTGGTGGCCTGGAACCCGGCTGGCGGGACGGGGCAGGGCCAGACCCTGGCCCAGTATGCCCGCGAGCGGCACCTGTCGCCCTTCGACGGTATGGTTCATCTGCTGCAGGAGAGCCGGCTGGCCGCTACCATGGTGGCGCACAGTATGGACGAGGGGGACTTGGTGCGAGTGCTGCAGGATCCCGAGTGCTGGATCGGGACCGACGGAGTGCTGGGGTCCCGCTCCGCCCGTCCCCACCCACGTCTGACGGGCACGTTTCCGCGCGTTTGGCGCGAGTTTGTAGTGAAGCGGCACCTGCTGGCGCCCGAAGAAGCGATTCGGCGCATGACCGGCGGGCCTGCCACCCACTTTTCGATTCCGGAGCGTGGTCGCGTGGCACCGGGGTGGGTGGCCGACTTGGTCCTGATGGATCCCGACCGACTGGCGGACACCTCGACGTTCGACCAGCCGTGGACGCCGCCCGAAGGGGTCGTGGGGGTGTGGATGGCCGGCCGCCGCGCGGTGGCGGACGGGCGGTATCTGGGCACCGCCATGGGCCGGCGCCTCACGCCCGCTCGATAGCCGAGCACCGTGCCGACGCAGGACGTGGTGCCCGGGACCGGCGCGCCTGGTCCCGCCTTACCCAGGTCGGCGTGGCCCGTTCCGCAGGACGTTGCATTGTAGTCCCGAAATCGGCTACAATGGGACTACAAGGAGGGTGGCCATGTCCGAGACGGTGGGAATCCGGAAACTTAAGGCGCACTTGAGCGCCTACGTCGGGCGCGCGCGGGACGGTGAAACGGTGCTGGTGACGGATCGAGGCACGGTCGTGGCGCGCCTAGTCCCGCCGTCAGAGGCCGATGCGGCCACCCGGGCGCTTCGCGATCGACTGGCGGCGGTGGGAGTGGCGTGGAGCGGACTTAAACCTCTCGGCATGCCCATGGACAGAGCCGCGCGATTCGATGAACCCGCGTCGCTGGCCCGCGCGGTACTAGAGAACCGTGACTGAGGCCGGGGTTCTCTACCTCGACAGCAGCGCGCTGGTCAAGCTGTATGTGGACGAAACCGGCTCCAAGGACGTGCGCAGGTGGGTGGCGCACGCCCCCGTTGCCACCACGAGCCGCGTCGCCCATGTGGAGGTCGCGGCCGCCGTGGCCCGGCGCGTCCGCGAGCAGCTGATGGCGGAAAACGCGGCCAACGCGCTGCGCGCGGTCTGGGAGCGTGACATGGAGCGCCGATTGGCCGTCATCGACCTGTCGGCCACGATCGCCGCGCATGCGGCCTTGCTTACGGAGGACTACCCCCTCCGTGGCATGGACGCTATCCACTTGGCCTCGGCGCTATGGATCAAGGGCAGTATAGGGTCGCCCGTAACGTTCGCGGTGTGGGACGTGCGCTTGGGAGAGGCCGCGCGGCACGCCGGACTGGATGTCTGGGGCGTCTGACCAGCGCGCCGCGCGGCCTGCCCCAACCGTCAGTCGGCAACCGGAATATCCCGCGCCGTTTCACGCCCGACCTGGGGATTCCAACGGTCCTCGCCCTGGTTCTCCCGCGGCCGATGGTCCGCGGATTGGCCACCGTCCAATCCGTGTACACTGGGGCTGGGAGGTGCCTTCCAGCCATGGCCATCCGCGGGCCCTGTTAACTTTCTGAACAGCCGTTTTGCACGGACTTCCATAAGTGTTGTTGTAGCTCGGTGCAGCGCGCCGGGTTGGGTCGTTGCTGGACTGCGACGGCTCGCTCTCCTCCTAGTCTCGGCCGTCTTGAGTGCCCGAGGCATTGGAGGGGAGTGTGGGGTATGCGCACGAAGTGGGGACGCACGCCCGCGGTGGGTGTGTCGAGGAAGGTCGTCCGCCGCCGGGGCATTCTTCTGGGCTACGGCTTGGTGGACGAGGTTGTCACCGCGATTCCCGTGATAGGGGCGCCGCTGTTGCGCGCGGCCCTCAGTCTCAGCTATGCGCAGTTGGGGTTTTTGTTCGCGGTCGCGGCCTTGTCGGGGTTTTTATTTGAGCCGGCTCTCTCCCTCTGGTCAGACCGTCACGGCCAGCGCGGGTGGATTCTTGGCGCCCTGGGGGCCCTGACCGTGTGCTTTGCCGCTCTGGGTCTGGCCGATACCTATGGCGAATTGCTGGTGCTGTTTGCCGTTTACTACCCGGCGGTGGGCATCGCCGTCGGCCTGGCGCAGGCGGTCGTGGTGAATGAGGCGGACGACGCCACCAGTATCATGACGCGGTGGACGCTTCTGGCCGGCATCGGGGACCTCGTCGGCCCGCTGGCCATCAGCGCCGTCGCCGCCAGCCACTACGGCTGGCGCATGCTGGCTTGGCTGGGCGCCGCGCTGTGGGCGGCGCTGCTGGTGGCCACCGTGCGCGTGCCGTTCGCTCCCGGCCCGTCCTCCCCCCGCGCGGGTCGCAGGCCGGGCACTTGGATGCTGGTGCGCGAGGCGCTGGCCACGCCCACGCTGTGGCGGTGGGCGATCCTGGCGTGGATTCCCACGATGATCGACGAGCTGCTGCTGGCGTTTGCCGCCTTATACCTGCACGGCGTGCGCCATGCGTCCGAGGCCGAGGTGGGGCTCCTCATCACGGGAACGCTGGTGGCGGCCATGGCGGCGCTCGCGCTGTTGGATCGGGTGACGGTCCTGAGGGCGATGGCCGAACAGAAGCCGCGGCGCCTCTTGGCTTTGATGGCGCTGGGCGTCCTGTTTGGCATGGTGGGGTTCCTCACGGCTACCACGCCCATCGCCGCGGGAGCCGGCCTTGCCGTCGTCGGCCTCTTTGGGGCGGGCTGGTATCCCATTGCGCAGGGTCGGACGTTTGCCCAAGCTCCGGGTCGCGCCGTGGTGGTGCGGGCCATCACCAGCCTCGGCGCCCCGCTTGAGGCGCTGCTGGCCGCCGGCGTGGGGCTCGTCGCACAGCGCTGGGGCCTTGCGGCGGGGGTGGCGTGCATCGCGACCGCCCCGCTTCTGCTGCTGGCCGCCCTGGCCGGGCGCTGGCCCGCGGAGCGGCCGACCCCCGCCGGGGCCGGATCTCCTTAGCGGTCCACCTCGATCCAGCGGTGCGACAGCGCCGGGAGTACTTCGGCACCGTCCCGGGTCACGGCCACCACGTCTTCGATGCGGACGCCAAATTCTCCCGGCAGATAGATGCCGGGCTCGATGGAGAACGTCATGCCGACGGCCAGGGGAGTCTCGTCGCCGCGCATCATGAACGGCGGCTCATGACCCTCGAGTCCAATCCCGTGCCCCGTGCGGTGCACGAAATACGGGCCATAGCCCGCCCGCTCAATGACGGCCCGCGCCGACCGGTCGACGGCGCTGGCCGGCGCGCCCACCGCCACGGCATCCTGGCCCGCCTGGCGCGCCTCATCCACGATGGCGAAAATCTCCCGGTATCGGTCGGTGGGGGTGCCCACATAGACGCAGCGGGTGAGGTCCGACCAATAGCCGTCCTTCCGACAGCCCAGGTCCAGCCACAGCGGGCCGTCGGCCAGCACGGTGTCGTCCGGCTGGTGGTGCGGGGCGGCCGTGTTGGCGCCATACGCCACCAGCTGCCCGCTGGGGCCGTCGCCCTCGGCCGCGCGAAAGGCTTGCAGCATGGCCGCCTGCACGTCGCGTTCGGTGGCGCCCCGGGTGACAGCCCGGGCGCCGACCAAAAAGACCTGGTCGGCAATGTGGGAGGCGGCGCGGAGTCGGTCCAGCTCGTCGGCGTCTTTGATCATGCGCAGCGGCCGTAGGACGCGGCTGGCCAAGGACACCTCGTCGGGTCGCAGTGCGTCCCCCACCTTCAGCACGTGGTCGTGGCGCGTCTTGTCGGACAGCAGCAGGGTGCCTCCGCCAGCGGCCGAGCCCGTGGCCAGCTCCAGCGCCTCGTGGAGGCGACGCTGGGGTCCCTCATCGTCCGCGTAGTCCAACACCGGCAGGTGCCCGAGCCGCAGCCTCACATCCGTGGCATTCACACCGGGCACCACCAGGGCGGCGCCGGTAGCCCCGACCACCAGGAAGCTCACGCGTTCGTCGCCGGGTGGGGTGTAGCCCACGGCATAGCGGACGTCTTCCCCGGCCGCCAACAGCAGGGCGCGGGCTCCCGCAGGCTCCAGCTGAGCCCGGATGCGGTCCAGTCGATGGGTCGCGGTGGTGTCGGTCATGGGACCCCTCCTTCATGATGTCGCTGGCTTGCGCTGCCGCCACCTTCGCGGTCGCGGCCCCGGTTTCCTGTCGAGCCGGGAACGCTGAAGTTTTTTCGCCCCTTGACAGCGCCGGTAGAGTCCCGGTACAATCCCGGTGATGCCCAAGACGGTGGGTGCCGCAAGGCTCAATATCCCGCCCAGGCGATAGCCGTGAACCTCACGAAGCTTGACCTCTGTCTTGGGCGACAGAGGCTTTTTATTTGGAGGGGACAGCGTGCCCAATGCCGCCAAGGCCGAAACCATCGAGGAGACGCGCGCCTTGTTGGAAGGCAGCGCCGCCGTGGTGCTGGCCAGCTATCAGAAGCTTTCCGTGACGCAGGTAGGGCGGCTGCGCGACCGATTGGCCGAGCGCGGCGTCCGGGCCCGCGTGGTGAAAAACACCCTCATCAAGCGGGCCGCCGACGAGGTGGGCATCACCGGGCTTGAGCCCTATCTCAAAGGCCCCACGATGCTGTTGGTGTCCGAGACCGATCCCGTGGCTCCGGCGCAGGGGGCCCAGGCCGCACAGCGCGAATTTCGCAATCTGGAGATGAAGGCCGGCATTCTGGGCCGCGAGGCGATTGGCTTGGCGGAGGTGCGCCAGCTGGCCGCCTTGCCAGGGCGCGAGGCGCTCTTGGGTCAGTTTGTGGGGACGCTGGCCGCCCCCATCCAGCGCCTGGTGTGGGTGTTGGACGCCCCGATTTCCCAATTGGCGCGGGTGTTGGACCAAGTGCGCCAACGCCGCGAGGCCGAGACTTCGGCGTAAGAGGCGCGTTGCCCTATCATTGCCCGATTAAGGCTGGATGACTGATGACTTAAGGAGGTTGCCCAGTGGCACAGGTACAGGAGATTATCGAGCAGGTCAAAACCATGAACGTGTTGGAGCTGTCCCAGTTGGTGAAGGCGCTGGAAGAAGAGTTTGGGGTCACCGCGGCGGCGCCGGTTGCGGTGGCGGCTCCGGTGGCAGCGGGAGCCGCGCCGGTCGCGGTGGCGGAAGAGGTGGAGCAGACCGAGTTTGACGTGATTCTGACGTCGGCGGGCGACAAGAAGGTTCAGGCCATCAAGGCGGTGCGCGAACTCACCGGGTTGTCGCTGACCGACGCCAAAGCCGTCGTGGACGGCGCGCCGAAAGCCGTAAAGGAAAAACTTAACAAAGTGGACGCGGAAGCCGCCAAAGCTAAGCTGGAAGAGGCCGGCGCGACGGCCCAAATCAAGTAACGGAGCCGAGTATTCCCGCCCATCCGCTGGTCGGCCGCAAAACAGGCCTTGACCAGGGGATGGGCTTGTGATACGCTTGCCACTTGCCATATTTTTTCTTCTCGCCAAAACTTCATCCGGCCCTGGGAACTGGCCAGACATTGCACGGCAAACACGCTAAGGAGCTGACTGCTTAATGGCCCAGCCGCTCGAAACTTCCGTGAACCCGCGACCCCCCGTTTCCCGCATGAGCTTCGGCTCGATCAATGAGGTTCTGGACATGCCGAACCTTATCGAGATCCAGAAAAGCTCGTACGAGTGGTTTCTTCGCGAAGGGCTCAAGGATCTCCTTCGCGACATCTCGCCGATCCAAGATTTCACCGGCAATCTGCAGCTGGAGTTTGTGGACCACCAGCTGAAGACGCCCAAATACGACGTGGACGAGTGCAAAGCACGGGACGTCACGTACTCGGCGCCGCTGCATGTGAAGGTCCGGCTCATCAACAAAGAGACTGGCGAGATCAAGGAGTCGGACGTGTTCATGGGCGACTTCCCGCTCATGACCGACAAGGGTACGTTTATTATCAACGGGGCCGAGCGCGTCATCGTGAGTCAGCTGGTGCGTTCGCCGGGAGTGTACTTCAACCGGGAGTTTGACGTATCGGGCAAGCCTTTGTTTTTCGCCCAGGTGATTCCGAACCGCGGAGCCTGGCTCGAGTTCGAGACCGACGCCAACGAAGTGATCTCGGTGCGCATCGACCGGACGCGCAAGATTCCCGCCACGATTCTGTTGCGGGCCCTGGGCTTGGAGACCGACGCGGCCATTCTGGAGGCCGTCGGCGAAGATGCGCGGGTCGAGCGCACCATCGAGAAAGATCCGAGCCACAACCGCGAGGAAGCACTGGTGGAAATTTACAAGCGACTCCGCCCGGGGGAGCCTCCCACGGTGGAGAGCGCTGACACGCTCCTGAAGTCGCTGTTTTTTGAGCCCAAGCGGTACGACCTTGCCAGCGTGGGTCGCTACAAGGTCAACAAGAAGCTTTCGGTGCAGCGGCGCATCGTGGGGCACATGGCGGGCGAGGTGCTGGCCGACCGCGAAACCGGCAGCGTCTTGGCCCATGAGGACGAGCGCATCTCGCGGGAGACGGCGGAGGCCATCAGCGAGGCCGGCATCCATACGCTTACGCTGCGGACCGATGCCGGCCAGGAGGTGCTGGTGGTGGGCAATGGATCACCTCAGCCCGACGTGCGCGTGATCACCCGCGAGGACGTCGTCGCGGTGTTCAACTATGTGATGAATCTATACGACGAGGTTGGCTCGACCGATGACATCGACCACCTGGGGAACCGGCGCCTCCGCTCGGTGGGCGAACTGTTGCAAAACCAGTTCCGCGTCGGGCTGGGGCGCATGGAACGCGTGGTGCGGGAGCGCATGACCATTCAGGATGCGGAGTCGGTCACGCCGCAGGTGCTGATCAACATCCGGCCAGTGGTGGCGGCCGTCAAAGAATTTTTCGGCTCGTCGCAGCTGTCGCAGTTCATGGACCAGCACAACCCGCTGGCCGAACTGACCCACAAGCGCCGGCTGTCGGCGCTGGGCCCCGGTGGGCTGTCGCGTGAACGCGCGGGGTTCGAGGTGCGGGACGTCCACCACTCGCACTATGGGCGGATGTGCCCCATTGAAACGCCCGAAGGCCCCAACATCGGCTTGATGCTGTCGCTGTCGACGTATGCGCGCATCAACGCGTACGGCTTCATGGAAACCCCCTACCGGGTGGTTGACAAGCTGCACGGCGTCGTGACGACCGAAATCAAGTACCTGACCGCAGACGAGGAAGACGACGCCGTCATTGCCCAGGCCAACGAGCCCTTGGCCGACGACGGCCACTTTACCGCCGAGCGGGTGACGGTGCGCTTCAAGCAGGAAATCCTGGAGGTCGAACCGAACCGGGTGGACTTCATGGATGTGTCGCCGAAGCAGGTGGTGTCGGTGGCCACGGCGCTCATTCCCTTCCTGGAACACGATGACGCCAACCGCGCGCTCATGGGCGCCAACATGCAGCGCCAGGCGGTGCCGCTCTTGCGCACCGATGCTCCGGTGGTGGGCACGGGCATGGAGCAGAAGGCGGCCCTGGACTCCGGAGTCATGATCGTGGCGGAGGGTGATGGCGTGGTGGACCGCGTATCCGCCCACCAGATCACGGTGCGCTATGCGGAGGGCCAGGCCAAGAGCTATCGTCTGCACAAGTTCATGCGGTCGAACCAGGGCACCTGCATCAACCAGCGGCCGGTGGTGCACCGCGGCGATGCGGTGCAGGCAGGCCAGGTGCTGGCAGACGGGCCCTCGACGGATCAGGGCGAGCTGGCGCTGGGCCGCAACGTGCTCGTGGCGTTCATGCCCTGGGAGGGCTACAACTACGAGGACGCCATTCTCATCAACGACCGGTTGGTGAGAGACGATGTGTTTACGTCCATTCACATTGAAGAGTACGAGAGCGACGCGCGGGACACCAAGCTGGGCCCGGAGGAAATCACGCGAGACATTCCCAATGTGGGGGACGAGGTCCTAAAGGATCTGGACGAGCGCGGCATCATCCGCATTGGGGCGGAGGTGCGGCCCGGTGACATTCTGGTGGGCAAGGTGACGCCCAAGGGAGAGACAGAGCTCACGGCGGAGGAGCGGCTCCTTAGGGCCATCTTTGGTGAGAAGGCGCGCGAGGTGCGCGACACGTCGCTCCGGGTGCCTCACGGTGAGTCCGGCATCGTCGTGGATGTCAAAGTGTTCGAGCGGTCGGCGGGCGACGAGTTGTCGCCGGGGGTCAACCAGCTGGTGCAGGTGTACATCGCGCAGAAGCGCAAGATTTCCGAAGGAGACAAGATGGCGGGCCGGCACGGCAACAAGGGCGTCATCTCGAAGATCCTGCCCGAGGAAGACATGCCGTTTCTGCCCGACGGGACGCCCGTCGACATCGTGCTGAGTCCCTTGGGCGTGCCGTCCCGCATGAATATCGGGCAGATTCTCGAAACCCATCTGGGTTGGGCGGCGATGGCGCTGGGCTTGAAGGTGGCGACGCCCGTGTTTGACGGGGCTTCGGACCATCAGGTGGCGGAACTGCTGGAGCGGGCCCAGCTGTCGCCGGATGGCAAGACGGTGCTGCACGACGGCCGCACCGGCGAGGCGTTCGACAACCGAGTCACCGTGGGTGTGGTGTACATGCTGAAGCTGGCCCACCTAGTCGACGACAAGATTCACGCGCGGTCCACGGGCCCGTACTCGCTGGTGACCCAGCAGCCGCTGGGAGGCAAGGCGCAGTTTGGCGGCCAGCGCTTCGGGGAGATGGAAGTGTGGGCGCTGGAAGCGTATGGAGCCGCCTACACCCTGCAGGAACTGCTGACGGTGAAGTCCGACGACACCGTGGGGCGGGTCAAAACCTACGAGGCCATCGTGAAGGGGGAAAACGTCCCCGAGCCCGGAGTGCCGGAGTCGTTCAAGGTGCTGATCAAAGAACTGCAGAGCCTGGGTTTGGACGTCAAGGTCCTGAACGAACTGGACGAAGAGATCGAGTTGCGCGAGTTGGAGGACGACATGGAGCCTCGGCGCTCGGATCTGCTGGTGGAGCCGCTGGACGACGATGGTTTGGAGGATCGCGAACTGCATCGGCTGATGGGCGATGGCCTGGAGGCGACGGCGGGGGCGCATGCGCCCGAGGGCTTCGGTGAAGAAGACGCCGATGACGAGGCCGACGACAGTTCCCAGGCCATGGCCATCCTGCAGCGTGGAGGCTTGGACGACGATCGCGACGACCCGGAGTAGCTCCGCGCCCGGTGCCGGCTTGGGGACGACGGGGCCCAGACGCCCTGCCATCCCTTCAAGCCCTTCAAGCAAAGGAGGACGACACGCCGTATGCTGGATGTGAACCACTTCGACTCCATGCGCATTGGACTGGCCTCGCCGGAGCAGATCCGGGAGTGGTCCAAAGGCGAGGTCAAGAAGCCTGAAACCATCAACTACCGCACGCTCAGGCCTGAGCGGGAGGGCCTGTTCTGCGAAAAGATCTTTGGCCCCCAGCGCGACTGGGAGTGCCATTGTGGCAAGTACAAGCGCGTGCGCTACAAGGGCGTGGTGTGCGACCGCTGTGGCGTCGAGGTGACGCGGTCGAAGGTGCGGCGCGAACGGATGGGCCATATCGAGCTGGCGGCGCCGGTGTCGCACATCTGGTACTTCAAGGGCATCCCGTCGCGGATGGGCCTTCTGCTGGACATGACGCCGCGTCAGCTGGAAAAAGTCTTGTACTTCGCGTCGTATGTGGTGCTGGATCCTGGCGTCACGCCCTTGATGAAAAGACAGCTCCTGGTGGAGTCCGAGTATCGGGAGTATCGAGAGAAGTACCAGAACGACTTCATCGCCGGCATGGGCGCCGAGGCGATCAAAGAGCTGTTGCTGGAGATTGACCTGGACAAACTGGCGGGCGAACTGCGGGAAGAACTGCATGCGTCGAGTGGCCAGCGGCGGCTCCGTGCCACCCGCCGCCTCGAGGTGGTGGAGGCATTTCGGCTGTCGGGCAACCGTCCGGAATGGATGGTGCTGGACGTTATCCCCGTGATTCCGCCTGATCTGCGCCCCATGGTGCAGCTGGACGGCGGTCGCTTCGCGACGTCCGACTTGAACGATCTGTATCGGCGGGTCATCAACCGCAACAACCGCTTGAAGCGGCTGTTGGACTTGGGCGCCCCCGACATCATCGTGCGCAACGAAAAGCGCATGCTGCAGGAGGCGGTGGACGCCCTCATTGATAATGGCCGCCGGGGGCGGGCCGTCACCGGCCCGGGCAATCGGGCCTTGAAGTCGCTGTCGGACATGCTGAAGGGCAAACAGGGGCGGTTCCGTCAGAACCTTTTGGGCAAGCGGGTTGACTACTCGGGCCGCTCGGTCATCGTGGTCGGGCCCACACTGCAGTTGCATCAGTGCGGCCTGCCCAAAGAGATGGCGCTGGAGCTGTTTAAGCCGTTTGTGATGAAGCGGCTCGTCAACGATGGGTATGCCCACAACATCAAGTCCGCGAAGCGCATGGTGGAGCGGGTGCGGCCCGAGGTGTGGGATGTGCTCGAGGATGTGATTCGCGAGCACCCGGTACTGCTGAACCGGGCGCCCACGCTGCACCGGCTGGGTATTCAGGCGTTTGAGCCGGTGCTGGTGGAGGGCAAGGCGATTCAGATCCATCCGTTGGTGTGCGCGGCTTACAATGCGGATTTCGACGGGGACCAGATGGCAGTGCACGTGCCGCTGTCCGCCGAGGCCCAGGCCGAAGCGCGGGTGCTGATGCTGTCGAGTCACAATATCCTGAACCCCAAAGACGGCCGGCCGGTGGTCACGCCCGCCAAGGACATGGTGCTGGGGTGTTATTATCTCACGCTGGAAGAGGCGGACGCGCTCGGCACGGACATGGTGCTGGCGGACATGGCCGAGGGACTCATGGCCTACCAGCAGGGAGTGCTCTCCCTGCACGCGCGCATTCGGATGCGCTTTGACGGCAAGCTCCAGTCGTCGACGCTCGGCCGGTTCATCTTCAACGAGGCGCTGCCGCACGAGCTCCGGTTCATTGACCGGGTCGTGGACCGCCGCGAGTTGTCCCGTCTGGTCGAAGATCTGTTCCGACACTTCGGCAACTCCATCACCGCCGATGTGCTGGACAGCATCAAGCAACTGGGCTTTCGGTTCGCCACCCAGGCCGGCACCACCATTTCGATCAGTGACATCGTGGTGCCGCCCGATAAGGCGGCCATCCTGGAAGAGGCCGAGGCGCTGGTGGTCCAGGTGGACCGTCAGTACCGGCGCGGGCTTATCACGCAGGACGAACGCTATGAGCGCATCATCGCCATCTGGACCGAGGCCAAGGACAAGGTGACCGAGGCGCTGGTGGGCACGATGGAAGTGTTGAACCCGGTGTACATGATGGCCACGTCGGGAGCGCGCGGCAACATGCAGCAGATTTCCCAGCTGGCGGGCATGCGCGGGCTCATGGCGGACCCGTCCGGCCGCATCATCGAGCTGCCGATTCGCGCCAGTTTCCGTGAGGGCCTCACCGTCCTGGAGTTCTTCACCTCGACCCACGGGGCGAGAAAGGGCTTGGCAGACACGGCCATTCGGACCGCGGACTCCGGTTACCTGACCCGCCGGCTGGTTGACGTGTCCCAAGATGTGATCATTCGGGAAGTGGACTGCGGCACAGACCACGGCAACCTCGTGGAGGAAATCCGCGATGGCGGCCAGCTGATCGAAGGGCTCGCCGACCGCATCATCGGCCGGATGGCGTCGGGCCCGGTGACGCACCCCGAAACCGGTGAGGTGCTGGCACAGCCGAGCGAGCTCATTGACGAGGCGACGGCGGCCCGCATCGTGGAGGCCGGCATCACCCAGGTGTCGATTCGTTCGCTCTTGACGTGCCAGGCCCGCTATGGCGTGTGCGTCATGTGCTATGGACGCAACCTGGCGACCGGCATGCTGGTGGAAGTGGGGGAGGCGGTCGGCATCATTGCCGCCCAGAGCATCGGCGAGCCCGGGACGCAGCTCACCATGCGGACCTTTCACATGGGCGGGGTGGCTGGGGACGACATCACCCAGGGCCTGCCGCGCGTCGAGGAGCTGTTTGAGGCGCGCAAGCCCAAGGGGCAGGCCGTGATTACGGAGGTGGCGGGCACCGTGCACCTCACCGACAACAAGGGACGGCGCGAGGTGACCGTCGCGGTCCAGGATGGGGAGGCCGAAGCTTACGCCATTCCGTTCGGGTCGCGCGTGAAGGTGCACGACGGCGACAGCGTGGAGGCCGGGCAGGAACTGACTGAGGGGTCCGTCAACCCGCACGACCTGTTGAAAGTGCGTGGCCCCGTCGGCGTCCAGGAGTACCTGGTGCACGAGGTGCAGCGGGTGTATCGCGTCCAGGGCGTGGACATCAACGACAAGCACATCGAGGTTATCGTGCGCCAGATGCTGAAGAAGCTGCACATTGAAGACGCCGGGGACACCGCACTGTTGCCGGGCAGCAACACGGATCGGTTCGAATTCCAGGACGTGAACACCGAGGCGCTGTTGCAGGGGCTCATGCCTGCGGTGGGCAAGCCCATGCTGATGGGAATCACCAAAGCCTCGCTGGCCACCGACTCGTTCCTGTCGGCGGCTTCGTTCCAGGAAACCACGCGGGTGCTGACGGAGGCGTCCATCAAGGGCAAGCGGGATCCGCTGCTGGGCTTAAAAGAGAACGTCATCATCGGTAAGCTGGTGCCCGCGGGCACCGGGATGGCGCGGTACCACGACGTGGGCGTGTACTCGCTGGGCAATGCCGACGAAGTGTCCTTCGTGGGGGACGCCTTGAGCCGATACCGCGAGTAGCCCGTAGGCGGGTCCGCGACCGCCACCCGCCCCCGCGAGTGGCGGTCCGGCGATCCCGGAGCCAGACTATCCAAGGGAACCGCGGGCCACCCCGCCTCCGTCCGCCGCGCAGGGCCTGCACTACACTGGGGGAGGACAAGCCGATGCGCGTCGCATGGGGTGCTGTCGCGGTCGTGCTGGTGTTGGGGTTTGGCACCGTGGGACTTCACGTGATTTACGGCGCGTCGTGGCTGCAGTCGGTGTATGGCACCCTGGCGCTCATGACCACCGCGGGCGACAACCGCATCGTGCCGACCACGCCCGGACAAATCGTGTTTACGTTTATCCTGCTGGCGGTGGGGACGGCGCTCTGGATCTACTGGCTCTCGATCGTGGTGGCGGCGCTGTTGCGGGTAGACCTGACGAGAAAGGAGCGGCGTATGCAGGACCGGCTGAATCGCCTGGAAGGGCACTACGTGGTCGTGGGCGCTGGACGGGTCGGCCGCCGGGTGGCGCAGGAATTAACCCAGGGGGGCGCCGTGGTGGTGATCGTGGACACCGACGCCACCCGCATTGAGGCCGTGGAGGACGAGGCGGCCCTCGCAGTGACGCTGCCGGCCTACGACGTAGAACATTTTCGCCGGGTGCGGCTCGACCGGGCGCACGGGCTGGCGTTGGCCCTCCCCGACGACGCGCAGAACTTATACGCCTATCTGGCGGCGCAGGACTCCAACCCACACCTGCGTGTGGTGGCCCGCGCCCAAACGCAGGAAAGCGCCCATCACCTGCGGCGCTTGGGTGTCGGCGAGGTGGTCCTGCCCGATTTGGCTGGCGGCTACCGGATGGGGCGCATGCTGCTGAAGCCGCGGGCGCACGAACTGCTGCGCACCCTGACCGACGAAGCGGGGGTGGCGGTGCATGAGGTGGAGGTGGATGCGGAGCATCCTATGGCCAACCAACCCGTGCGCCATGTGCGCCAAGCGTTTGACGCGTCGTACACGCTACTGGGCTACTGGCGCGAGGGCACGACGCGGCTGGCACCCCCGGCCGACGACGTTCTCCACGTGGGCGATGTCCTCATCCTGCTGGAGCAGGAGTCCTCATGACGCGGCCGGGCGCCGCGGGGTCTGAGCGGCTTGGGAGTTGGGTCGTTGAGAACGATCGGCACTTGAAGAAGGCTCAAGATGCGCAGGGGATTAACCACCCTCATGACCACACCCCGCACCACTCCGAGCGTGGCGAAGCGCCTTGGGCCAAGTCGTGTCATGCCCACCGGGCCAAGGAGAGTGGCCAGAATGCCGAAGAGGTCGGCCAGGGTGGCGCCCACCACGGGGATCCACCCCAGCCCCAACGGGACGTTATCCGCCGGGAAACCGCACACGCACCGGTCCAACGCACCCGGCGTGTGGGGAGGGGGCCTGCCGATGGAGCGCACTGAGATGGTCCGCACCGCCCCGAGGCCCAACCCCTGGTGGTGGGTGGGCATGGTGGGACCGGTGTTGTTCACCGTGAGTTGGGGGGCAGAAAGCTTCCTGGTGCCCGGCACCGATCCGTGGACGCAGTCCATCAGCTTTTTGGGGCAGGGCCCGTGGGGCTGGGTGCAAAATGACAACTTTGTGGTGTCGGGCCTGCTGGTGCTGGTGTTTGTGGGTGTCCTGTACGCCCAAAGCCCCGGTGGGCCGCCTCGGCTCAGGAGTTTGGCCCGGTGGCAGAGTCTGGCCGCGCTGGGCATGGTGCTGGCGGGGTTGGTTCGGCAACGGGCCCGTTCCCCCGCGTTGCTGACCACCCCATTCGGGCCGATCACCTCGGCGGGCCTCGGGCACATTGCTGGTTCGGCGCTGGTTTACCTGGCCGTGGTCGGGGCCAGCGGGCTGGAAGGGTGGGCGGCAGCGCCCTGGTCAACTGAGGCGTGGCGCTGGTGGTCGCGCGTCACCGCCACGGGTCTGGTGACCGGACTGGGGCTGTTTCTCATCACGGCAGCCGACGACGGCCCCAGTGGCTTGTGGGAGCGGGTCGTGGCCCTAATGGCCAGCGTGTGGATGGTCGCTTGGGTGCGTCGCACGCAGCGTATGACGCGCTGGGGCCCATCCCCGGGGTCAACCCCCCCAAGCGACCAATCCCGATGAGGCGGTGGGAACCCCCGACCGACCGGACCCGTGTATGGCGGAGTTCCCGGGACCGGATGGTCCTCAGCGCGGCGCCGCCGTGGGATCCACGCCATCACCCGTCACAAGCAGTCCTGCCGTGATGGCCGCCTGTAAAAGCCGGTGGTCCCACACCACCATGGTGAGGGGCTCACGTTGCTGTGAGGCCAACCACATGGCGGAGGCCAGATGAATGGCATCCATGGCCCGCAGCGCCCCCCGATCGGCAGCCTCGCCAGCGTTCATCAGGATAAGCTCAACCGGAATCACGAACAGGTGGGACCAATCGGCGAGCAAGGCAGACTTGGCCCGTATATGCGCATCAGCGGACAAGAACCCTTCACGGGCGCGCCGGGCAAGCGCCGCGCGGACTTCGGCATACGCGATGGCACTGGTCGCCGAAAGAGCCGGCGGATTCACCAAGTGGTGCACCCGCTGGGAACCAGGCTCATCGATGTACAGTTTGACGAGGGCACTGCTGTCCAGATACAGCATTAGCCCCGATCTTCCGAAATGGCGCGGGACAGAGCGTGCGCCTCATCCAAGTGGGCGGCCTCTTCCAGAGGCACACCCCGGGGAGCGCCTCCCTCCCAGGGAATGCCGTACTGGGCAGCCAGCTCCCGAGCGGCGGCCTGTGGGTCCGGTTTCAGCGGGCCCAGTCTCGCGACGGGTTGTCCTCGGTCTGTGACCACGATGACGTCGCCGCTCCGCGCACGCGCAACGTATTGGCTCAGTTGCCGCTTTAAGAGGCGAATGCCCACGTGCGTCATCACTCACCCCTCCATGTGAGCTCATCATACCACAAATGTAGGCTCTGAGACGCGGCGCAAGCTTTGCCGCGTATGCTCGAGGGCTCGGCCGTGGGGTCTGCCGCCACGGTGGATGGCTCCTGAAGGCGGCTCTACGTCAACCCCGGTGGGATTTGGACCCAAGACCCCGCCCGCGCGTGGCGCCAGGGCCGGGCGGCGGCCGGGACCGTCGACTGCCTGGGCTGCACGCACCACCTGGGGACGAGCCGCACGGGCCGGATGGCCGTCAAGCGTCAGCCGACGACGAAGAGCGTGCAGCGGTTCCTGCGGGAGACGAAAGCGTGGCGGCGTCAGCACATGCATGACGCGCCGCGCGAGCACCAGCGGATGCTGACCGCGAAGCTGCGCGGGTTCTACCAGTACTTTGGGATATCCGGGAGCGCCCCCACGCTGGGGTG
>JAJZWS010000104.1:0-5341 GCA_021846565.1 Bacillota bacterium
GGCCTAGACCGGGTCGGCGACGACGCGTTTCACTTCCGCGCCCCCAACTTCGACATCCTCGTCGACTGCCCGGTGGAGGTGGGCACGCAGCGGGTGTACCCGTTCGAGGCGATGGGCAAGCCTCATGAGATTGTCCTGTGGGGCTACGGCAACGAAAACCCCGAACGCCTCGTGGCCGACACCCGAAAGACCGTGGAAGCCGCCGGGGCCATTTTCGGTGAGCTGCCTTATGAGCACTACACTTTCATCGTCCACATCGCGGATGCCGGCGGGGGTCTCGAACACCTGAACTCCACCGTCTGCGGCGTGTCCCGCACGGGATTTGAGCCCTGGAGCAATTACCGGCGCGTGCTGCACCTGTTCAGCCACGAGTTTTTCCATCTCTGGAACGTGAAGCGCATCCATCCCGACATGCTGGGGCCGTTCGACTACCACCGCGAGGTGTACACGCATCTGCTCTGGGCGATGGAGGGCTGCACCGACTACTACGCGTATCTGGTGCTGTGCCGGGCTGGGCTGGTAACGCCCGATGAGTATTTGGAGCAGGTGGCCTCCGACATCAAGGAGCTCGAGCTCCAGCCGGGCCGGGACTGGACCAGTCTCGCCCTCTCCTCCTTCAATACCTGGACCGCCTGGACGTTCCCGCCGTCCGGCGATCTCCCCAACCGCTACATCTCCTACTACCTGAAGGGCGGTTTAGTGGGGCTCTTGATGGATCTCGAAGTCCGCCGGCGCACCCTGAATCAGAAGTCGCTCGACGACGTGCTCCGGATCCTGATGGACCGTTACGGGTCGAAGGGCGTTGGGTTCCCCGAGGCCACGTACCAAGAAGTCGTTGAGGAAGTGGCGGGCGGATCTCTGGCCGATTTCTTTGCGCGCTACGTGGACGGCGTGGACGAGTTGCCGTTTCAGCAGCTCCTGGGCCAGGCGGGCCTGGAGCTCACCCGCAGGCTCAAGAACCCCGACCGCCGGAAATCTCCGAGCGACACGGACCGAGGCAGGGAGTCCGACCCGCCCTACGGGTGGCTTGGCGTGGTATACCGCCGGACCTTCAACCCGCGCCTGTCCGCTCCCGCGTCCGCGGGCGCCATGCTGCAATCCGTGTACGACCCGGGCCCGTCGGCCGGAATTCTCTATCCCGGTGATGAAGTGGTGGCCGTCGACACGATCCGCACAACCGGGGGCTCGGATCTTGACGATCGCATCCGCGCCAGCCATCCACCGGGCACCCCAGTCAAGATTCATCTGTTTCGCCGTGGACGGCTGGAAGAGGTCACGGTCACGGTGGGCACGGCCCCGCCGAACGACTACCAGATCACCCGGGTGAAGTCGCCGGGAGACCTCCAGCACGCGATCTACGAAGACTGGCTGAAAGCCCCGTGGCCAGAGGCGTAGAGGACGCCATGGCGTCTGTCATGTTACCATGACCAGCATGCTGGACCCCTTGGCGGCCCGGGCTCACCGATGCCGCCCTATCGCTGGCTCCGGACGAGACGGACGGATCTGACATCCCCGCCCGCTTGGCCGCCGAGGGGCCCTGCCAGCGTTCCTGCCGGTCGCCCGACCGAACGGCGCCAGACACACGCTGTCAGGAAGTCCACTGCAAGAGCTTGAAAGGTTAAGGAGGTTGGGCATGAAGCTCGCAAACATATTGGTGGATGGGACGCCCGCGCTCGCGTTGCAGCGCGGCACGGACTTGGTTCGGGTCCCTGCCGACTACGAGGGGGCAGCCACGCCCGTCGCCTCGCTGGAGGATGTGCTGCACCGCCACCCGGTGGGATCGGGGTGGGAGGAGTTTGCAGCCCGCCTGGATCTGGACGCCCGAGGGTTCTCCGTCGCAGTGCCGAGTGCGTTTTCCTGGCGCCCGGTAGTCGAGCGGCCCCAAAAGATTATTTGCGTGGGGCTCAACTACGGCGCCCACGTGGCCGAAACCCAGAGTCATGTGTCTGAGCAGCCGGTGCTGTTCAGCAAGTTTGCCAACGCGCTGGCGGCCGCTGAACAGGACATTGCCATCCCGGATGCCACCGAGCGCCTGGACTATGAGGCCGAGCTCGTGATCGTCATGGGGAAGCGCTGCCACCAGGCGACCGTATCCGACGCGCTCCGGTATGTGCTGGGCTACACGACCGGCAACGACGTGTCGGCCCGGGACCTCCAGCACCGTTCAGGTCAGTGGCTTATCGGGAAGTCGCTGGATGGGTTTGCCCCCGTGGGGCCGTTCTGCACCACCGCCGATGAGGTGGGCAACCCGCAGCGGCTCCGCATTGCCCTCACCCGCAACGGCGAAACTTGCCAGGAGGCCAACACGTCGGACATGATTTTCTCCTGCGCAGAGATTGTGGCGTACTGCTCGACGCTCTTTACCCTGCTCCCGGGTGACATCATCTTCACCGGCACGCCCAACGGCGTGATCGGCGGGATGCCTCCCGAGGAGCAGCGGTGGCTCGCGCCCGGTGACCAGGTGGCGGTCACCATCGAGAAGTTGGGGACGCTGAGCAACCGGTTCGTCGCCTCCAAGCCCTCCGCATGACCAGACGTCACACGGCGGGCGTGGCGGCGGCCGCCGCGCTGCTCCAGGCCGGGCAGGCAGACGCGGCACGGCGGCAACTGGCCTTGCTGGTGGCCGAGGCGCCGACGGATGGGGAGGCTTGGTACTGGTGGGCGGCCGCCCAGGATGCGGTCGGCCGCGAGTCCACCGCCATCGCCGCGTACCACGAGGCGCTACGACGGGGGACGACTCACGAAACCGAGGCGCACGCGTTTCTGGCCAGCTCGCTGGAGAAGACCTGGCGGGCCGGCGAGGCGTTGGCGCACATTGAGCGGGCCGTGGCCGTGCAGCCGGACCATGCCCTGTTTCTGACCATCTTGGGCAACGTGTGCGCGGCTTTGGGACTTCGGGAGCGGGCGGAGGACGCTTATCGGCGCGCCATGGCGGCGGATCCCGCCCTGGGGCTGGCCTGGCACCAATGGGGGCAGTGGCAAGGGACCGCGGGCCGGCTGGCGGAGGCGGCCCAAGCCTTCGACCGAGCGTGGGCGCTCGGGTACCGGGGTTAAGGGACAGCGCCCGCTGCGGATAGGGGGGAGGGACGGGGTGGAAAGCGCCACCACCACGTTTGGCGTGTGCCCGCACGACTGCTACGACACCTGTGGACTCAAGGTGACGGTGGACGAGGGGCGGGTCCTGCGCATGGCGGGCGACCCCGATCACGCGATCACGCAAGGGTTTTTGTGCTTTAAGGTCAACCGCTATCTGGAGAGGCTCTACCACCCCGCGCGCCTGCTTTATCCACTCCGGCGCGTGGGTCCGAAGGGTGAGGGCCGATTCGTGCGGGCCAGCTGGCACGAAGCCTTAGCCGACATTGGCGCGCGGCTCAACGCGATTCGGCAGCAGTGGGGCGGCGAAGCCATTCTGCCTTATAGTTTTGCCGGGAACATGGGCCTGCTGGCCTCCGAATCGCTCGACCGGCGGTTCTTCGCGGCGATGGGCGCGAGCCGCCTGGACCGCACCATCTGTACGGCCAGCGCCGGGGCCACGGCCCGCTGGATGTTTGGCCAGAGCTTGGGGCCCGACCCTGAAACGCTGCCCGACGCCCGACTCATTCTGCTCTGGGGCGCCAACCCGGCCGCCACCAGCGTCCACGCCATCCCGCTCTTGGACGAGGCGCGGCGGCGCGGGGCCCGCATCGTGACCGTGGACCCGCTGGCCACGGCCACCGCGCGCCGCTTCGACCAGCATGTGGCGCTCCGCCCCAACAGCGACGTCGCGCTGGCTCTGGGGCTGGGCCACCAGCTCATCCAGTCCGGCCGCATCGACGCCCGCTTCATTGCGGAGCGGACTGCGGGATTCGCAGAATATCGGCAAGCGGCCTTCGAGTGGCCGCTGGCCCGCACCGCCGCTGCCACGGGTCTTCCGCCCGACGCGATCGCGGACTTGGCCGACCGTCTCGCATCGACGCGCCCGCTGTTGGTCCGGGCCGGCTACGGCGTGCAGCGGCAGGCCCAGAGTGCCGAAGCCACCTGGGCCATCGCGGCGCTGGCTGTGATCACGGGGGCATTCATGGACGTGGGCGGTGGGTTTTTGCACGGCAACGGCGACGCGTTTCCACTGGCCTCGCTGGATGAGGGCGGGACGGCCACCTCGCCCCCACGCGTCGTCAACATGGTGCAGTTGGGCGAGGCGCTCACCACGCTCAGCGATCCGCCGATCGCGGCTCTCATCGTGTACAACAGCAACCCCGCGGCCACCGCGCCCAACCAGGCGGCGGTGCTGCGCGGGCTCCAGCGCGAGGACCTGTTGACGGTCGTGCACGAGCAGATGCCCACCGACACCACGCGCTATGCAGACTGGGTACTGCCGGCGGCGATGAGCCTCGAGGTGCTGGACCTTCATACGTCCTACTGGCACCGGTACATCCAGTTGAACCAGCCCGCCGTCCCGCCGCCGGGCGAGGCGGTGTCCAACCCCGAATTGTTTCGCCGCTTGGCTCGGGCGACGGGTCTCACTGACCCCCGCCTCTTTGCCAGCGACCCGGAGCTGCTGGACGAACTGCTGGCCCACAGTGGGGTCCATCCGTGGCTCCAAGGCATCACCCGCGCCCGTCTGATGGAATCCCCCTCCCAGAAGGTGCGCCTTCCGGCGTCCGCCCGTCCTTTCGTCGACACCCGGGTGTTGACGCCCAATGGCCGCATCCGCTTGAATCCGCCGCCCCTGGCCCAGCCACCGGCCCCCGATCCCGACGCGGGCCGGCCGTTTCACCTGCTGACCCCGTCGCGGCGGGAGACCATCAAGTCCTCGTTCGGCAACGTGGCCCGCGTCCGGCCCCACGAGCCCCCCACCCTGCTGATGGCCGCCGCCGACATGGCGGCGCTGGGGATAGAGGGCGGGGCCCGGGTGCGCGTCCACAACGCCCAGGGCACCACGGTGCTAACCGTTCAGCAGAGCCCCGTGGCTCCCGAGGGCACGGTGGTGAGCTACGCCGTCCGATGGCTGGACGAGGGCGAAGGCTCCAACGTCAACCGGCTCACCAGCCAACGCCTGTCGGACTACGGCGGGGGCGCTACCTTTTACACCACCCGCGTGTCGGTCACCCCCATTGTGGTGAGGTGACCGGTTGGGCTTCGCCTCGCTTTCCTCCGTCTATCGCAACATTCGACACCAATTCGTGTCGAATGTTGCCGCCGGCTGATCCCTGGACCTGGCGGTCGCGCATCCGAAACGGTAATGCGTCACCGGGAAGAGCCCAGAAGGCTCTGTGTCTTCGTTGAGGGTCGGGCCGGCGGGAACCCGGACCGACTCCGTATCCGTTGTGGGACCGCGGCTGTGGCGTGCACCCGCCGACTT
>JAJZWS010000104.1:5419-7290 GCA_021846565.1 Bacillota bacterium
GATGTTAGCCGATGTTCGTCGCATGGTGCATACCGCATCATGCGGCGCATGACGCGCGGGCTGGTCTCCACGAAGTGCGAGTGCGGTGGCCGGTGATCTTCGGGCGCGAGCTGCCGCTGTATTCGCTCTCGACTATCGACCGCGGGCTGGCCCCGACAACACCAAGCCGCCAGACTCATCCTCCACCGGCGCCGCTCGCGATATGGGCGGCATTGGTCATCTCGGCCAAACTTTGCCGGTATGCGGCGTGCGGCCCGTGGTCAGCTTAGGGATCACCGAGGCGGCCATGCCGCCCCCATCATTCTGGAGCGAGAAGGTGCCACCATGGCAATCACGAGCGGGTCCCGCTGGCCGCGTCTTATGGGTGCGGCCCTGGCGCTCACGGTGCCCCTGGCCGCCACGGCGTGCGGGGCCACCAATCCTGCGCCGCAAAAAAACCCGACGTCCCGGCCGCCCGCACATCACAGCAGCGGCAGCCAGACGGGCACGGCCAAGGCGGGCAGCAAGGGGAAGAGGTCCGGCGCGACCGTGAAGGCGCTGCCGCTCACCACCCTGCCGCCGCTCACCTACGAAAAGAACCTGAACCGCTGGCTCAAGCACACGCATGAGATTTCCAGCTTCATCCCCGGGATGGGCTATCACTGGGCGGCGCCCTTCCCAAGCCTCGTCCTCATGGCCAACAACGTGGACCAGGTGACCGCGGTGGAAGCCGACTTCCCCCAGAAGCTGGGCACCTATCCGTGGTACGACCCGCCGGACACCGCCCCCAACGGGGGCGTGGCGTTCAACAGCGAGCACTTGTATTTCGTGTCTCCGACGGCCATCACCCCGACGATGTCGGCCACGTTGCCCACCAATCTCGGCAGCTGGGCGTCATTCGAGATGGCCAATCCGCGGCTGACGTCGACGTATGCCAAATCGCCCACCACGTACAGGGGCGACGCGGTCTACGCCCCCAAGTCCGGGCCGGCCATCAAAGTGCTGGTGGCCTCTTCCGGCAAGATTGCGGGGTTCATGGTGTCGGAACCAGCCAGCTGGGGCTGGCGCCCCGGCTATGCCGAGGCCCAGGGCAAGCCGGTCAAGTCACCGCAGTACGGCACGGCGTATCACAGTGTACTGTGGCTGCTGCCCAACAAGATGGCCCACAGCCAAACCGGAACGGCCCGCACCGGCGTGAAGCGTGCGGGGCGCGCTGTCAAGCGCGGCGGGAAAACCCTGGTGCACAAAGCCAAGACCGGCACCAAGACGGCCGTCCACGACACCAAGCGCGCCGGCAACAAAGTTGTCAACCAAACCAAGTCGGGGACGAGCGGCACCACGTAGCATGCCGTGATGCAACTGGGTCCGGCATCGGCCCTTTACGGCGCGGATGCCGGACCCTATACTGTCGTTGAGCTTTCGCCCGTCGGAGGGGTAGCGTAACTGGTAACGCAGTGGTCTTGAAAACCACCGCCCGATGAGGGCTTGCAGGTTCGAGTCCTGTCCCCTCCGCCAATTTGATGCGCTGTGCGACACGGCGAACAGCCCCGGGCGTCTTGAGCAACGGCGCCGCGCGTGCTACACTGCCTTTTGGCCTCGGAGGGGTACTCAAGAGGTCGAAGAGGGCGGTTTGCTAAACCGTTAGTAGGTCACAAGCCTAGCGTGGGTTCGAATCCCACCCCCTCCGCCACTAGTATCGCGCCGAGCATGTTGCCCATATCCACACGTTGGCCATGGTTTGCCGGTCGAGTATAATGACTCGTTGGATGCGCCCGTAGCTCAGGGGACAGAGCGCCTGACTACGGATCAGGAGGCCGTGGGTTCAAATCCTACCGGGCGCACCATAAAACTTAAGCCCAATACGGTTTACTTAGTAATGATGACGGGGTCGT
>JAJZWS010000105.1 GCA_021846565.1 Bacillota bacterium
ACCGTAGAGCCCCTGCCAGCGTGGCCGGCCAAACTGGCCACGGTATCGGTGTCGTGGCCCACGCGGAGCGCCTCGCGCAGTGCTTCGCCCGGATCCTGAGCGTGGCGCAGGAAACACCACACCGCGGCCGGCAGGCTTTCCAGCACGAACGCCCCAATCCAGAAGTGGTCGCGAATCGCGGCGGCCGGCTCAGCATCCAGATACGCCGGCACCTCCGCCAGCCGTTCGGCCAACGAGGCGCGACTCGCGGGGTCGCGGCGTTCGGACACCTGCCGAGGCACCCAGGCGGTCGCGGTCCGGACCAGCTCATCCGCAAAGCGGCGGGCGTCAAAGTGGTCCGGCGCAGTCACGATTAGGGACGCCACCGCATCGGCCATCACGACCGCACTGGCCACCGCCATGCGATCGTGGTGCGTGGGAAAGGCAGACAACGCCGCTTCGGTCCACCGGAGCGAACCGTCACTCCACCGCCGCAGCCCGACCGGCGCCACCCGCATGACCGCCCCATTGCCCGCTGACGGCAAGCCGGCGGCGTGCCAAGGAACCCCGGCCGCCAGTTGCCGGATCGCATCGACGGTCGCCCGACCCTTGCCGACGCCCCAAGACACCCAGTCCTGCAGGCGGGTGGAAAGCTCGACCGGGTCCAGCCAGCCGCGCTCCAATAGAATTTCCGCCACCAGAATCGCCTGCTGGGTGTCGTCGGAGATTCTCCCCGGGTGGTGGCCGATGAAGTAGGGGGGGCACCTGCTTGTAGTCGAGTCGGCCGCCTTCATAGGCAAGCCGAGCGCGTCCCCGAGAGCTCCACCAAGAGCGCTCCCCGAAACCGGTCCTCACTCGGCCATCCTGCTGTCTCGACGCGGTCGTCCACTGGTGTCCCCCCTCGTTCTGTCACCCATGCTGATCCTAGCCGCTGGCCCCTCCCACGAATTGGTGGCCCTGTCCTCAGAAAGGGGACCGGAACGCCACCTGGTCAACGACGGACCCGGTGGGACCGTCCTCACTTAAGATCACGGTTAGGCCGTTCTGCTTGGCCAAAGCCCATAACATCGCGTCCCAAAAGCTCAACCGATGCGCCTCGACTCCCTGAAGAGCGAGACCTACCGTCTTCGCATCCGGGCTAAGAATGGTCCATGCCGTTCTGAGCGAAAGGACGTCCTGACGCACCGTGGAAAGGGGCACACGATTGCGCAGCATGACGTGAGAATACTCGGCCAGCACCTGGACAGCCAGCGCTCCCTCCTGCCGCGTATCCTCGAGCGTGGCGAGGGCGATGCCTTGGCGCTCCCGGTTGCCGTTCACGCCGGACGCGTAAATCAAGATGTTGGTGTCAATCAGTGTCATCGTCGGCCGGTCCGTATTTGCCCAGTCGTTCTTTGTAAATGGCATCGCGCGACCAGGATCGCGTCTCCTGGTCCTGGCCGGCCCGCCTCCAGCGGTCCAGTAGACCCTCCCAGGCACCGTCGGCTTTCCGCTCGGCCGCGAGTCGCGTCTCAATCGCTTCGCGGATGATGAATGCCTCCGACCGCCCGGTGCGCCGGGCCAGGCGCTTCAGGGATTCATTTTGATCCGCGCCTAAGAAAATCTGCTTTCGAATCACGGTACACCTCCTACACCTAGTGTATGTGTAGGGTGGCTCATGCACAAGAGGTGCCGGTGTCGTCACCCGCATGCGCTCACGCTACCGCCGTGATCCCCGGCCGGCCGGGGGACGTAGGGCCGAGTTGGCGAACGGGTCGGCCCATATCCGGTGCCTGGCCATCCCCCGCCACGCCGGTTCCTCAATCAGTGAATGACTCAGTCACTTAGAGAGGGCACGCCCCCGCTGGTGACCACGAGCTTCATCCACATCCCCAGCTGTTCGTGACCCGGTACGAGGCAGACGATGTAAAACGTGCCCGCGTTCTTGGGCGTGAAGTGAAACTGGGCGGACTGTCCTATGGCCAGCCCCGTGCTGATGTTCTGACGGGGGGCCGACGCACCGGCAAACGCAAGCGTCGTGGACGTGGGAGATCCCGCCACTACCGCCGCCGAATGCGGCAGGGATCCTCGGTTCTTCAGCGTGACGGTAATGGTATAGCCCGCCGGGATGGAGATCACCATCTGGCCGTGCGCGTACCCATCGTAGTTAAATCCGCTGTTCGCGCCCTGGTAGCCGGCAATGAGGGTGACGGCCGCCGTGCGCTGACTGGCACTGAACGTGAGCCACTGGGAGGACGCCGCCGCTTGGTGATGACGCGCCGGGGGATTCGCGGCGGCTGCCGCGCCACAACCAGCCAGGCTCATCGCCATGAAAGCCACGAGCCCTACCACCACGGCCATCCGGCCCGGCTGCCTGGTTTTCGGGTCCATGCGTTCGTACCCTTCTCTCTTGGCCCCGCCAAGCAAGAGTACGCCATCCCGGGTACACAAGATCTCAGGCGGCGAGGCATGCAGGAGGAAAATAGCTGGTGCCGGGTGTGGGGTTCGAACCCACACGGGGAAACCCCATTCGATTTTAAGTCGAACGCGTCTGCCTGTTCCGCCAACCCGGCCGGTTCAAGACCCTCGACCGCCGCGCTTGCTGTCGTTGCTCTTGCGCAGGTCCGACAGGCGCGACTCGCTGTCCTTCATAAACCGAGACAATTTATCTTCGAAGCTGGGCGCGCCGCCCCGACCGCCGCCGCTGCTGTTGCGTGGACGCCGTCCGCCCCCACCGCCGCTGCCGCCGCGTGGGCCGGACGCCGCATTGGGATTGGCCTGCCGTATAGACAGGGCCACCTTGCCGCGGTCATCCATCGACAGGACTTTGACCCGCACCGGGTCCTGCTCGTGCAGAAAATCGTTGATGTCCCGCACGTAGGTGTCGGCCACCTCCGAAATGTGCACCAGCCCTGTCTTGCCGTTTGGCAGCGCCACAAAAGCGCCAAAGTGGGTGATGCCCGTGACGGTTCCTTCAACCACCTGACCAACCTCTACCGTTGCACCCGTTGCATCGGGGGCCATAGACGACATGTGTGCGATGTGCCCTCCACTCTCTAACGCGCTTCAACTTCCTTGCGACGTCGATGTCCACCTGCATTATAGAGGGTGCGCCAAAATCCCGTCAACCGCCGAGTGGCAGCATTTGCTAATTGTTGAGCCAGAGCGGGTTCGGGATTTTTTCACGCCCGGTGAGGATCGCCCGGAGCTGGGTCGGGCTCTTGAGCGCCTGGACCTCTTGACGGAGCGCGCGGGACTGCTGCTGCACCACCGCGATGTGCTGGGCCAACGCTGCCTCCTGGTGCCTCAGCGCCAAGTAGTGCCACCCGGAGATGCCAGCCGTCACGCCCATGTCCACAGCCACCACCCACAGCACGATTCGTCCCCACCGCACGCGCCACCGCCGTCCCCCGGCGAGTGCCCTAGTTGTTGTCGCCGTGCTCATCACCCTCCTCGCCACCATTGCCCACCGTGCCCTCTTCGGGGTTGTCCATGTCGTCCTCCGAGTCTCCGTACACGCCCAGCGGATCGCCAGAAATCACCAGCACCACCTGATACCCCTTGACGCGCGCCCGGTTGTACAGCGTCGCCACCGTCCCCGACTTGAGGTGGAGCCTGCGGGCCACGGCGTCATTCCCAAGGCCGGTCTCTTTCAGCGCCACCACCTGCCGCTCCCGGGGGGACAAGCGTTCCAGGCCCCGTATCTCGAGCTGCACGTTCTCCCTCCAGATATCCACAATCTGTGTACAGCCTGTGTACAAGACTTATACGCGTGAGCCGTAGAGGGAGTGTATCGGCGCCGGACCCCCCGTGTCAATTGCGTGTGGCATTTTTGGAGAGACGCCCATGGGGCTCGACACAGCGCCAGGGTCTGAAGGCGCGGGCCGCCGACCGCCCCAGGTGCCGCAGGAGACGAGCGACCCAACGAGTGACCACGGCCACGACGGGAGCCCCGAGGGACGACCACAGCAGGAGGCCCAGCACTAGGCCCGTAATGGCCCACAGTCGTATCGTGCCCCAGGTGGCAATCAGCAGGCCCGCCGCCACCGGGAGGGTGGCGGCCACCACAAACACCCCGTCGACCACCGGGGACAGGGGGCGAGGGAACCGCCATTCGGCGCGGAGAGACCCATACACGGTGATGAGAAGGCCCAGTCCCACGCCGGTCAGTACCATTACGCTGGCGGCCCACAGCGCCGCATTGGGTGGCATCAGCGCCAGAGGCGGCGCCACAACGTGTCGTCGGCCGCGTGGGGCCGACGCCGGCTGTACTGGAGCCCGTCGACGTCTCCGTCGGCGACGAAGCGGCTGGTATCCAGGTCCACCTGCTGGATGCGCAGCGCGCGCCCCCGGATGGTGAGGGTGCCCAGTTCGGTGGACAGGACAATCGTGTCCTCGGTGAAGGTATCGACATGGGTAACGCCGACGATTTCGAGATGCCGTCGAGCGTCCAGCACCACGCCATGGGCCGGCGGGGCACTGGACGGATCGGCGGATCCTGGCTGGCTGGCTTCGGGCATCAGGCGTGCGCCCCCCTCTCGGCAGACCCGGGCGGTGCGGCTATCGGGAGATCCGCGTGCTTTGGCACCTTATGAAGGCGGCCCGGTGGGTATGCTCAGTCCTCGCCTGCGGGGATGGAGATCACGTCATAAAGATCCTTCGCCTGGGCCGCCGGCACCACATCCCGTACAGCCCTGACCACGATCGCGAGGGGACCCCGCGGCAGGTCCAACTCCACCCGATCTCCCACCGCCACCGGGGTCGAGGGTTTGGCGGGGCGGCCGTTGACGCGGCAGCGGCCTTCGTCCGCCACCGACTTGGCCACGCTGCGCCGGCGAATGAGCCGACTCACCTTGAGAAATTTGTCCAAACGCATGACTTCCCCCTCTGTCGGATCAGGTCGGAGCCAGGCTTCCGCCTGGCTCCGAAGGGGCAAACGCCTGGTAGCTTGGCGTCACACCGCTATTTCGCGATGTTGTCCTTCAGCGACTTGCCCGCCTTGAAGGCGGGCACGCGGCTGGCCGCCAACTGTAGGGTGTCGCCAGTGCGCGGGTTGCGGCCACTGCGCGCCGCCCGCTCCCGGACTTCGAAGGTACCAAAACCGACCAAGGACACCTTGTCTCCCTTGGTCAACGCGCCTTCGATCGACTCAACCACGGCATTGACAGCCTTCTCGGCGTCCCGCTTGGTGAGTCCCGAGCGCTCAGCCACCTCGGCCACCAGTTCCGCTTTGTTCAATCCGAACCCTCCTCGATTCATCCTCGATTCACGGTGAATGCGCATCGAATCACAGCGAGCCACGGAGCGAAAGCCTGACGGATCAAATTCCGGAATGCGCGCCGAGACGTGTTTGCATCCCTCGGAGTCGGCCGACCCCGCCACGAAGCTTGGTCGGCAGCCCCTCGCTCGCCACTATTCGCCAGTATACCCGGGATTCCTGTTCCCATAAGCCTTTTCGGCTTAATTTCCGGCTTGTCCCGGTCCCGAGCCTGACGCCGCGTTGGCCAACGCTGCCGGCGCCCACACGAATCGGACAATGGCACCCCGACCGTGTCCCCGCGGCATCCTAACACGGGCGTCATTCGGATGAAAGTTTTACGGCCGTTCTTGCCACAGGCGGCGCCAAAACCACCGTCCGCCCAGCGGGAGCACCACCGCGGCATAGGCCAGCATGCCCAGCAGGATGGCCAAGAGGGTCGGTACCGTGGGGGCCGCCGGCCCCAGTACGGTCAGCCCTTGGGCCACGTCGCGCACCGGGGTCAGGTACACCCGTACGGCGGCCACGACGACGAACGTGCCCGTTGCCGGAACGATCCAGGCGCGGGCCAGCGGCGTCGGCCGGCCCACCCGCCGGCACCACGCGCCCCAATTGAGTCCGACGGCCAGCAAGGCGGCGGCGACGGTGGCGGCCGCGGCGCCCTCGATCCCGTAGCGGGGCACCAGCGCCCAGTCCAACGCTGCCTTGATGACCAGGGCCCCCAGCAGGTTGACCACCGGGATCCACCCGTGCCCGGCCGCCTGCAGCGCGTTGGCCAACAACTGCTGCGCGGTCAGGGCGATGGCCGCCACGCACAGGACCGCCAACGCCAGCGCGGCACCGGGATTGCCATACAGCAGCGTGGTGAGCGGGCGCGCCAGCACGAAAAGTCCGCCGGCAAGCGGCAGGCCCACTAGCCAGATGGCGCCCAGCGCTGCCCCCACACGCTCCACGGCCCGCCGCCCGTCGCCGGCGGCGACGGCCGCCGCCACGGAGGGCACGACACTGAGACCCAGGGCCGCCCCCAGAATCAGGGTAAGGTTGACGAGCGGCATCGCCTCCCCGGCGAGGCGCCCATATGCGGCCGTAGCCGCGCTCGCGCTGTACCCGATGGACAACAGGCGACCCGGCACCACGACGGCATCGGTCAGCAGGAGCACCGGAAACAGCAGCGCCGTCATGGCCATCGGCGCGGCCAACACCGCTAGGCGGGCCAATCCGCGCCACGGCACCGGCAGCACGGGCCATAGCGGGCCCTGCTGCCTCCGGGTCCGCGCCAGGTACCACACGCCCACGGCCGCGCCCACCGGCGCACCGGCGACGGCGCCCGCGACGGCGGCCGACAGGCCCCGCGAGAACAGCGCCATCGCCATCGGAAACATCACCAGCACCCGCACACCCTGTTCAAGGATCTGCGAAATGGCCGTGGGTCGCATGCGCTGGCGGCCCTGGAAGTACCCGCGCCAGCCGGCCTCCAGCGCCACCAGCGCCAAGGCCGGAGACAGCGCGAGCATCGGCAGGGCGGCACGGGGCTCATGAAAGACCACCCGCGCCAGCCATCCGGACGCGAGCGCCATGCCGGTCGCCAAACCGAGCCCCAACAGGCCCAGACCCACCAGCGCCCAGTCGGCAAGGTGGTCCGCGTCCTGGTCACGCCCCACGGTGCGCCACTCAGACGTGAGTTTGGACAGCGCCAGGGGAATGCCGGTCACCGACAGTGTGAGCACGACCGCGTACAGCGGGTAGGCCATTTGAAAGAGGCCCACGCCCGCGTCCCCCAGCACGCGGGGCAGGAAGACGCGATAGACCGC
>JAJZWS010000032.1 GCA_021846565.1 Bacillota bacterium
CTAGCGCGCCGGATTCGTTACCGGCCGTCCAGCGGCCCCCACCTGAGGACACCCTGCGGATGTTTTGGATGGGGGCGCCGCTGCGAAGTACATTGCCCGAGAGGGTCGGTGGGCGGCCTTTTGGTTCCTCGAGAGTCGCCGGGCACAGCTGGTGCGAGCGTGGAGGCTGCTACAGCGCCCGGACCGGGCCGACTGGGGCTGGGCCCGGGTGGCCGACGATGTGCCGCCCGCCGTGCGGGACCGGCTGGCCAGCACGGTGACGACCATGGACCGGCGGCGGTTTGCCGAGGCGCTGCGGAGCTCATGCGCCTCATGGACGAGCACGGTCCCGTCCTCGCCGCCAGCGCGGCTACCGTGTACCCCGTGTCGGGTGCGGCGGGGGTTCGTTGGCTCGTGGAGGCGGTCCTCGCTTCGCCGTAGGCGGCGGCGCGAGGCAAGGCCCGGCAGTTTTCTGCGTCTAGCGCACGCGGGAGGGCCGCGTGCGCCCACGGCCACGACGGATGCGCGCTCGTGGCCATTTCGAAGGGTCAGCGTGCTGTCGCATGATTAGATACAGAAGGGTCCACAGGCGGGGGGTGAGTGTCCCGGCGGGGGCGTCGCGCGGTACCGCCAAGGCGCGAAGCGCCCGCATCATCTGTTCTGGAGTGAACACTCCTCGAAGCGCGTGGCGCATCGGTTGCGGAGGGTCTTGGAGTACGTGGTCAAGAAAGGCCCGGTAGGACTCGACCGAGTGTGGACGGAGTTCCGGCAGCCGTCGCCGTTCTATGACGAGCGCGGCCGCATCCACCCCAGGGGGAGGAACAAATGAGGTTCGCGCGACATTCCGTTCCCACCGGATGTCGAACCACGTGTGCCAGGCGATAAGCTCGGGATTCGCGGAGGGGCACTCGGTGAACCGGCGCGCCGCTCCACGCTCGACCAGCAGTACCGCGCGGACCATGAATGCCCGGGGGTCCACCAGTCGGCGAAACACCGGCGTGGTGATGGCAAACGGCAAATTGGCCACGACCAGGAAGTCTCGGATCGGAAGGCGTAGCGTCAGGAAATCCTGTTCCACCACGCTGACGTTGTCCAGCATCGCCACACGGGCGCGCAGGCGTTCCGCGAGGGTGCGGTCGCCCTCGACGGCCACCACCTGGCTCGCAACCTGCGCGAGAGGCACCGAGAGCGCGCCATCCCCCGCACCGATGTCCCATACCAAATCCGAGGCGCCGACGCGGCCACGCCGAACCATCCACGCTGTGACGGTCCGGTTGCGAAGAAAATGCTGTCCGGGCCAAGGGCGTGATTGGAGTCGTCCTGCGTTGGATCCCAGCGACCGTCGTTGCATACAGCAACACATCCTTTCTCGCGCATCCGCGGGAAAAGAGCGCAGCCGCCTCACGGCACGGGACCACGGCCGCCCGGCGAGGTTCCGCCAACAAGCCGTTGGGTTTACTCAGCGAGGGACCGGCGAGCACAACAAAGGAGGGCGAGACACGCCCTCCAAGGTTCCTGTGCTACACCGAAGGAACCCCAAGAAGAGACCAATCCCCGACGCACTGCCGTGAGAGGCAGCGCCCGACCCTATGAAGTTAGGGGTGTGAGGTCGGGTGGCGGCGAAGACGCCCGCACGAGACCATCGAGGACAGGTTCTTTATGCACATGCTCGCATGGTACCGTTGGGGCCCCGTGCCGTCAAGGGACGGCCGCCCTCGGGGGCGGGATCGGTGGGAGGACGGGAGCCAAGCGTGGCACGGAAGTCGCCGCCACCGGCCATCTTCGCGCGTGACGGGCCTGCCCAACGTCATTGGTCACGACCCCGACCCGATCGGATCGACGCACGGTCGGCCGCGTTACGCCCTGGTGTCCGGCCGCTGTGGTCCCGGTCGTGCGAACCAACGCGTCGGTCTCGACGCACGGCCAGCCGTTTGTCGACGAAATCGCGAACAGGGTGGTTGGCACTGGGCATGTGGTTGGCGGGCGACGGGTTCCACTTGATCGCCGTGCGCGACAAGGCCGTGCCGGCATTTATCCAAGTGGCCAGGGAGCAGCGGAGTGCTGCGGATCTGGCTGGGCGGGCCGAACGGCAGGCACGGCCCGCTCCCGGCGCGCCACCGCCTGGGCCCAGACACCCACTGTACTCCGTCGCGGGCAGGGCGCGGTCCATCGCGACCACACGCAACCGGCGACGAACCCCAGCGCCCTCGTCCAGCGTTATAAAGACAAGACCGGGGTGACGCGGTCGTGCGCGGTGATGCAAAGGTGGCGGACCATCGACAATGGCGAAGAGGGACGGGGCAGAGCGGGAGCCGGCCTGGCTCCATGCCCTCATGTTGGATTGGGCGGATCCGGTGCTGCAGTTTGTGCACGATCACTTGGGTGACGCGCCTCTGGCGCAGCAGGTAACCCGCGAAATTTTCTTGCAACTGGTGCATCCCGCTCGCGACGAAGCGCCGCACGCGGGCGAACTGTTCGAACTGGCGGAGGTTCGCATGGCACGGCATCGCACCAACTCGCCCGTGGCCGAGGGGACCTGGCAGGCGGCCGTGATGCGCCTTGCTCCCGAAGACCGCCGATGGTGCTGGCTCGCGGCCTACGGCCACTGGTCCTTCGATGTGCTGGCCGCCAGCGCGTCGCTGCCACCCGACACGGTGGGCTTGGCGCTGGAACGGGTGTGGTGGGGGTTGGGTTCCACGGGCGCCCGGCCGCATTCTGAGGGCGAATGGCGCCAGTGGCTGGCCGAGGTGGGGCCGCCCCCGCCTCCCGTGGGACTCACGTTTGACTGGTCGGCTTGGAACCCCTGGGCCCGTCCGGCTCGACCGCCCAGCCGGTTTCGGCCGCGCCACGCGCTGATGGCCGCCGCCGTGCTGGCGGTGGTGGTCGTAGGGGCCGTGGTGCTGCGGAATGACGCGCTGGCGGCGGTGCCCCCGCTGCCGTTTGCCGTCGCACCCCGCGCGACGGTCCTGAACCTGGTGGTGGATGGCGAGCCCGCCGTGGCGGCGGATCCGTTCGGGTCTTCCACCCTAGCCCACCTCGCGGCCAAGGCGCTGGCGCCGGGGCTTACTTCCTACCGCATCTTCACGGAGAGCGCGACCAAGCGGTCCACCGCGTATGGCATCGGGAGGCTGCAGGCGGGGTGGGCGCGGGGTCCCCATGGCTTGGTGATGATTCTGCGGATCTCCCACGGCCCCGCGCCCGTGGTGTACAACCTCGCCAGCCACGGCCAGCGCGTCGCGGGCACCGTCGAGCCCCGCGGCTACGTGCTGTATCGGTTCACCGGCCAAGCCGGGGCCGTCCGGGTCAACGCGTCGGGCCACGCGACCATCTTTGCTTGGGCGGCCGCCTCCGGACCCCACCGGTGGATTCACGTGGACAGCGGGACGTGGAGCGTCGCGGCTGGTCAACCCGTACCTCGCGGGGCCGACGGCTCCTGGGTGTATCAGGCGCCGCCGAGCGCAGGCGGTCGGGTGCAAGGGGTGCTGCAAAGCGGACTTTTGTGGATGCATCTCAACCGGTGGTGGCTCCTGCCTACGCGCGGCCCGGCCATCCCGCTGGTTCACGTGCTGACGAACCAGAGCGGCTCCTTTGAGACCATGAACCCCGCCACCGCGTATCCGGGGTCCGCCAACGAGGTGCTGGCCAGCACCGTGGGTTCCGGGACCTCGACCGATCTCTGGTGGAATCTGTCCCAAGATCGGTGGGGACACACCACGGCGCTGGCGGCGCCACTGCCGTTGGTCCTGGCGCCGCGGGCCGGCTGGGTGTCGTTTGGCCCGTTTCCCCAACTTCTCACCTACGCGTCCCCGCCCTCGATGCTCACGATGAAGCGCGGCATCAATACGCTCACGGCATGGCAGCACTGGGTGTTCGGCCCGATGGTGCAGGCCAACAGCAAGACGACGGCAGTGGGCACGTATGGCTGGCGGCACGGCACGTTCGTGCCAGCGCGGGTGGTCGAGACCGGCGAAGTGGCGGCCGTCGCATTTCCGGACTGGGGGCCCACCTATGTGGCCAATCTCACGGCCCCCAGCCACGGCAGCTTCAGCAACGAGGTTGGGGGGCCGGCCACCGTGAGCCTTACCGCGGCCAACGGCGGCTATCGCACGACGGTTCCGCTCAGCGCCACCGAGACGCTGACCGTGGAGCGGCGCTGGCTGGTGGTGCAGAGCCCAAGCCAGCATGATGCCCGCGTGGGCTGGCCAAACGGGGGCGGACAGCTCACATGGCACACCGTGGCGCCTGGCACGATGCCCCAAGTGGGCAACGGTTTTCTGTGGTGGGAACTGAAGGGCCACACCTACGTGTGGATGCCGCCGTTCATGTCCCTGGCGGGTCCGTGACGCGGCGCATCGCAGACCCCGCCTGGGTCCAACCCCTTATGATGGAGTGGGCGGATCCCGTCCTGCACAGCATCTGGGCGCGGACAGGCGACGTGGACCGGGCGCAGTTCCTCACGCGCCAAGTGTTCTTGCGCGCCGTGCATCAGGCAGGGCCGGAGACCCCGGCCCTGGCCGACCTGTTTCAGCTCGCGGATCGGCTGACGCCCAACGGGCGGGTGCCGGCGGCCCCGTGGGAGTCGGGGATCCGAAGACTCTCCCTGCGCGACCGTCGTGCGTGTTGGCTTGCTCTGTACGGCCGCTGGTCGTTTCGGGACCTGGCGGCGGCCGAAAACCGGTCCACCCCCTCCCTGATGGCCACCCTCGCGCGCCTCGCGCACGTGATGGGGGAGGGCGTGCCGGCAGAGGACGAGGGGGCGTGGCGCGCTTGGCTGTCGGAGCATGGACCGCCACCGCTGCCGGTGGGGGTCCGTTTTCGCTGGGGCGACTGGGACCCGCACGCGCCGCTGGAGCGGACCCGGGTCATCCGGCCGCGGCACGTGCTGGTAGCCGCGGCCGTGGCGTTCATGCTGGGCGGCTGGATATGGCACACCGAGGCCGCCCGGGCCGCCCAGCGGGCGGCCATCCCGCGCCTGCCGTTCGCGGAGCAGCCGTCGACTGCCATGTTGCACATCATCGTGGCGCATGGCGTGACGGTGGCGCGTCGCGCGTTTGGCAGCACCTCCGCGACGCCGGTGCCCGGCGAGCAGCTCACGGCCGCCTTCACCCGCTATGACATGGCCACCACCAGTCCCGGCCACCCCACGCGCGCCTACCAGGTGGGGTCGCTGCACGTAGCGTGGGCGCGCAACCAGGCCGGGGTGGGACTGATTGTCGCAGACCCTACGGGAGCGCCGGTGACGGTGGTGAATCTGGCCAGCGGGGGTACCGCGGTGCACGGGGCGGCCGAACCGGGGTATCAAGTTTATGGGTTCACCGGCTTGGCCGGGGCGGTGCGCGTCACGGAGGCCGGCCACAACACGATCCTGGCGTGGGCGGCCGGGCTCAACACGGGCATCGAAAGCGGGGCGTGGAGTCCAGACGCGGGCCAGTGGCAGCCGCGCGACCCCAATGGGAGCCGCGTGTATGCGCCCCCGCCAGGCCCTGGGACTGCACTGGGCGTGCTGGCCGACGGCGTGCTGTGGCAGACGCAAACGGGGTGGTGGCTGCTCCCCCCCAACGGCGCGCCGCTGCCGATGATCCTGCCGCCCGGCGGTTCTAGCGCTCCTCAGCAAATCGTGACCCTGTGGCCCCCGTATCCCGGGGTCACGAACGAGGTGATGGCGTACGAAAATTGGCAGGCCAACGGGGGAGGCCCCGCCTCCGTGTGGTGGAACCTGGCCACCGAGCGCATGGGTGTCGTGCCGAACTCCCTTCCTGTGCTCACCGTCGATGCCGGATGGATCGAAGGGGGACAGACCAACGCGGTGCGGTCGTATGGGTCTCCTCCGGCGACATTGCCCCTGTCGCAAGCGTTCGTGACGGCGGGGGCCTGGGCGCAGTCGCTGTTTATCCAGTCGTATGCGACCCACTCGTCTGTGTACGGCACATACGACTGGGCTCGGCGCACGTGGACGCCGGCCCCGGTTCAGCAGCAGGAGGTTTGGGGGGTCGTCCCGTTCCCGGAATGGGGTCCCACCTATGTGCGACCGGGCGGGTGGGCGGGTACCAACACGGGTCTCGCGCTCGATGGTCCTATGACCATCCGGCTGACCCCTGCCAATGGCCGCGCCCCGACGTCGTTCGCGGTGTCCGTCCGGCAGACCTTCTTCGCCGGCGCGCGGTGGGTGGTTGTCGCGTCCCGCCTGCACCCCAACCTGGTGCGCGTCGGATGGCCCGACGCGGCGGGGCGCCTCCTCTGGCACGGGGTGCAAGCACCGGTGGGCACCGTGATTCATGCGACCACGGACTTCCTGTACTGGACCTCCGCGGGCCACACGTACATCTGGGTGCCCCCCTTTCAACCGTACTGACCGACTGACCCGTCGGGGGCGCGTGCGTGGGGGTGCGTTCCCTGTTTGTGGGAAATCAGCGGAGCCGGCAGGATCTTGGCTGCGGGCGCGGAAGAGACGAGGGACGTGGGGACACCACGTCCGCGAGGCGAACCGAAGCAGGAGGCAACATGGCAAACATAGCGTATCCGGCGACCCCCGTCGCACCCGTCACCGATGTGCTGCACGGAGTGAGCATCGTGGATCCCTACCGTTGGCTTGAGGACGGGACCTCGGCGGAGACCACCGCCTGGGTGGCGCACCAGAATGCGCTGACTCGCGAGGTGCTGGACGGACTGCCGGTGCGTGCGCAGATCAAGGCACGCTGGCTCAAACTGGCGCATGCCGGCAGCGTGGGCGCCCCCCGCATGGTGGGGGAGCACCTCTACTACCTGGAGCGGTCGCCGGAAGAACGGCAGCCGCGGCTCATGCGCCGGATTCACGGCACGGGCGCGCCCGAGTTGGTTTTAGATCCTAACGCCGACCACGAGGCGGGACTGGTGGCGCTGGACTGGTATCAGCCCAGTCGGGACGGTACGCGGGTGGCGTACGGCTTGTCCGCCAATGGCGACGAGTGGAGCACGCTGTACGTGCGCGACCTGGTGCGGGGCGAGACGCTGCCCGTGGCCATCCCGCGGTGCCGCATGAGCTCGGTGGCCTGGCTGGCCGACGGGCAAAGCTTCTTCTACACCCGCTATCCGCTGGAGGGCACGGTGCCGGAGTCCGAGCTCCCGTACCACAAGCGCGTCTACTGGCACAACCTCGGGGCCACGGATCAGGAGTATCGGCAGGACCCCGAGGTGTTTGGCGCGGGTCGCGACCGGCGCCACAGCCCGCACGTAGACATCACCGACGACGGGCGTTATCTGGTCATCACCATGATGATGGGCACCCAGCAAAACGAGATCTGGTGGGCCGATCTGGCTGCGAGCTTTCCGACGCCCGCGTTTCAGGCGCTGTTCGTGAATCTGGTGGCGCGGTTCCACGTCGGTATTACAGGGCACCAGCTGGACGTCTGGACCAACTGGGAGGCTCCCAACGGGCGGATGCTCCGGGCTGACTTGGACCAGGCGCCGCGAGGGGCGGAGGCGGCCGTGGAGGTGGTGGCCGAGCATCCGCGGCGTGCCTTGCAGCACGCAGTGCGGCTCGGCGACGGGTGGCTCCTCGACTACCTGGAAGACGCCAGCTCGCGGCTTGTGCTTATCGCAGAGCCCGGCGGAGCTCCCCAGGATGTGGCGCTGCCCGAGCTGGGCACCATCTCGGCGATGGCCGTGGACGGCGCTACCCGTCAGGCGTTCGTGGGCTACGAGTCTTTCGCCATTCGTCCCGGCATCTGGCAGGTGAGCCTCGCGGAGGGACGCATCATCCCGCACCTGACGGTGCCGGAAGAGGTCCCGGCACCGCCGATTCGTGTCACCCAGGAATGGACGCGGTCCGCGGATGGCACCCCGGTCCCCCTGTTTATTGTTCAGCGGGCCGACCAGGCAGGGGCGGGGCTGCGTCCCACGGTGCTGTCCGGCTACGGGGGGTTCAACCTCTCGCGGACGCCCACCTACAGTCACGAACAGCGCCTGTGGGTGGAACTGGGGGGCGTGTTTGCCGTGGCCACACTGCGCGGGGGCGGAGAATACGGCGCCGCATGGCACCGCGCCGGGATGCTGGAACAGAAGCAGCACACGTTTGACGACTACCTGGCGGCGGCGGACCACTTGGTGTCACAGGGACACACCGACCGGCGGCACCTGGCGCTGTGGGGCCGAAGCAACGGTGGGCTTTTGGTGGGGGCCGCCCTGACGCAGCGGCCGGACGTGTGCCGCGCGGTCGTCTGTGGCGTGCCGCTGTTGGACATGGTGCGCTACCATCAGTTTCTCATTGCCGACCTGTGGACGGCCGAGTACGGATCAGCGGACGACCCCGCCCAATTTGCGTACATCTACGCGTACTCGCCGTACCACCACGTGGAGCCGGGGACGGCCTATCCCGCCGTGCTGTTTTACGCGGCCCACGGCGACAGCCGCGTCGATCCCCTGCACGCGCGCAAGATGGCGGCCTTGATGCAGAACGCCACGACGTCGGATCGGCCCATTCTGCTGCGCATTGAGTTTCAGGCTGGGCACGGGGTGGGCAAGCCCATCCCGAAGCAGGCAGAGGAGTATGCCGACATTCTGAGTTTCCTAGCGGACCAGCTCGCGCTGGGCCGCGGCCACTGACGCGCGACCTCAGGTACGGAAGCGCCGGTGCAGGAATGCACCGGCGCCTGTGTGGTTCTCTCGGGGTCATGTGTGGCCGAGGCCCTCCCGTCCCGCTCTTATCCCTCCAGCAGGAGCATCTCGGGGTTTTCCACCAGGCTCTTGATGGTGGCCAGGAACCGCACGGCTTCGCTGCCGTCCACAATCCGATGATCGTACGACAGCGCCACGTACATCATGGGCCGAATCTGCACCTCGCCGGAGACCGCGATGGGCCGGTCCTGGATGGTGTGCATGCCCAAAATCGCCACCTGCGGCCCGTTTAAGATGGGCGTGGAGAACAGCGAACCGAACACGCCGCCGTTGGTAATGGTAAACGTGCCGTCCGCCAGGTCCTCCAAGCCCAAGGCGTTGTCGCGCGCACGTTTGGCCAGCCGGGCGATTTCGGCCTCGATCTGGTAGAACGACAAGCGGTCCGCGTCGCGCACCACCGGCACCACCAGACCGCCCTCAGCGGCCACAGCAATCCCGATATGATAAAACCGCTTCAGTAGCATGTCGTCCCCGACAATCTCGGCGTTGAGGCGGGGAAACTGCTTTAAGGCCGCTACCGCCGCCCGCGTGAAGAACGACATGAACCCGAGCCGCACCCCGTGCCGCTCCAGGAACCTCTCCTGGTGCCGGTGCCGAAGTTCCCGGGCGGCGGTCATGTCAATCTCATTGAACGTCGTGAGCATGGCGGCCGCGTGCTGGGTCTCCACCAGGCGGCGCGCGATGGTGAGGCGCCGTCGCGACAGGCGCACCTGCTCCACGGGCCCCGCGCTCTCGCGGGTCACGGGGGCGGCCGGGGCTCGCGGTGCGGGTGCCGGTGCCGGCGCTGGGGGAGCGTGCCTGGCCACGTCATCCCGCAGCACGCGGCCGCGCGCCCCACTGGGCTCCACGTCGCCCAGCTGCACCCCTTCGGACTCCGCCAGACGACGCACCGCGGGCGCCGCACGCACGGCGCTGGCCTCGCCGGCCGCCGGGGAGGGGCTTTCGGCGGCGACCGGGGCAGGTGCCGGCGGCGCCGAAGCCGCCCCGCCCGCCTCTAAGCTGCCCAGCTTGTCGCCTGGCTTCACGACCGCGCCCGCCTCCTGGTCGATGGACGCCAGCACGCCGCTGTCGTCCGCTGCCACCTCGAGATTCACCTTGTCGGTTTCCAACTCCAACACGGGCTCCCCCGCCTTCACGGGGTCACCCACTTTTTTGAGCCAGGATCCTACCGTGGCTTCCACCAGGGACTCTCCCAGCGGCGGCACCACAATGTCAACGGCCATGATGGCCTCCCTTCGCCCGAGACGCCGTTCGCGGTGCATCCTCTGCCAACCTGAGCGCTTCGCGGAGAATGCGCCGCTGTTCGGCTTGGTGCATGTCGGGGTCCCCCTCGGCCGGGCTGGAGCGCGGCGGCCGGCCGATGTATGAAATCGATCGGGTTCCGAAAAGCTCCTGCAGCCGCGGCCGCGCGTACCACCACGCCCCCATGTTTTCCGGCTCCTCCTGGACCCAGGCCACCGGCACGGTGGCGGGCACGCGGCCCATCGCCTGACGCAACTGGTCGACCGGCCACGGATACAGGTCCTCCAATGCCAGCACCAGCACGTTCTCTGACTTGGCTTCACGGGCCGCGGCCACTAGATCGGTCGTGACCTTGCCCGTAGCCAGCACCACCGCGCGGGTCGTCTTCGGCGTGAGCTTGGCCAGCACCGGCTGGTAGCCCCCGGCGGTCAAATCCTCGAGGCTCGATCCCGCCAGGGGATTCCGCAAGAGGCTCTTGGGGGTCATGACCACCAGCGGGCGGGGGGCCGTCGCAGCACCGAGCGCCTGGCGCCGCAGCAGATGAAAGTACTGCGCGGCGGTGGTGGGATACGCCACCGTCCAGTTTTCCCCCGCGGACAGCTGCAGGAACCGCTCCAGCCGTGCGCTGGAATGCTCAGCCCCTTGACCCTCGTACGCGTGCGGCAGCAAAAGCGCCAAACTAGCGGTTTGCCGCCACTTGCTTTGACCTGCGGCCAAAAACTGATCGAGATGCACCTGGGCCGCGTTGACGAAGTCGCCAAATTGGGCTTCCCACAGTGTGAGCGCCTCGGGGCGGCGCACACTGTACCCGTACTCGAATCCCACGACCGCCGCCTCTGAGAGAGGACTGTTGTACAGCGAAAACGCCGCGCGCGCCTCCGGCAGATGTTGCAGCGGCCGATAGACGGCACCGGTGTCCACGTCGTGCCAGGCGCCTTGGCGATGGCTGAAGGTGCCGCGCTCGGTGTCCTGGCCCGTGAGCCTTACTGGGACTCCGTCGGCCAGGAGACTGGCAAAGGCGAGCCATTCGCCCAAAGCCCAGTCCACCGCCCCCGGCTTGTCCAGGGCCTCGCGCCAGCGGTCCACGGCCCGGTCCAGCTTGGGGTACACGTGAAAGCCATCCGGTACGGTGAACAGATGCCCGTGAATGGCTCGCAGGCGGGTTTCGGGCACCGCCGTGTCCACCGGCCGGCGACCGGCGGCCATTACCACGGCGGGCTCCTCCTGGTCCGCCGCATCCGCGGGAGCGCCCGCGCGTGCGCGGTCATAGGCGGCGCGCACATCGGCCGTGGCCGCCTCCATGAGGGCGGTGGCCTCGGCCGTCGTCACCACGCCGGTCTGGGCCAAGCGTTCCTGCCACACTTCCCGCACGCGCGGATGCTGATGGATGAGCTCGTAGAGCTTGGGCTGCGTGTACTCCGGGTCGTCGCCCTCGTTGTGGCCGTAGCGCCGGTATCCCACCAGGTCGATGAGAAAGTCGCGGTGGAACCGCTGCCGGTAGGCGTGCGCCACGCGAATCGCCGCAATGCAGTCCCCGGGCTCATCGGCCGACACGTGCACCACGGGGATGTCGAAGCCTTTGGCTAAGTCGCTGGCGTAGCGGGTGGACCGGCCCTCGTGTGGGTCGGTGGTGAATCCCAAGGCGTTGTTGGCGATGAGATGCAGCGTGCCCCCGGTGCTGAAGCCGTCCAGGCGCGCCAAGTTCAGCGTCTCGGACGTGACACCCTCCCCGGGGAACGCCGCGTCGCCATGCACCAGGACCGGCACCGCGCGGTCAAGGTTCTGCACCGGTGCGCCGGGCGCATCCACCTGCTCTTGGGCGGAGCGGGTCAAGCCTTCCACGACCGGGTTCACAAACTCCAGGTGACTGGGATTGTTGGCCAGGGTCACCCGCACGGTGGCATGGGTGTCGCCGTTGGGAGGGAGCGTGTGCTGGCGGCCCAAATGGTACTTCACGTCGCCCACCCACCCGGTGGACAGCGTTTCCGAGCCTTCGGTGACCCCCACGGGCGCCGCGTGAAATTCCTCCAAGATCGTCCGGTACGGCTTGCCCAGCACGTGCGCCAGCACATTCAGGCGGCCGCGGTGGGCCATCCCTAGCACGACATCGTCGGCCCCCGCCGCAGCGGCGAGCCGCACCGCCTCGTCCAGCATGGGCACCAGCATATCGGTGCCTTCGATGGAGAAACGCTTCTGGCCGGGGAACGTCGTGTGCAAAAAGCGCTCAAACGCCTCTACTTGGATGAGGCGGTGCAGCAGGATGCGCTGCTCCGCCGGCGCCAGCGGCGCGGCGTAGCGGCCGGTTTCCACGGCCTCATGCAGCCAGCGGCGCTCGTCGGCATCGTCCACATGGCTGAACTCCCAGCCCACCCGATCCATGTAAATCGCATGCAGCACGGGCCACGCTTCTGCCATCGTGCCCGTCCCCGGCAGCGGGGCATCGAGGCCCCGGTTGACGTCGTCGACGCGCACGGCGGCTTCGTCCGGCGTGAGCGCCGACGGCCGCTCGGCCGGCGGGGTGAGTGGGTCGAATACCGCGCGGCGATGGCCGTTGCGCCGCACGTCCAGCACCGCGCTGATGGCGGCGCCGGTGGCCGGCGACTGATGGACCGTGGCGGTGCGCGGGCCAGCCATCTCGGCCGCCACGGCCGCCGCGTGTTGGTCAAACCACCGACGGTCCTCGTCCGTCAGGGCGTCCGGGTCCTCGCGATACTGCTGATAGCGCTCTACGAGCCAACCCCAGTTGGCTCCGAAGCGGTCCTGGAGAGATGCGGAGCCTATGTACGGTACGGCGCCTGCATCGTTGCGTGAAGAATCCAGCGGGTCCCACCTCCTAGCTCCCCTATTCTTGCGCTCTCGGGGCGTCAGATCAACGTGGGGGGCAGGAGGGGGCAGGGAATGGCCGCCCGGTGTCGAATGACGGCGGTCATCGTTCCGTCATGGAGCCAAAGGGGACAAGCGGGTGTCACTGTTTGACGTGCTCCTGATGGGCCACCTGGTGGGGGACTTTCTGTTTCAGACCAACTGGATGGCGCGTTGGAAGGTCACTCGCTGGGATGCGCTTACGGTGCACGCCGCTGTCTACACCGTGTGTGTCGTGCTCGCAGCCCGTTTGGACGGCGTGACGCTGGGATTTTTCGCAGTCGTGTTGCTGCTGGTGTCCCACGCGGTGCTGGACCAGCGTCGGCTGGTGCGCTGGTGGGCCCGGACGGTCGGGGGCATCACCCGGGCGGAGGATCAGTGGCTCCTGATCGTGATTGACCAAGTGGGTCATCTGCTCATCCTGGTGGCGGTCGTCGGACTCGCCGGCCGGTGATGCCGGAGAGGTTCACCAACTCGCGGACAATGCTTGACACAACGTGACGGAACCGCCTAGACGGAAACATGATCCACGAACAAACGATCTCTGCCTGGCAGGTTGCAAGACGACTCGGCCCTCTATGGCAGAGTAGGTGTGGGCAGGACCCCTGCTACAATTACGCGTGGAGATGATGTCCGTGGCGATTCGAACGGAAGAACCCGAGATTGAGGTGCGCGCCTACCGGCGCCGGTTTTCGACGGCCTACAAGCTCCGCATCCTGGCCGAAGCGGATGCCTGCACCGAGCCGGGTGCCATTGGCGCCTTGTTGCGGCGGGAAGGGTTGTATTCGTCCCACCTGTCCACGTGGCGGGCTCAACGCGCCGCCGGCGTCTCTGCGGCCCTGGGGCAGGCGCGGGGGGGCGGTGCCAAGCGACCCCGGCGGCACACCGAACGGGCGCGGCTTACGCGCGAGGTGGCCCAACTACACGGGGATCTGGCTCGCGCGCGGGATACGATCGCCCGAAACGGCTCCGAGCTGCATGCCTTGGCTCGCCGCGGTCGTCCCAATAATCCGCGCGAGGTCCAGGCGATCCTCGACGACGCGTGGGACCAGCTCCGCATACGCCTCTCCATCGCCGCCACCTGCCGTACGCTGGGGGTGCCGCGGTCCACCCTTTACAGCCACCGCAAACCGAGGGCGTCGAAACCGCGGCCGCCCCGGGCGATTCCGCCCGCCACCGCTCGCCACCGTGACGTGGTGCTCGCGGCGCTCCAGAACCCACGGTTTGCCGGGGCGGGTCGCCGTGCCATTTTCGAAACGCTCTCGGCCGAGGGGGCGTATCAGGCGTCGCTGTCCACGTTTTATCGCACGATCCGCCGCGACCGGCAGAAGCAGCCGGACGCACTGCCCCACTGATCGGGTGGCAAGGCTTACGATGCGGCCGGATGCTTCTGACCCCTTGGGGGAGCATGCGCACGCAAGAGCGGCAGCGCCAGCAGAAACGCCAGCAGGTAAAACCCAACAAACGCCCAGAACGCGGTGTTGGTCGCGTGAATCAGGGCGCCCTTCAAGGCCGGGCGCAGCAGATTGGCGGTGCCCAGGTACACCTCGGACGCGATGCCGGGCGGCAGGCTCACTTCGGCCACCACCAGCGCCAGCGTCAGTGACAGCGCCATGCCGACATTTCTAAAGGTGTAAAACATGCCCGACGCCGTGCCGGTGCGTTCGGCGGGCGCCGACGACATCACCGCCTTGGTGAGAGCGGGCCACGCGAGCCCATTGGCGACGGACATCAGGAGCAGCGGGAACACCATCGCGAGCACGTCGAACCGCGGGCCGATGTGGCCCAGCCAAAAGCCCCCCGCCGCCAGCAGCAGGACTCCCAAAGCCACCAACCGTGCCGGGCCGTACCGGTCGGCCAGCACCCCGCCCAGAGGCCCCACCACGAGTTGGGGCGCGGACAGCGGCACGAGCATCAGGCCGGCATCCAGCGGCGACAGGTGAGCCGCCCCCTGGAGATAGATGGTGAGCAGAAACGTGGTGGCGAAGTAGCCGATGGAGTAGCTGACCGTCACGCCCAACCCCGATCGATAGTGGGGATGCGACAGCAAGCCGAGGTCAAACATGGGAGCTGGCCGCCGCTGCTCGATGCGCACGAAGGCGGCGCCCAGCACGGCGGTCGTGGCAAACAACGCCAGCGTGTTCAGGCTGGACCATCCCCACGCCTCGCCCATGGAGAGCGCCACCAACAGGCTCGTGACGGCCAGACCAAAGGTGACGGCGCCGGGCCAGTCGGTGGCGGCGCCCCGCGACGGAATGGTGTCCCGCAGCACGCGCCACGCGCCCACCACCCCGACGGCCGCAAACGGAATCGTGACAAAAAAGATGGAGCGCCACCCCAGCGTGCTCACCAGCACGCCGCCGGCCACCGGGCCGACGATGGAACCCGCCACCCATGACGTCGAGTTGATGCCGAGCGCTCGGCCCAGCTGGTGGGACGGAAACGCCCGCACCAGGATTGGCGTGGCGGTGGCCAGCGCCAAGGCCGCCCCGGTGCCCTGGATGAACCGGTACACCAGAAGCCACAGGCCCGATGGCGCGATGCCGCAGAGCAAGGTCGCCACCGTGAAGATGGCGAGCCCGGCCATGAAGATGCGCTTCTGCCCAATGAGCTCCGACCAGCGGCCGGCCGGCAGCAGGAACACGGTGCTGGTAATGATATACGACGTCAGCGCCCAAAGCCCCGTGGTGACGGTCGTGTGCAACCCGGCCACCATGCGCGGCAGCCCAATGATGACGATGGTGCCGTCCAGGTTGGTGACAAACGCCACCAGCGTGACGACAGAGAGAATCCACCACTTGCGGGGATCGCCGTCGACGTGCGCATTCAAACCAGGCGTGGCCGATAGAGCCTTCATGGGAGGTTCCCCTTCTTCATAAGGTATAAGGTCTGGCCGCAGGGAGCGTCTTGACGGGCGGCCACGCGCCTATTGTCTCTCGCCCATGCCACGGCATCAAGAAGTGTATCTATACGACGGTTAGGGACTAACGGACCGCGAGCAATCCGCTCGGGCAAGGGCACGAACGTGGCCGGTCCTCATGGATCGATGACGGCCTGGGCGCCGACCGCGGGCTCGTGACGGGTGGTTGCCCGACCCCGGCGACGCGGTGCGCGCCTCACGTCGCATCGCGACAGTCACCCTATGCGGACGTTGCTTCGGAGGGGGCGGGCCCGCCGTGCGAACAGGAGGGCCGCTAAGGCGTCGGGAAGCCATAATATGTTACGCGGTCGCCACACCGATACGGGACGGATACCGCCATGGCCGACCAGAGGGTGGACGCCCTCCTCGGGCCCCTCGTCGACAAGCAGGACCGGATTCGCCGGGCGCCCTCCCTGCCCGATGCCAGTCTGGAGTCGTTGTTCGGCGACTATACGCTGCGGCACGCGCACGCCACCACCGCCATTGAAGGCAACACGCTGACCGTCCACGAAGCGCAAGAGGTACTCGAAGCGGGGACGACCATCCCGGGAAAATCCCTGGGGAACACATCGAGGTTGTCAATGCGCACGCCGCATGGCTCTGGCTGCGCCAAACGATCGGCCAGGGCATCCCGTTCGTCGAACACACCGGGTTGGAGGTCCACCGGCGGCTGATGCAGGGACTCCTCGGGGATGACGCCGGCTTTTATCGCCGATCCCGATCTATATTCGGGGGTCTCGTCACGTTCCGCCGACCGCGATCACCGTGATGGATCTCATAGCGGCGTGGGCCATCTCCTACACGCGGGGTGCCGGAGATCAGAACCCCGTGGCGTTTGCTGCCCATGCCCAAATCGTCCTCGCGGGGATCCATCCCTTCGCCGATGGGAACGGTCGAACCTGTCACCTGGTGAACAACGCTCTGCTGCTGGAGAATCATTATCCGCCGGCGCTTTACTCCCTGACCGCCCGCAGCGCGTATCTGAGCGCTTTGCAACGGGCTCAAGGGCACCCCGATCCCGCCCCGTTCATCACCGTCACCGCCACGGCGACGGAGGGGATGCTGGATCGCTGGCTTCACCACGCCGACGCCAACGCGCCATAGTCCCAGGCATAAGATCCCAAGACCCGCCTCCAAGCTTTTCACGGACGTCCGGCGCTAAGCTTCTGTCAGACCCGGTGGAACCCACTGGTACAGCTCGAGCGGGCACACCACGTCAAATCCCAGGCGCTCGCAGATGGGGGCCGAGGTGGTGCGCACGGCCTGCACGACGGCTGTGGTATAGCCCCGGGCGTGGGCATCCCGGAGGCGCTGTGCCACCAGCGCCCTGTACAGCCCCCGGTGGCGGTGCGTCGGCAGGGTGGCCGAGCCCCCCAGCACCATGGTGTCACCGTCAGGGTGGTAGAAGGCAAAGGACCACGCCACCGGGTCCGGCGTGTCATCCACCCAGGCGAGATAGATGGCGGCTTGGTCACCCAGCGCATCCAGCAGGAGCAAAAAGCAGTCGAAGGCGTCTTCCGTCGCGCCGAAGCCGTAGGCGGCCGCCAGCATGGCTTTGTGCGGGAGCGCCTCCGCCCTGGTGACGCGTCGGATGGTGGTGCCGGCCGACGTGGGCATCTCCGGATCGAGCGGGTGCTGCACCATGCCCCACATCGCTTCGTTGTCTTTGCGGGTCAAGCCGTGCGCTAAAAGACGCTGGCCCAAGTTGCCGGGTGTCGACGTGGGGCCCACTATCCAGCTGAACATTTTGCCCTGTTCACGGTAGTAGTCCAGCACGCTCGCGATGCCGCGGTCCACCGTGGCTTCGGTCAGGGTGGACAGGCCCACCAGGTTGACCGCGGGATCCTGGACGACGGTGCACCGGGCCGTGACGCCGTCCAGCGATGCCCGCCAAAGCACCTCTTCGTGCCCGGAGATGGTCAGGCTGATGCCCCCGCAGGTTTCATCAATCCGCTGCAAGAGGAGATCGTCGTTCGTGTTGCTCCGGCTGTTCATGCTGGGTCGCAGGCCACTCCTTTCACGACTGTCGGGCCGGTTGCCAGTATACCAGTCCAGCCGAGGCCGCTGGACTCATTGGCCTCTCGCCAGACTCACGGCGGTGCCCGCCACGGGGTGTTGCATCTGCGGAGGTCGGCTCGCCGACAGAGCGGCCGAGGAGCGTCTCTCTGGCTATCACGGGGGCAATTGCTGTCGCTCGAGGCCGTACGGGACGATCTGCATGCCCAGGTGGGCGATCGAGTTCGGCTGACGGTGGTTGGACGAAAGACCGTGCTGCTCCGACTGCAGAAGCAGCCGTCGGCGGCATTCCGGTACGGCGTGCGGGGGACCCCTCTGCCTGACGAGAGGTGCCACGTGTCCTGGGAGGACAGTGGCACACGGGCACATCAGGCGCGGTCCTGGAGGAACCGCGCGTCGGACCACCGTGAGTCGCCGGGCGGGCGCACTCGCCCGAGGTCGCGAGCGTGTTCGAGTGCGCGGCGGCGGGCAAGGGCACTGAAGCTCTCACTGGCGGTGGTCGTCAGGGAATGCCGCGAGACCCTGCCTCAGGTCACGAAGCGGGGTAAAGCGCCGATTGCCGAGGCACAGAGCGACGTGATGGCGCTTAAGGGGGTACGCACCGAGAAGCGAGACATCTTGGAACGCGCTCTGGCCGTGTATGCGCGGCGCGGCCGTGTGGACTTCGTGGACGTCTATCGGGCGCAAGCGGTCCTCGCGAAAGGGCCGCCGCACGTCGCCACGTTCAACGTCCCGGGCTTGACGGCCCGCCGCCCCGAGGCCCGGTAGCGATCCGGGCAGGAATTGGGGAGGCGTTCGAGAAGTCGACGGGGGGAGGTGAGCGCGTGAGCTTCACGTTGAGCGATTTACACCGCGTGGTGACCCTGTCCCATCCGGTCGTGCATCCCGAGGGGCATGGCGGGGTGGCGGTCCACCAAACCGCCCTGCCCGATGGCAGCGGGTACTGTCGGCGGATTTTGTGGGTTGCGCCCGAAGAACGGCGGTTTCTGACCAGCGGGCCCGGCGACACCGCGCCGGCCTTTGGGGACGACGGCACGGATCTGTGGTTCGTGCGCACCCAAGACGAGTTGGGCCAGGTGTACCGCCTGCCCTGGGCGGGCGGCGAGGCCGTGCCCGTGGGGCCGCGCTGGGAGGGGGCGTCCCGGGTGCTGCCGCTTCCCGATGGCCGGGTCGTGGTGGCGGCCAAACGGCCGGTGGAGGGTGCGCGACCGGAACCGGTCTGGCCGCGGCACTATCGGCGGTGGCAGTGGCACTACGACGGCGCGGGATTCTTTGAGGAGCCCACGCGGCTGTACCTCGTCACCGCGGGCACCACCGACGTCCTGGACGACAGTCCCTACGACGTGTCCAACGCGGTGCTGTCGCCAGACGGGATCTCGGTCGTGTACACCCGCCTGGCAGACGAGGCCGCAGCCGCCACGGAGCGCGCGGACCTGTTTTGCGTGAATCTTACCGGGGTGCCCCACGTGGAGCGCCTGACCGAGGGCCCCGTGGCGGTAGGGTCCGCGGCCCCCATGGCCGACGGGACGATTTGGTTTTACGGGGACGACCGCCGCTTTGGGCCGGCGACGGTGGGGCAGCTGTATCGCCGCACCCCCGACGGGCACGTGGTGCGGGAGCTGTTCGGCGAAGAGTGGGCCATTGGGAATGCGCTGTCGAGCGACACCCACGTGCCGGTCGGACCCGGGGGCCCGCGTGTGGCTGGTGGCTTCGTGTATGGCCTGGCTACGTGGCACGGCACCACGAAAATTTGGTGTCGGCCGGCGGCGGGTGGGGGGACGCCGGAGGTGGTCGACGCCCCGGACCCAGTGGTTTATGAGCTGGGGGCGCACGAAGACGCCCTGCTGTACGTCTCCGCCAGCCTCGAGGGCTTGGACGCCATCCACTTTCGCAGCGGCGCCGGTCACGACATCCGGCTCACCGATGACAACGATTGGGCCGGCGACACCCTGACCGCCACCGAGGAAATCGCGGTGACGGCTTCGGATGGGCTCACTATTCCCGCGTATGTGACCGGACGGGTGTCGGGCGCCCACCGGGCCGCCATCCTGTTTGTGCACGGGGGCCCGCATGGGGCCTACGGCTTGACCCCTCGGTTCGATGCGCAGGTCATGGCCCAGGATTACACGGTCATCCAGGTGAACCCGCGCGGGAGCATGGGATACGGTCAGGCGTTTCAAGACGCCGTGCGCGGCGACTGGGGCGGTGCCGACATGGCCGACTTGGTGGCGGTGGTGGACCAGCTGGTGGCGGCCGGGGACATCGACGGCGAGCGTCTGTACGTGACCGGAGGCTCGTACGGCGGCTTCATGACCTCGTGGATTGTGGGCCACACCAACCGCTTCAAGGCGGCGTCCGCCGTGGTGCCGGTCACCAACCTGGTGTCGTTCTACGGCACCAGCGACATCGGGTGGTGGTTTGCGCCGGGTGAGGTGGGGCCCGACTTGTGGGAGGACCCCCAGCGCCTGTGGAAGCAGTCCCCGCTGGCCTATGCGCCCAACATACGGACCCCCACCCAGGTCATGGCGGGGGAAGACGACCAGCGGTGTCCCATTGAGCAGGCCGAGCAGCTGTATGTGGCGTTGAAGCGCTTTGGTGTGGACACGGAGTTTCTGCGGTATCCCGGCTCGCACGGGTTTGGTGCGCTGTCCAAGCCTACGCTGCGGCAGGACCGCCTGCGGCGCCTATTGGAATGGTTCCGCACGCATCCCTGACGGGAAGGCTAGACTTCACGCGATACGCCCACGGGCCGGCCGCACGCCGGGCCGCGGGTGTTGGCGGGCTCGTCGCTCCCTGGGGCGATGCGCCGGCACGGCCCGATATGCCTCAGCCGGGCCTCGGCAACGGCCAGCAGGCCACCCAGAAGAAAAGTAGCCGACCCTGCGCCCTGATCGGTGCGCGGTGGGGTTGTCTACGTCGAAAGGTAGCGCGCAATGCGGTCGCGGTTTGACGCGAGGCTGGAGAACTGCTTGTCGCAGACGTCGCTGAGCCGCGCCAGGACCTTTCGGGTGATCGATTCCTGATCCTCGAAGATGGCGACGGCCTCGTGCGAGAGTTGCCATTTCTCGAACTGCAGCAGCGTGATGGTGGCATCGCGCACGCGATCGTCGTTCGACAGCGCGAAAACGGTTGTGGGCGTGCCTGCGGGGCGGTCGATGCGGGCATCGGCCACATATTTTCCCCCGGGGTCTCGGGGGTCGTGCCAGTCAAATGTTAACCGGTCGCTGGGGATCGACTCGCGCAGGAGGCTTCGGAGGTCCTCCAGGAACGTGGACCGCGCGTACTCGCGGGACAAGTACGACACATCGGAGATCCTCAACAGGCCCTGCACGAAGTTGAACAGCGCATCCCCGTACTGTTCACCGGGGACCGACAGCAACAGTTCGCCCTCCCGGTCCTCCATGAAAAAGCCGGCCAGCGCGGCATCGATGATCCGTCGGCGCGTGCCCCGATGGAGATCCGCGTCATCGATACTGTAGGTGAGGTGCATCAGGGTATGTCCCTCGTCGGACAACTGCCAGGAAGCGCCGTCCCGTCGGAGCACGACGACCAAGTGGTCCCCATCATCAAACTGAAATGGTGTAAGCACCCGGTACCGGCCCAAGCCCTCCGGCACGAGGTCCACCTGGGCGGAAACCTTGGCGCGCAGGCTTTGCAGCATCTCCACTGGTTCCACGCGCTCACCTCCCTAGAACAGTCTAGTTTGAGCGCCCGGTGGGAGTTCGATGTGGGCATCCTGCTGCATGCACGTGAGCGCCCCTTCAAAGTCACCATAGCGATTGGTGGGCTCCGCGTACCCATCCTCGTTCAATCCCACCGCCTGATACCGCTCGGTCGCTTCATGGATGTGAAACCCAACAAATCGCTCGCCCTCTAGGCGATTGGTATGCCATCGCCCGCTCTCCGCTACCCGCACGGCCAGTATAACCGAGAAGTCCAGGACGAACCTCGCGTTCTGACGAAGGATCAGGCGATATGTGTTTCCAGCGTCGCCCAGCAACGTCGCTTCGCCCTCGGTGTGCCCGGCCTTGGGCTTCATCCTGAAGGCTCGGTCGCCGAGACCGAACGGAAGCACCTTGCGCTCCTGCAACAGCGTGGCAATTTCGCCGTCCGTATAAATTACCGGCATCAACCTTGCCTCACCTCCATCGAATGTCTGAATATTATCAAACCTAAGGAAGTCCGCCTACAACCGGAGGCGGACCGTGGTGAACCAGGTAGGTGGCCGTCCACAGGGACCCGAACTCGTTGACGATTGACGATTCGGCTCGGCAGGAATCTCGCAGGCGGTCGCGAAGACCAGTCCATGACGACCATGATCTTTCCCCACGGGACCCGTGGAACGCCTCGCGTCAGCGGCTGGGGCTCCGCATCCGGGACTCGGATGCTGCGAGGATGGTAGTGACCGTGCTGGCGCAAGGCAGCGGCGAGCCGGTGGGCGTGCCGGCTCCGCTCGATGCCCTGGCGGCCGAAGGGTTTCCGGTGGTGCACGTCCGCCTGGGGTCCACGGTGCGGGTGGAGTGGCCGCTGGAACCGGTGCGTCACAGCCAGGACGCCCTGACGGCGTTTGCGCGCTTCGCGCAGGAGGCCGTCTGGCCATCCGTCCTCAGTTCCCTCATCGTCCCGGACGGGCGTCTCTTCGCGGCGTATGTCCCGGCCGTCTGGATCGGATCCGACGGCGCCCAGGTGCAGTGGCCCATGCTGGGCCTTGGTCTGTTGCTGGCGGCGCTGGCGCCGCCACCCTGGTTGGTGCTGACCGAGCGGGCCGTGCCGGCCCCACTGGTGGCCGAGCCGCGGATCGTGGCACACCGGCTCCAGTGCCTCACCGAGCGCCTGGGTTGGACCGTAGAGGGTTCTCGGCCGCCAGTGTCGGCGGCGACGGTCCGGTGGGGCCGCGGTACGGTGGTGGTGGTGGGTCGCGCGCCCGCACCCGAATTCGTGGACGAGCTGGCGCACCGGCTGGCCCCGACGCCCGTGGTGGCGTCCGAGGTGGTGCACCCCTCGGGGAGGGACCCCTTGCCGGTGAATCTGGCCGTGTGGCCCGAGGACGAACTGGAGAGGGCCTGGCCGGCTGCCTGGGGCGCGGTGGTTCCCCCCGGGGACCGGGCGCCGGCCTGGGTCACCTCCTTGGTGCCCCAAGTGGGCGGGGACCAGCCCGACGCCTGGCCGGCCGTGACGCCGAATGAGTATGAGCGGGGGATGGCGCTGGCCACCTATGCGCGCGCGCACCAGACACCTTTGGACGACGCGCATCCCGTGAGCCAGGCCCTGGCCCAGCTGTTGGCCCAGCGCTGTGAGCGCCCGTCATGAGGAGGCCGGTGGTGTGGCTGTCGGCCGGCATGTTCGCGTGGCAGGGACGGCGGTTGGCGGACAACGCCCTCTTGATGCTGCGTGAGTGGACCGCCGAGCCGTCGGAGCACATGTTCATTCACATGGATCCGGTGAGCGTGGCGGGCGGTGTGCAGGCGCTCACCTACCGGGCGGCGCACGCCGGTCCGTTCTGGCGCGTTCTACCCGGCCACGCCCCGGCGCATGCCGACACGTTGGGCCGGCGGGCCGTCCCGGTGGCCCCCGGAAATCTGCACCAGAGCCTGCGGGAGCAGCCGCTGGTGGTGCACACCACCTCGCTTCACCTGAGTACGATGGGCGCGTTCTGGCGCCCTCTGCATCCAGACGTGCTGGTGTATGAGGTGATGGAAAATGTGGCGGACATGGATCCACCGCTGGCGGCCCTGCATCGGACGGTGTCGGCCGAGGCGGACGTCGTGGTGTCGATCTCCGACGCGACCACCGCGACGCTGGCGACGCCGCCCGAACGGGTGCTGGAGTTCGGATCGGGTGTGGACATGAGCTTCTGGCGCCGGCCGCCAGCGGTCCCGCGCTGGACCTTCGGGTTTTTCGGCAATCTCATGAATTGGATTGACTTCGACTTGCTGGGGGCGCTGGCGCGGGCCCTGCCCGACGACCGCATCGTGCTCATCGGGCCTGTCTCTCCGGACTCGACCGCGCGCGTGTCGGCCCTGTTGGCGAATCACCGCCAGGTGGTGTACCAGCCCGCCGTGCCGTACGCCGCTCTCCCGGACTTGGTTCGCCACATGGCGGTTGCTTTGTTGCCCCGCACCCATGCCCCCCGGTCGCTGGCGGCCGACCCGCTGAAGCTCTACGAGTACCTTGCCGCGGGCAAACCCGTGGTCACCAGCATCCCCGTGCCCGATGCGGTGGCGCCGCACGTGTACTACGGCGCCACCCGAGGCGGGTTTGTGGAGGCCTGCCGTCAGGCCCGCGACGATTGGCGCACAGGGCGGCACCGACCCTGGTCGCCTGAGGTGCGGGCCCTTTTGGAGGAGCGCAGCTGGCGCCGCCGGGCTACGGCCCTCTGGGATCGGGCCCTGGCCCGGATGGCGTAGGCGTGGCGTTGGTGGTGGTGGTGGGCGCGGGCTTTTCCGGGGCGGTGGCGGCGCGAGAGCTGGCAGAAGCCGGCCATCGCGTCGTGCTGGCGGAACGACGGGACCACCTCGGGGGCAACGCCTACGACGAGCGCGATGCGGCCGGTGTCTTGGTGCATCGCTACGGGCCGCACATTTTCCACACCCAGGCCCCGCCGGTGTGGGACTACCTGTCTCGCTTCACGGCTTGGCGGCCGTACGAACACCGTGTGCTGGCGTCCGTCGGCGGCCAGCTCCTCCCGTTGCCCATCAACCGGACCACCATCAATCGGCTGTACGGCTGGGATCTTTCGGAAGAGGATGTTCGGCGGTACCTGCAGCGCGTGCGCGTTGACCGTAAGCCGTTGCGTACCAGCGAGGACGTGGTGCTGAGCCGCGTCGGCCAGGACTTGGCGGACCGGTTCTTTCGCGGCTACACATTGAAGCAGTGGAACCGCGAGCTTAGTGACCTGGCTCCCGGTGTCGCCGGACGCATCCCGGTGCGGGTGACCGAGGATGACCGCTACTTCGAGGACCAGTACCAGGCCATGCCCCGGGACGGATATGCGGCGCTGTTCAGACGCCTCGTGGACCATCCGGCCATTGCCGTCGGCCTCGGCGTGGAGGGTCTCGACCTTCCCGAACGCCGCCAGGCCGCGCTGGTGGTGTACACCGGTCCGCTCGACGCGTACTTTGGCCACGGGTTGGGGCGGCTGCCATACCGGTCGATTCGGTTCGAACACCAGCATCTGCCGGGCGTCCCGCTGGTGCAGCCGGTGGCGACCGTCAACTACCCAGGGCCTGAGCCATACACGCGCATCACGGAGTTCAAGCACCTCACCGGGCAGCGGCACTCGGGCACATCCATCGTGCGAGAGTACCCGACCGGCACGGGGGATCCGTACTATCCCGTGCCGGGCCCGGAAAGCGACCTCTTGGCGCGCCGTTATCGAGCGCTGGCGGCCCGCGAGTCCGGGGTCGTGTTTTTGGGCCGGCTTGCGCAGTATCGCTACCTCAACATGGACCAGGCGGTGGCGGCGGCGCTGGTGGCGTCCAAGCGGATGGTGAGAAATCTGGGGTGATCCCCGGCCGCCGCCAGTTGGCGCACGGCCTCTCAGGGGGGTACCCTGGGACCAATCCTAGGCAGGAAGAGGTGGACCGCATGCAGGATGCGCGGCCGCGCATCGGCGTGACCCTTGGGGATCCAGCAGGCATCGGCCCGGAGATCGTCGTGCGCGCGCTCATGAACGAGGAGACCCTCGAGCACCTCGTGCCCGTGCTGTTTGGCAATCCCGCGGTCCTGGCCCGTGCCCAGCGCGTGGTGGGGGCCAACCTGCGGATGGTGGAGCGGGCTCGTCCCGAAGACGCCGTGGGTGAGGCCGGCACGTTGGATTTGGTGGTGACGTCGTCCCGCGCCGCCCCGCCCCCGTTTGGGGTGGTATCAGCCGCCGGGGGCGAGGAGGCCGGCCGCGCCATTGTGGCCGCCGTCCGGGCGGCCCAGGCGGGTGTCATTGACGGTATCACGACGGCGCCCCTCAACAAAGTAGCGCTCAAGCTGGGTGGCTACGCCTATCCGGGCCACACGGAGATGCTGACTGAGTTGTTTGGCAGCGCCGGGGTTTACACCATGTTTGTCACCGGGGCGCTTTACATCTTCTTTCTCACCCGGCACCACCCGCTCCGGGCGGTGCCGGACCTCATCACGGAGGATCGGGTGTATGACGGGTTGGCCCAGTGCGTGGCGTTCTTAAAGGATCTGGGCTTTGCCGAGCCGACATTGGCGTTGGCGGCCTTAAACCCCCATGGCGGGGAAAATGGCCTCTTGGGGCAGGAGGAAAAGGACGTCCTCGGGCCCGCTGTCGCCCGCGCGCGGCGGGCCGGGCTCCCGGTGGAGGGCCCGGTGCCCGCCGACGCGGTGTTTTTCCAGGCGCGGGCCGGCCGCTATACCGGCGTCCTGTCGCTGTACCACGATCAGGGGCACATCGCCGCGAAAACGCTGGACTTCTATGGGACGGTGAGCGTCACCCTGGGGTTGCCGGTGATCCGCACGTCGGTGGACCACGGCACCGCTTTTGATATTGCGGGCCAGGGCGTGGCCGAGGCGCGCGGGCAGGTGGCGGCGCTGGAGACCGCGGCGCGCCTCACGCGCCCGCGGCCGACGCGCGCGGCGGGCGGAGGCCACCCATGATCGGGGAGCCGCCGCGCTACCAGCTGGACGTGGCCGGGGGGTATCAGATCAGCACGGATCCGAGCCGGATGGAGCCGCTCGCTGTCTGGGCCTTCCTGCACCGCCAATCTGACTGGGCCCGCGGGATCCCCTACGACATGGTGGCGCGGACGCTTGCGGCCTCACTCAACTTTGGGCTGTTTTCGCCCGACGAGGAGCCGGTGGGATTTGCCCGGGTCGTCACCGACTTTGGGAAGTTTGCCTACTTGTGGGATGTTTACGTGCTGCCGGAGCACCTCGGGCGCAGGCTGGGCCGCGCCCTGGTGAGGGCGGCGTTGGCCCATCCGGTCCTCGCGTTCCCGCGCCGCATCGTGCTGGACAATCCCGCGCATCATCTGGAGCGGCGGCAATCGGCCGAGACCCTCTGGCCCCGAGGACCCGCCGTGTGACGTGCGGGTCAGTACCAACGAATACCAACGAATACCAGAGAGCACCAACTTTGACTCGTAGGCCACGACCGTCCGCGCGCGCAATCCTCGAATGATGACGGATTCGCCCCACCGCTGGGTCGCCCCACGTCGGGGCCGCGCTTTGCTCCAACCCTCCCCGATCCCGTGGGACAATCCGAGGTGCTCGCCGGAGCGGACAAGCGCTCCCGGGCGGCCCCGGGTGTCTCCTGCGTCGCCCACGCCACCGGGTGACCCGTTAAACATTCCGCTTGACATGGGGGACCCGTCCGGGATGTACTTAAGTCATTAAGTTATTTAGAGTCTGAGGTGTTGAGCATGAGCGCTGTTGAGGGCGACGCATCTCTTCTGGACACCTGGCTCCTGCTGATGGACCAGGTGCGGCCCCGCTACCTGACGCCCCCTGTTTCCGCTCCCGGGCTCACGATTCTTCGATGGCTGGCGCGGCGCGGCGCCGTGACGGTCTCCCATGTGGCCAAACTGGCCGGCGTGAGCCCGTCGGCCATCACGCAGGCCACTCGGAAGCTCGAACGGGCAGGGTACCTCGCACGGCGCCGCGATGAAGACGACCAACGCGTGGTGTGGATTGACCTCACCCAACGCGGCCGGCAGATGGTTGACGAGGTGAGGCACCTGCAGCGCCGTCGCTTGCGCGAGATCCTGTCGGTGCTGTCCGGGGAGGAGCGGGCCGAATTGGCGCGGCTCCTGGAACGCGTCGCCGATGGCCTCCCGGCCGGTGGCAGTGGAGGGGGGGTGGCGCATGTCGAGTGAGGAGACCCGTGGGTCGGCACCCGCCGCGTCGCCAGGGCGGTGGAAGTGGATAGGGGCCGGGGCGGCGGGTTTGGTGCTCACGGCCGTGGCCGTTCGCCATTTCGCGCACCACCATCCCGGATTGGCGGCGTCCGCCGCCACACCGACGGTAGACGTGCAAACCGTCACCCAGGGCACCCTCGTTCCGACCATCACGGTCGCTGGGCGCGTCGAGCCCTCGGCCACCGTGGTGTTGACGGTTCCCGTGGCCGGCACCATCACGGTGGCGGTGTCTGCCGGACAGGCGGTGCAATCGGGCCAGGTGCTGGCGACGGTGTCGTCGCCTGCCCTGACCGCCGCCGTGATGTCGGCGACCGCCAACCTGTCCGCGCAAGAAGCCAAGCTTCAGCAAGCCACGACCCCTCTCACGAGCTTGCAACAACGGGCCGCGGAGGCTGACGTCACACTGGCCGAGAGCCAGTTGGCCACAGCCCAAAGTGCGCTGGCGATGGCGGACAGCCCCTCCGGGCCCTACGCGAGCGCCGTCCAGGCTGCGCAGTCCGGGCTCACCTTCGTGGAGTCCGCCGCCAGTCCCCAGTCCGTGGCGATCGCCGCCGACTCCGCGGCGTGGGAGGCCGCCGAGGAAGCTTTCACCCAAGCCGAAGCCAGCGGTGCGTCCGCGTCGGCCTTGGCCGTGCTGTCTGGCGAGGTAGTCCGTGCGCACTTGGCGCTGGCGGGTGCGGAGTCATCCTACCGCCAAGCCGTGGCCGCCGACACACTGGCGGTCGCCAGCGCACGGGCGGCGGAGAGCTCGGCGCTGGACTCGCTTGCGAACAATGTCGCCGCGGCCCAGGCGAATCTCCTGAAAGCCCAGGCCCAAATGGCGACCGTCACCGCCACGGCCAGTGGGTCGGCGCTGGCGGCTTTACGGCAGGGGGTGGCCGCAGCGAGCGCGGGGCTCCAATCCGCGATGGCGCTGGCGGCCAGTGCCACGCTGCGGGCACCATTTCGAGGCACGGTGATGGCCGTCGACGTGCCCTCCGGATCCGAAATTGGGCCAACATCGGTGCTCATCAACTTTGACGCGGCCAGCGAACAGTTCGTCGGGCTCGTGGGCGCTACACCGGCGCGGGCGGCCTACGTCGGTCGGGAGGCGCGGGTCGCGGATGGTGCGGCCGCCTGGAGCGGCACCGTCACAACCGTCCTCTCGTCGCCCAACACACCCGGTTTAGACGAAGTGGTGGTGACGGTGCCCGCGCTGGCTTCCGGCAGCCCCAGCGAACCGGCGACAGCCCAGGTGTCGCTGCCGTCGGTGGCGGGCATTCTGGTGCCGGAATCGGCGCTGGGGCGCGACGGGACGGGTGTGTTCGTCGACCAAGTCGTGCGGGATCGGATTCGCCGCACTCCGGTGACGGTATCGGGTGCCGAGGGCGCCGAGGCCGTGGTGCATGGCATTGCTGACGGCTCAACCATCGTCAGCCAGGATGCCGCCCTGTGGCTGAACGGAGAGCGGCTGAGCCCGGCGCGGGGGCAGTCATGAACCTGACGGCCCTGGCGCTGCGCCGGCCCGTGACGGTGGTGATGGCCATCCTGGGGCTGGCGCTCATCGGCATCGTTTCGTATCTGAACTTGCCTGTTCGCCAATATCCCAACGTCAGCTTTCCCGTCGTGCAGGTTCGTCTATTGTATCCCGGCGCTGACCCCACTGATGTGCTGAATCAGGTGGGGATTCCGGTCGAGAATGCTCTGGCGACCATTCCCGGCTTGTCGACCATGACCGCCACCGCGCTCACCGGTCAGGAGCGCATCACGCTGCAATTGGTGACGGGGACCAACGTATCGGCGGCGGCCGCGGATGCGACGGCCGCTGTCCAGCAGATCCAGAGCACACTGCCCGCTGGGGTGTCGATGCCGCAAATTATCCAAGCCAACCCGCTTGCCCTCCCCATTATGGAGCTGGGGGTCACTGGGTCGTCGTCGAGAGCGGCGGCCCAGTGGACGGCGAACACGCTGGTGCCCCGTGTGGAGGAACTGCCGGGCGTGGGCTTCGTCGACGTCACCGGATCGCCGTCCCAGCAGGTGTCGGTCGGCGTGCACCCGGCCATGCTCCAATCCCTTGGGCTCACCCTGGCCCAGGTTGACCAGGCGATCGCCGCCAACAATGCCACCGGTCCCGCCGGCGCGCTCATCCAAGGGGGAACGTCCTACCAGGTTCGGTCCCTTGGCCGGTACGCTTCGCTGGCCGCGTTGGCCAATACCCCCGTCGCGCTCAAGGACCCTAGCGGAGGCGGCCAGGCCCCGCTGCCGGTTCCCCTGTCTGCGGTGGCCTCCATCACCAACGGGACCGCGCCGCCCACATCCATCACCGAGATCAACGGCACGCCGGCGGTGGGCGTGTCGGTGACCCAGCAGTCCAGTGCCAACAGCCTGGCCGTGGCCAACGAGATCACCCGGCTGCTGCATACGGTGAGCCCACCGCCGGGCGTGCACGTGGCGGTGGTGACCGACGCGACGCGCTACACGCGGGCCGCCCTGACGTCGGTGCAGGAAGATCTGCTGCTGGCCATTTTGTTTGCCGGATTGATCTTGCAGGCCTTTTTGCACCGGGTGAAGCACACGGCAATCATCATGCTGGCTATTCCGACGTCGCTGTTGGCCACCTTTGCCGTCATGGGGCTCCTCGGATTCAGCCTTGACCTCATTTCGTTAATGGCTCTGTCTCTGCTTATAGGCATCTTGGTTGATGATTCGATCGTCGTGCTGGAAAATATCCATCGACATCGGCTGATGGGCAAATCGTCGAATGACGCGGCGTATGCGGGGAGGATGGAGATTGGCGCGGCGGCCGTGGCCATCACGCTGACAGACGTGGTGGTTTACGGGCCGATGGCCATTGTACCGGGCAATGTCGGGCAAATTTTTCGAGAGTTTGGTCTCACGATTGTTGCGGCCACCTTGTTCTCGCTCCTCATCTCTTTTACCCTGACCCCCATGTTAGCCTCCCGGTGGATGACGGAGGGGGGAGAGGCCCCAACGCCGTTCAGCCAAAGTTGGAATCGGACGTTCGAGAGACTCCGCACCTTTTATGGAAGGGTCCTCGGATGGGCTCTGGCGAACCGGGGGTGGACGGTGGCCCTGGCGGGCGTGACGTTGGCGGGCGCCGTGGCGCTAATTCCCCTGGGCATTGTGGGAACGGCGTTCATCCCGGCTGAAGACACGGGACTTTTCACCATCAACGTCACGCTGCCCCCCGGCACGCCCGTGGCGCGCACCAGCCAGGTCCTCACGGGGCTTGCCCAACGTGTGCGCGACCTTGCCGGCGTCACGTCGACATTCCAGGTGGCCGGGCTGATCGGCCAGGCGAATGTGGGCCGCATCGATGTGTCCCTCGCCGGTCGATCCGGGCGCCCCTCGATTTTCGTCGTCGAGGCAGAGACACAAGCCATCGCATCCCGGATCCCCGACCTGGCGGTGTCGCTGGCCACCGCGAACCCCCTTCTACCCGGCGACCAGCCTCCAGTATCTGTGTCCATAGCTGGCCCTTCGGAGACGCGGGTCGATGCGCTGGCGACCACGTTGAGCCAGCGCTTGGCCCGACTGCCGCAACTGCAAAACGTGTCCAACGGGACGCCGGTGGGGTTGCCGCAGATTGGATTCACGGTCAACCGCGCCGAGGCGGCGGCCAGCAGTGTCACGACCGAGGCCATCGACGAGACGCTGGCGGGCAGTGTGGCGGGGACGACGGTCTCCCAGTACCGGCCGGTCGGCGCCGCCCAGCCGCTGCCGGTGGTGGTGGCGATGAGTGCCCCAGTGACGCTGGCGCGACTCGGAACCATGTCGGTGGCGGCCACCGGGGGCGCATCGGTGCCGCTGTCCGCGCTCGGTCAGTTCAGCTACGGAACGGCGCCCACGGTGATCCAGCAGACCAATCGGGAATACGCGGCCACGGTGACGGCGGATGTCGCCGGCACCACGGCGATTGGGCGCGCCGACCAGGCCACCCATCGCGTGCTGGCCGCCATGCCGCTGCCGGCGGGCTACCAGATTATCAAGGGGGGGCAGTCTCAGCAGAAGGCCGAGGCGTTTGGTCCCCTGTTCGAAGCGCTGCTGTTGTCGGTGCTGCTGGTCTACATGTTGATGGCCGCCCTGTACGAATCCTTGCGCCTGCCCCTCTCGGTTATGACCGCGGTCCCCTTCGCCGGGGCGGGCGCCCTGATGGCACTGGGCCTCACCGGCCAGACGCTGAACATCTTCTCGATCATTGGGCTCATCATGCTCATGGGGCTCGTAACCAAAAACGCCATCCTGATCGTCGACTACACGGAGACTTTGCGGAAGCGGGGCTTGTCACGGCGCGACGCCCTTATCGAAGCGGGGCAGACGCGGCTCCGCCCCATCCTGATGACCACCGCAACCATGGTCTTTGCCATGCTGCCTCTCGCCCTGGCACTGGGCGCCGGGAGCGCGGAGCGCTCGTCGATGGCGGTGGTGGTGATTGGTGGTCTTGTCGTCAGCACCGCGTTGACGCTGCTGGTGGTTCCGGTCCTGTACACCGTTTTCGATGGGGGCCGTCGCCACAGCCGTTCGACGGGGTTCACTCCTGCTGAGGGTCCGAGCGTCGGAACCTGACGCCCACCGCCTATCACACGGTGGAGCGCGGCCGAGGGATCGGGGCGGATTTCGCGGTCCAGGCGGGCCACTGGATGACGGGGCCGTGCGAAGGCGTTGCATGGCCAGCGGACCGCCGGCGATGAGCCGACGCGAGGGAAACCCCGCGTTCCGGACAGCGCCCGTTGCATTACACTTGGGGCATAAAATTCCGGGCGTGCGCTCGGGTGGAAGGCGGTTGGACATGGGACTCAGAGATCGGTGGCACCACGGGCTGGCGGCGGGCTTAGGCCTGCACCACGAAGACCCGGTGGTGCAGGAACTAGCAGGACTCCGCCGATTGGGCGAGATGGTATTCGAGTTGGACGACGAAATCAAGAACGCGCGCGCCAAGGCCCCGGAGCGCAGCTTTGTGCGCGCCGACGCCTACTATTTGGCGGCCGACGTCCTGGTCACGTTTGCGGACGCCTTTGTGCTGGATGCGTTCATGGATCCCAACCATCCGAATCATGTGCCGCACATCACGTTTCTGCAGGCGGCACAGTTTTATCAGGCCGTTCCGGCCCTGGTGACGGCGGTGCGGCGGGAGGTGGCCTACGAAGGCAGTGGGGAAGCTCCGCTGCCCGTATTGCCAGGACCGCGGCTAGAGGCGCCCGGCCGTTGCCCGGTGGAGCACTTGTTGGCCATGCGGCGCGCGGCCGAGAAGACGGAGGAGCTGTTGGGCACGCGCATCGAGCTGCTGCAGCGCGAGGGGGCGGACCCGGCGGCCATCAAAACCCCGGTCCTGATGATGACCGATGCGCGGACGGCCAAAGCGAGCGCCGACGCGGTGCTGGGCCTCCTGACGCACCACCAGCACGTGCCCGACGAACAGCACGAGGAAGCGGAGCGCATGTACTACGACGGAGTGTTGCGGTCGTATCTGTACGCGGCGCAGGAGTTGTTTCTGCCAGGCGTCACGAAGAAGGCGCCCCGCTCCGAGGACCCTCCCGAGGAGGAGCCGGCGGAGGCACAGCGGCCCGTAACTCCTTTTCCCCACCACCACCAGGCAGGGGCCGGGATGGGCGGGATGCCCATGGGGTGGGGCGGCATGAACCCCATGGGTGGCTTTGGTGGCGGGGGCGGAGGACTCAGTTGGGGTTCGCTGCTGACCGCCGACCTGGCGGCCAACTTGGTGGGAGGCCTCATGGGTGGCATGTTTGGCGGGGGCATGGGCAGGTTCCGGTAGCCGCATCGGGTCGAGCGGCACGCTGAGAGGCGGGGTGGGGGCACCTCACTTCCGTGGGTGTGGTGGACCCTCTCGGCTTCGCAGACCCACAGTGGTGTTGGTACACGGTGATGTGTCGTCCGGCGTGAGTCGGGTTCCGGTAACAGGAGTCCCTGGCAGCGGGCGGCATCTACGCGAGCCCGACCTGCGCGGCTTCGGTAACACCGCGGCGGTCCCCATCGACGCCACGCGTGGCGTGGCCGAGTGGGCGCATGAGCTGGCCGCCTTTGAAGATGGCGCAGGACGGCATCCCCGTGAATTCGCGTGTCTGGGTTGGCTGGACACGCCGCGCGTCCGAAACCTGCTGCAGGAGCTGGCCCGCACACGGGGCGGCCCGTGCAGGCCGTTGTGGACGAAGGGATTTACCCGCTGGTGCCCCAGCGTCGCTTGCTGGATTCCCAAGAGGCGGTCAGCTACACGGTGTTTTTGGCGTCGGAGCAGGCGAGGAGCATCACCCCGATGGTCAACGATGGCGGCTACCTGGCTCAGTAGGGAAGGGTCCGGATGCGTGACCCGGCTGGTAACTTCGTCAAGATGTCGGAGAGGGCGCTACGGATGCCCAGGTACGTGAGAGCGTCGCCGAAACTCAAGAGCTTTCGAGAGACAAACGCCTGGCCATCACAGCAAAACACCTGCACGG
>JAJZWS010000001.1 GCA_021846565.1 Bacillota bacterium
CTAGCGGCTGAGGGTCTGCCGGTCCTTGTGCAGCAGGTCGATCGAGATGTTGTAGTAAATGGCGAAAAACATCTTGGGCGTGGCCGTGATGGTTGGTGACCGATAGACGAGAGGATTCTGCGCGCGCGGGCGTTCGGTGCTGGCTCCCCGAAACATGCCCGCCCAGACTCCGGACGACCGTTGTCTTACATCTCAGTAAACGATACCTATGGAGAAGATCCTGTCATCAGAACGGTCGCGACCGCGCACATAGCGCCGGGCTGGGCCGTCACACTAAGGCGGCAGGCGGACGGGGAGGTGCCGACACGAGCGACCCGAGTTGGCTGGTGGCGACCGACGCGGATAGTCACGGCGTGTTGGGCATGCGGCTGGCGCAGGCCGTGCCGGGCGAATGGTATGAGCGGCGGATCGGGCGCTGGCCCGCCTACGCCAAGCGTCGTGACGGTGGGCGGCTTGCCGCCGAGGCGGCCCAACTGGCCCAGGCTTTGGCGCTTTATCTCTGCCGCGACTACTGGCCGCGCGTGCTGACCGAGGCGGCCGCTGCTTTGCCCTGCGCCCCGGCCGAGGACTGGCGGGACCGTTCGGCGGTGTTGGCAGGGAGCGCGAGACTAATCGAGGCCATCTACGGCTATGTGATTCGCCGCTCGCGTATCGTCATCCCGGGTTTGGTGCATGTCTGGCTTCCCGTAGCGTCCGGGGGGATTTGCGAACGCCAGCTGTGGGCAGAGTGGTGCGAAGGCCCAGCCACCGAGGCGGCCGTGGACCGCGAGGAGGCGACCGAGCGCACGCTGGCCGGAGCCCTCAACGATCGCCGCCGGCGAGCCGGGGGCTCCCCGTCCACAGGGTGGCCAGCACCACGAGGCAAATGCCCACCGCCAGCGCCAGGACCTCACGGTACCCGATGAGTCCCACCGAGAGCCCGTCGGCGACGGTGCCGACCAGAAGCCCGGTGGACGTGAGCATCCGCCACGCAACGCGGACGCGGCCCAGCACGCGATTGTCGGTTTCTGCCTGTTGCAGCATTGGCACGACCAAAGTACAGACTGTGCACTGTGGCGGCTGCCGCCAGGCGTGACCTCTCGGGATGTGACCGGAGGAACCGGATCCTTGCCGCGGCGGCCTCCCTGATCGGCGAGGGCTTGTCCCCGGCCTGCGCGTCTGACGGCAGGCGGCGTGGCACCGAGGGTGAGCGTCGACACCAAGAACGACGCAGCATCCAGCGACCGGGTCGCGGCTCCGCCCAACCACTGAACAGTTCTCCATGCGGCTGAGCTGCACCCCGGCCCATGAAAAACAGGCCTTCGGGTCGTCCGTGGCGAAGCAGGCGCGGCGCTCCCGTGAGGCGGTCGGTTTCTCCGTGGTCCTGCGAGGCTGCGACAGAGTTTGACCCGGAGCGCCGTGGGGACCTCGCCTGGTTGCGGCCCCTCGGGGCGAGCACGCAGCAGAATCCATCCATAGGGCGTTATGCGCCGCCGACGGCCTTCACGTGAGTCGCGAGCGAGCAGGAAAGCCGGGAACCGGATGGAGGTCGTCTTGGCCCGGTGCGCCGGGCTCGATGGCCACCAGACGACGGGGCGCCTGTGTCGTAGTCCGTCAAGGCCGCGACCCCCTGCGCGCCGTGGAGACGTTTGGCACCACCACCCCCGCGTGGCGGACGTTGCAGACCTGGGCGACCGAGCCCCGGGTGACGCCTGTGGCCATGGAGTCCACCGCGAGTTACGGGAAGCCCGTCTTCAACCTGCGGGAAAGCCGGTTCACCCCGGGGCTCGTCAAGGCGGCGCCCATCCAGGCGGGGCCGGGTCGCCAGACCGACGTGAAGGATGCGGAGTGGATCGCGGATCGCTGGCCACAGGGGCTGCTGCGGCCGAGTTTCATGCCGGACCGGGCCCAGCGGAAACTGCGGGCACGGACCCGTCACCGCAAGAGCGTCATCGAGGAGCGGGCCCGCGAGCCCAACCGGATCCCAAAGGTGTTGGAGGGTGCCCACAGTAAGCTCGGGTCGGTCCTGAGCGACGTGCGCGGGGTCTCCGGGACCCGGCTCCTCGCGGCGCTCGCCGATCACGGACCCGGCGGCGCTGGCGGCGTGGGCGGATGAGCGCGTGCGCGCCTCGACCCCCGAACTGGTGGCGGCCCTCACGGGGCCGAGGGGCGCGCACGCGCGCTTCTTCTGGCAGCAACAGTTGCGGCACGTGGACGCCCTGGACACCCAGCTCCAGGCCTTGGATGCGGAGGAGGCGACCCGGCGGGTCCCTTTGGGGGCAACCCGGGAGCTCCGGGAGAGCCTCCCGGGGGTAAAGACCCAGGTGGCCGAGACCATCCTGGCGGAGGTGGGCCCGACGGTGACGACGTTCCGGAGTGCCGCCGCGCGGGCGCAGGGGATCGGCCTGGCGCCCGGGAACCATGAGAGCGCCGGCAAACGCTTAGCCGGCCGCACCATCCCCGAACCGGGCCCTCCGCGCGACCCTGGTGGAGGCGGCCACCGGCGGGCCGCACGCAAGCGACCAACCTGGGGGCGCCGCATCGCCGGATGGTTTCCACCCCGGGGAAGAAACGGGCGGCCGTCCTCAGGGCGCACACCCTCGCGGTGGATCTCTGGTACCTCCTCGCGCGCCAGACCCCCTACGCGGATCTGGGGGTGGACGCCTTGGACCGGCGGGACCCAGACCGGGTGCGGCGCCACGCCGTGAAACGCTTGGAAACCCTCGGGTACGAAGTCACCCTCACCCCCGCCTCGTAACCGGCGGGCGGGGAGCGCCTGCGCCCGGAGGGCCCGGGCGGGCGTCAGCGTGGGCTGCGCGTCGTCTCTCGGCCTGCTTTTCGGAGCAGAGAGCCCGCCGCACCAAAGGCTGCGGCCTCCGCCACAGAATACGCGGTGGCGATCGCTGCGTAGGCGCTCAACAGCGCGTTGCGCGGGACGACCGTGGGCAGGAACGCGCCGTAGGCGCTGTCCAATGGGGCCGACCCCCTCGAGAGCACCGCCGCCACGGCGACGACGCACCCCCGGTCAGGCGGTTGGCCACCAAAAGCAGGGGAATGAGGCCGACCAACCCGCGCGCAGGCTGTCCACCACCACCAGTATGGTGCGGCGAGGCCAGTCGACCACCCACCCCTCGCGATGCCCGGCAGGATTTCCGCGACCCGCACCCAGGTCACCTGCAGCGGCGTGGCAGCCAGCGTGAGGATAAGGACAAACGGGAGCACGAGGCGGGTCACCAGGGAACCCAGTACGGAAAGCGTCTGACCGACGAGGACGCTCCGAAAGCCTCGGTGGGCGTCGGGGTTTGGCGTCAGGAAGGACGCCGGCCACGAGGTGACGCGGGCAAGGCGCGACCGCCTGTGACAATCCCTCGATCCTCCGACCGACCGACGGCGCGAGCCAACGCGGGCGCCTCTCTGGGCGCCTTGGTCGATTGCCGATAGGGTGGCATTGCTGACCGATGTGTCAGCGGAGGAGGAACGGACGGAGTGGTGTCACCAGCGTCTCCCCTTGCTCCGGTCCCGAGCCGCGGAACGTGGAGTCAGTATATCAATGACCCTGGTTGCCAGTCAGGCGGCCAGCTGGTACGATGGGGCATGCGACGATGATCAGGATGCGTGACGGACGAGCAATCGCCAGCGAGGCGGGCCGTGGCTGGAAACCCGCCGGTTGTGACCGTCGCCGACCCCCTGGGAGTTGCTGTCGAGGCCGCGCGATGCGGATAAGGCAGCCGGTGCGAGCCGTTACCGTCGATGTGAGTGGGGCAACCCAAGCAAGGTGGAACCGCGGGCGCCGCCCGCCCTTGTGGGCGGGTTTTTTTGTGCGCGCGCGTGGCTGGCGTGATGGAGGGCTGTGAGGAGGAGCGAATGTGGCGGAAGCCGTCAAGGTGCTGATTCAAGACGAGGCGGGCCAGGAAGAGGTGCTGGTCGAGTCCAGCGCCCCACTCGCTGCCGTGGTGCCAGGCCAAGATCCGTCGGTGCTGGCGGCTCGGGTGGCTGATGGGGTGGTGGACCTCACGCGCCCCGTGGGGGACGCGCGGCAGGTGCGCCTGCTGCGCTTTGCGGATGCCGAGGGGCGGCGGGTGTTTCGGCATTCCAGTGCCCACCTGCTGGCGCAGGCGGTGAAGCGTCTTTGGCCCGACGCCCGGCTGGGCACGGGTCCGGCACTGGAGGACGGGTACTACTACGACCTCAACCTGCCGGTGCCGCTAGCGGAGTCTGACCTGGGCCGCCTGGAGGCGGCCATGCGGGAGATTGCGGCCGAAGCCCTGCCCATCCGGCGGGAAGAGTTGTCGCGCGACCAAGCCCTGCGGTTGTTTCGGGAGCGCGGGGAAACCTTCAAGCAGCAAATCGTGGAGCGGATCCCCGACGGCACCCCGATCTCCGTGTACCGACAGGGGGAATTTGTGGACCTGTGTGCCGGCCCGCACGTCCCCCACACGGGCGTCCTGCAGGCGATCAAGCTGACCAGCGTCTCGGGGGCGTACTGGCGCGGTGACGAGCACGAGCCCATGATGACTCGCGTGTACGGGACCTCGTTCCCCTCGGAGGCCCAGCTGGAGGAACATCTCGAGCGGATTGAGGAGGCCAAGCGCCGGGACCACCGGCAGCTGGGCCAGCAGCTGGGGCTCTTTCAGTTCCGCGAAGAGAGCCCGGGTTTCGTGTTCTGGCTGCCCAAGGGACTTCGGCTGTTTCGTCGGATCGAAGAGGTTTCGCGGGTGCTGCAGGAGCCGCTGGGCTACGAAGAGGTGAGCACGCCCTGGATTTACAAGGACGTGCTGTGGAAGCGCTCGGGGCATTGGGACCACTACCAGGACAACATGTTTCTCGTCGAGCGGGGCGACGAGCACCTGGGGGTTAAGCCCATGAACTGTCCGGGCCATGCGCTGCTGTTTGGGTCTACGGTGCGCTCGTACCGCGAACTGCCGGTGAAGTGGGCGGAGTACGGCCCGCTCTCCCGCTTCGAGCGCAGCGGCACCCTGCACGGCCTGTTGCGTGTGCGCGGATTCCACCAGGACGATGCGCACCTGTTCGTGCGGCCCCAGCAGATTCAGGAGCAAATCAGCGAAGTGCTGGATCTGGTGGATCGGGTGTATGCCTTGTTTGGCATGACCGTCGAAGTGGTGTTCTCCACCCGCCCGGACGACTACCTGGGTGAGTTGGAAACCTGGGAAGACGCCGAGGGTCAGCTACGTGCGGCGTTGGCGGCGTGGGGTCGTCCGTACCAGCTCAATCCGGGTGATGGCGCCTTCTACGGGCCCAAGCTGGACTTCAATGCCATTGACTCCCTGGGGCGCCGCTGGCAGACGTCGACGGTCCAACTGGACTACCAGATGCCTCAACAACTCGACATCTCGTATGTGGAGCAGGACGGCAGCCGCCAGCGGCCCGTCATGATTCACCGCGCGGTGCTGGGATCGGTGGAGCGGTTCATCGGCATCCTGACCGAGCACTACGCGGGTGACTTTCCGCTGTGGCTGGCGCCGCTGCAGGTGCGCGTGGTGCCGGTCACCGACGATGAGGCCGCCCGCGCACGCCAGCTGGTCGAAGACATGCGGTCTGCCGGCCTTCGGGCAGAAGTGGACGAACGCTCGGAGAAGTTGGGCAAGAAAATTCGCGATGGGCAGTTGGACAAGGTGCCCGTGTTGCTGGTGGTGGGGGCGCGGGAGCGGGAGGCCGGCACCGTGTCCGTGAGAAGCCGCTCCGGAGACAACGGGGTTTACGATTGGCCCACGTATCTTGGCCAGTTGGGGGCGAGTGCCGCCATCCCGACCAGTCCCAGCGCCTCGCCGCGATAGGCGCCAAGGCGTGCGCCGCGACCGGGCATGCTGGGGCTGGTGCGAGCGGGGCCGGGACCCGGCCCTCGTTGGGGTCCGCCATGCCGGGCCCGACCCAGCGGGTTCAGTGGGTAGCCCGGATAATGTTGGACGGTCGAGAGTCGATTCGCCATTGCGCGGTGGGGGCGTCTGTGGTATTCTCGCGCCGTGATAGTGAAGCAGAAGTTCGCTTCTCACCTGACGACGCCGTTGTTCAGGTTATCCGGCGGAATGCACGGGCGTTCCGGTTGGGGCGGGGAGTGACCCGTCCTGTTTTTGTTTGGGTGGCTAACTATTCATCCGGGGAGGGATCGCCATAAAGGACCTCAGGGTCAACGACGAGATTCGTGCACGGGAAGTGCGACTGGTGGGTGACGGCGGCGAACAGTTGGGGATCGTCGCGCTCCGAGACGCGCTCCGGATGGCGGTGGAGCGTCGGGTGGACCTCGTCGAGGTGTCGCCCACGTCGCGGCCGCCCGTGTGTCGGCTGATGGATTACGGGCGCTTCAAGTACGAGCAGCAGAAGCGCGAGCGCGAGTCGCGGAAGAAGCAGCACGTGGTGTCCGTCAAAGAAATCAAGATGCGGCCAACGATCGACGACCATGACTACGAATTCAAGAAACGCAATGCCGCCCGGTTCCTGGAAGAGGGCGACAAAGTCAAGGTGACGGTGACGTTTCGGGGTCGCGAGATTGTCCACTCCGAGCATGCACGGGTGTTGTTGAACAAGATGGCCCAAGAGGTGGAGGCCCAGGGGCTCGTGGAGCGGGCCGCCCGGGTGGAGGGGCGCGCCATGATCATGATTCTGGCGCCCAAGAAAAGCGCCAACGCGTGATCTGAACAACCGGCGCGCAATCAGCAGCGTATCTAACGTATTTAAGGATGTGGAGACGTGCCCAAGATGAAGTCGCACCGCGGCGCCAAAAAGCGTTTGCGGGTCACCGGCACCGGGAAACTGGTGCACAAGCGCACCGGCCGCAACCACTTGCTGTACGGCAAGAGTGCCAGCCGCCGGCGTCGGCTCCGCAGCGCGTCCGGCTTGTCCAAAGGGGATGCCGCCCGGACCAAGGCGCTCATGCCCTACGACCAGTAGGCGCCGCGCTGCATGTTTGATCACCAGAACGGTCAACGGCTCGCTGAGGAGGAAACAGAGTGGCTCGGGTAAAGAATGGCATGGTGCGGCACCGGCGGCACAAAAAGATTCTCAAAATGGCCCGGGGGTATCGGGGGTCGCGCCATCGGCTGTTTCGGCCGGCCAACGAGGCGGTCCTCCATGCCCTGTGGTACGCGTACAAGCACCGCAAGAAGCGCAAGGGCGACTTTCGGCGTTTGTGGATTATTCGCATTAACGCGGCCGCGCGCATGCACGGGCTTACGTACAGCACCCTCATGTTTGGGTTGAAGCGGGCAGGCGTGACGCTGAACCGCAAGATGCTCGCGGACATGGCCGTACGGGACCAGGAGAGCTTCGGGCGGCTGGTGGGGATGGCCAAGGGTCGGCTCTAGCCGTGGGCGTAGTGCTGCGTCCACTTGACGATCCGCAGAATAAAGTCGTGAAGGCGGCGACTCGCCTGGGCGTGAACCGTGAGGCTCGCGAGCGTGCGGGCCAGGCGCTGGTGGAGGGCCCGCACGCCGTCGAAGAGGCGCTGGCGCACGAGGTGGTTCTGCGCACTGTGCTGTACAGCGCACGGCTGTTGGACCGGCCCGGCGGGCGAGAGTTGCTGGATCGGACCACGTGGACCCGGGCCCGGATGATTTATGTCACCGACCGCGTGTTGGATACGGTGACGCAGGTGGAGTCGCATCAGGGCATCGCCGCCGTGGTGGGTTATGCCTTGCCGTTCGAGGCTCGCGTGCCGGCCGCGCCGGCCCTGGTGCTGGAGGCCGTGCAGGACCCGGCCAACCTCGGGGCGTTGGTTCGGTCGGCGGTGGCGTTCGGATTTCGCGTGGCGGTGACGCGCGGGTCGGTGGACCCGTTCAACCCCAAGGCATTTCGTGCGTCGGCGGCCACCATGTTTCGCGCGGGCCTAGTGCGTCTGGACTATGCCTGGGACGTGCCCGCCGGCGTGAGCCTAGTGGTTACCTCCCCGGAAGGCAACGTCCCCTACACCGACTGGGACTGGTCCCGCCCCACCGCGCTGGTGGTGGGCAATGAGGGCGCCGGGGTGTCGTCCGCCCTGGCCGACCGTGCGGTGGCCCGGCTCCGCATCCCGATGACCTCGGGCACCGAGTCGTTGAATGTCGCGGCCGCTGGCGCCGTGATCATGGCCGACGCTTTTTGCCGCTACCCTTCCTGACTGTCGAGCGCATGCGCTGACGCCCGCCGTCGCACAGTAAGACATCCGTCAGCTGACGACGGCAGGAGGGTGTGGGTCATGGCCTCGAAGGACAAACCGGCTCCGAAGATCCCCGGCCCGAAAATCCCTGCGCCCCCGTCGCCGCCCTCCTTGGCGGCAGCGATCACGTTGCAGCCGACGCCCTGGCCGTGGCGCAAGGCGATCGGGGCCCCCATCGCGACGGGGATTGCCATGGGGTTGGGATTGTCCCTGGGCCACTTTTCCTGGGCCATGTGGGCGTTCATGGGCGCGTTCACGTCTATGTATGTGGTGCCTCTTCCCTACGGTCCACGCGCCCGACGCCTGCTGGCCGTCGGATTGGGGCTGGCGGCGGCGATGGCCGTGGGGTCGCTCGCGGCCGTGAGCTGGTGGACGATGGCGATGGGGCTGGGCGTAGTGGCGGGGTTGGGGACGTTTGTGACCGGCGCCTACGAGGTCCCGCTGCCGGCCGGCTTTATGTTTGTGCTGGTGGCGTGCATTGCTGCAGCCTTGCCCGTGCATCCCACCCTAACGCCGCTGCGGGTCGGATTTGCCCTGGCCGGCGCCGCCCTCGCATGGCTGGTGGGCATGGCCGGGTGGGGATGGCATCCCCGGCGACCCGAACAGCAGACGGTGACACGCGCTTTGGATGCGTTGGCGGCCTATGCCGCGCACAAGGGGGCGCCCGGGGGCTTTCGCACGGAAGCCCAGGCCGGGGAAGCCGTGGCGGCGGCGGAGCTGGCCACAGCGCCACTGGCCCGCCTGCGGCACGGCGGGGCCCGGGCCGCTCGGCTGGTTCTCTTGGTCCATGAGGCGCGCCGCCTGTTTGATGCGCTGGCGCTGGACGCCGAGTCGCCTCCCCGCCAGACGCATCCCGACCGCATTCAGCGCGCGGCCCGGTCCGTGGCGGGACGAGCCCTGCCAAAAAGCGCGTCCGAGCCGGATCGGGATCCCATTGGGCGCGCCATTGGGCGCGTAGAGCGGGTGTTGGGGTTCCGGGGCCGCTGGCCGGGCCTGGTGCCGGTGGCCCGGGCGTGGCAGCCGACGACGGGGGAGCGCCTCACGGCGGCGTGGGGCCGCACCTCTCTGGTGCGCATCGATGCTTTGCGCATCGCGCTGGCGGTCGTGGCAGGGACCGCGCTGGCCGGCGTGTTGGGGGAGGCCCACCCGTATTGGGTGCCGCTCACCATTGCGGCGGTACTGCAGGGCCACGGTGTAATGGGGATGGCCAAAAGGGCCATCCAGCGTGTGGCCGGCACCACCGTGGGGCTCGCGCTGGCGGGGGCGCTCTTCGTGTGGCATCCCATGCCGTGGGCCACCGTGGTGGCCATGCTGGCGCTGCAGTTCCTGCTGCTGCTGGTCATCCTGACCAACTATGGCTTGTCGGTGGTGTTCATCACCGCGTTGGCGCTGGTGATCATCGTGACGGAGGTGCATGGGCCAGTGTGGCCGCTGCTGTGGGCCCGCTGGGTGGACACGCTGGGCGGCGTGGTGCTGGCCAGCCTGGCTCTTTGGTGGCTCTGGCCCCGTGACGCGTCCCGGCGCCTGCCGGCGGCAGTGGGCGACGTGGTGGACCGGTCGGGGAGTCTCTGGCGGCTCCGGCTTAGGGGCTCGGCCCCCGATCCGGCGACGGTGGCCCGGCTCGGCGCCGCCGCCTGCACGCTGGGCACGCTCAGCACCGATGCGGCCGCCGAGTGGCAGCGCTCACGCCCACTCGAGCGACTCTGGCCCACGATTGTTGGCGCCCAGCGCCTGGCGTGGGCGGTGCGAGCGGGAGCCTGCCGCCCAGACGCCGATGAGGCCAGCGGAGACACCTGGGCCGCCGCGTTTAATTGCCTGGCGTCGGCGGCGCGGGCCGGGTCGTTGCCGGAGCCTCTGCACCTTCCGCGGTCCGGGACGGCCCCGACCGTCCGTGAGGCGCTGCTCGCGCTGGCGCATTCCCTGACTCGAGCCGCGTCCGCACCCACCGAAGGGAGCGTGGCGGGGCCCGAGTCCGAAAAACCGACTCGGGCTTGACTTTGCGCCACGGCCTCGCTACCCTCCGTGCAAACGTGAACTTGATGACCAAGACGAGTAGCTCTCACCCGGCGCTCAGGAAGCGCTTCCGAAGGGGTATCCCGGGATTGGAAGAAGCGTGCGGCGGGTCGGCGAAATTCCCTTGCGAGAGGCGCCTTGAACACCGTGGATGATGCACGGAGTAGGGGTGACGGGGGCGCCCGATAACGCGCGGAGAGCCGGCTTGGGCCGGAAACCAGGTGGTACCGCGAGTAAATCGCCCTGTGGGGGGCGGTTTTTGGTTTTGCGGTGGTTCGGAGAAAGGAAGGTGACCGCATGGGAGGCAACGGGGCACGCGAGGACTGGGCCATCGTGGCGCTGGCGGAAATTGCGGCGGCACCGACCGTAGCGGCCCTGGAGGCGCTCCGGGTCCAGTACCTGGGCAAGCAGGGCCGTGTTACGGGGGAACTTCGGGCCCTGTCGGGTCTGCCGGCCTTGGAGCGGCGGGCTCGGGGGGCGGTGCTCAACGAGTACAAGACCGACATCGAGCACGCGCTGTCCCGCCAGCGGGAGGTGCTGGCGCAGGCCGAGCAGACCCAGCGGCTGGAGCAGGAGCGGCTGGACCTGACCTTGCCGGGCGTGTCGCCTGCGTGGGGAACGCTGCATCCCATTACCCGGGTGCGCCGGCGGCTGGCCGACGTCATGCTGCGCCTGGGATTCACTCTGCGCACCGCGCCCGAGATGGAAACCGAATGGTATAACTTTGAGGCGCTGAACATGCCCGCGGACCACCCGGCGCGGGAGATGCACGACACGTTTTATCTGGAGGCGCCGTACGTGCTGCGCACGCACACGTCGCCCTTTCAGATTCGGGCCATGCGGGACGCCGGGGGGGAGTTGCCGCTGCGAGTGGCCACGCTGGGGTTCACGTACCGCCGCGACGACGATGCCACGCACACGCCCCAGTTCATGCAGATGGAAGGGCTGGTGCTGGACCGCGGGATTGGACTGCCCGACTTGAAGGGCGTGGTGCTGGCCGTGGTGCGCGACGTGTTTGGCCCCACAGAGCGCATCCGGCTCCGGCCCAGCTTCTTCCCGTTCACGGAGCCGTCGGCCGAAGTGGACATGAGCTGCCCCCTGTGTCTGGGAACTGGGTGCCGCGTGTGCCACACGGGCTGGATTGAGATTTTGGGGTCGGGTCTGGTGCACCCGCGGGTGTTGGAGGCGGGGGGCTATGACCCGGGCGAGGTGTCGGGGTTTGCCTTCGGGTGGGGGGTGGAGCGGGTGGCGATGCTGCTCTACGGCCTCGACGAGTTGCGGCCGCTGTACCAAAACGACGTGCGATTTCTGCAGGCGTTTGATGCATGGGATTCCTTGTGAGCGCCCGGTCGCCTGGGTGGCGTCGACCTCGGGCGCGGTATTGGCGGTGCAAGTGGGAGAAGGAGGCATGATGTGGACTTGCCGCTGAGTTGGCTCGGCGAGTGGCTGCCGGGTCTGGATATGGCGCCCGAGCGCATCGCGGGGCAGCTGGAGCAAATGGGATATGAGCTGGACGGCATGGTGACCGCCGAGGCCGGGCTCGCCGCGGTCCAGCTGGTGGAGGTGCTGGAGCGGCATGCTCATCCCGCTGCCGACCGATTGGCAGTATTGCGGGTAACCGCCGGCGGGGGCGACGCGGTGCAGGTGATCACCGGCGCGGCCAACGGGCACCCGGGCGACCGGGCGTGGTACGCCCCGCCGGGCACCACGCTCCCCGACGGCCGAGTGCTGGGCACCGAGCACCTCCGGGGGGTGCGGTCGGAGGGCATGCTGCTGTCGGCTCTGGAACTGGGATATGTGGGCGGTGGCGAGGGGTTGTGGATTTGGCAGGGACCGGGTCAGGTCGGCGAGCGGTGGCCGACGGTGGTGGGGTCCGAGACGGTCCTGCAGTTGTCACTCACCCCGAACTTGGCGCAGTATGCCCATTCCGTGCTGGGCGTGGCGCGCGATTTGGCGGCGCTGGACCGCCGCCCCCTGCCGCCCGGGCCCGCCAGCCCTCGACTGACCGGTGGGGACCCGCTTGTGCGCATTGAGGCGCCGGACTTGTGCCCGCGGTACGCGGTGGCGCAGCTGGAGCACGTCACGCCCGCGGGGCCTCTGCCCTGGGGATGGCAGCGGCGCCTCGCCCTGGCTGGAGTCCGGCTGATCCATCCGGTGGTGGACGCCACCAATGCCGTGCGCATCGATATGGGCCAGCCGCTGCACGCGTTTGACCGGGACCGGGTGCGGCTGCCGCTGGTGGTGCGCCGGGCTGCGGCGGGTGAACCCCTGGTGCTGTTGGACGGCCGCACCCTGACGCTTGACCCGGACGATCTGGTCATCGCGGATGGTGACGGACCAGTAGCCTTGGCGGGCGTGATGGGCGGGCAGCGGTCGGCCGTGACGGCCGATACACGCCGCGTGCTGCTGGAGTCGGCCCACTTTAGTCGCGCCGGCGTGTATCGCACGGCCCGGCGGCATCAGCTGGTGAGCGACGCGGCGGCCCGGTTTGGGCGAGGGACCGATGTCGAAGCCGTGCTGCCGGCCCTGGCCCGGTTTGTGGATCTGCTGCACATATTTGGGGTGGGCGTGGCCGTCGGTGCGGTCCAGGTGGTGGGGCCGGTTCCCACCCGCCGCCATGTGTCGTTTCAGCCGGGACGCCTTCGCACCTGGACCGGACTCGATCTGGATGACGAGGCGCTCGCAGGCCAGCTGGAGCGCTCCGGGTTCATCCTGGAAGCCGACCGCGTGCGCGTGCCGAGCTGGCGGCCAGACATCGAGGGCCCGCAGGACCTGGCCGAGGAGGTGACCCGGCTCGTGGGCATGGACGCCGTTCCGGCCCGTCTGCCAAATCGGGCCACGCGGGGGGTGGCTGATCCCGACACCCGCCAGAGCGATCAGCTGCGTGACTGGCTGGTGGCGGGGGGGTTCGTGGAAGTGGTGTCGCGGAGCTTCGTCCCTGCGGGCGTGTCGGAGCGTCTGGGGCTGGCGCCGGCCGTGCATGTGGTGAAGAACCCCCTTCGGGAGGACGAGGCGGTCATGCGCACGAGTGTGTGGCCGGGACTGTTGGATGCCGCCCGGTACAACCGGGGGCGGGGTAGTGAACGGCTGGCCCTGTTTGAGGTGGGACCCGTATACCTGGGCACGCCGGGCGCTCCCGTCGAACGGGTGGAAGCGGGCGTGGTGGCGACGCTGGGCGAGTGGCCGGGGCTCTTTGGGGCCTCTCGGCAGTCGGTGTACGACTTAAAGGGTCTGGTGGAGGAGCTTTCGCACCGCCTGGGCTGGCGGTTCGACTGGGGCCCCTGGACGGGACCGGCGGGGGCGCTGCACCCGGGACGCGCGCTGGCCATTGTCCGCGATGGCCAGGTGTGGGGGGCGCTGGGGGAACTGCATCCGGCCGTGCTGCAGGCGTGGCGGCTGCCCCGCACGGCCGCCGCCCGATGGCACGTGCCATCCGCAGTGGCCGGCCAGCGGGGAGAGGGGGAACGGCCGGTCCCGCCGCCCCCGTACCCGGCCGTTCGGCGGGATGTTTCGCTGCTGGTGCCCGATGGCATGCCCTGGGCTGAGGTCGCTGCTCTCCTGCAGCGTCACGCGGGGGCCGACGTGGAGTCGATCCGTCCGTTCGACCGGTACGTGGATCCATCGGGGACGGCCGTGACCGTGGCCATCCGCTATCGGGCGGCCGACCGTACCCTCACCGACGCCGATGTGGAGGCTCGCCAAGCTGTGCTGGTGTCGGCGCTGGCCGCAGCCGGCATCGCGCGGCGCTGACACCGGCCAGGGACCTGGTGTCAAAAAAAGTCGACGGATGGCAGGAAAATGGGCGCGTCGGCGAGAATGATGTCCCAGACGAAGCGGGGAGGGATGGCGATGGCGGGTTCCGAGGGTGGGACCGTCACCCGCACGGTGGTGGCGATCTACGGCGAGGAGTATCCCTTGGTGAGCGATCTGCCTCCGGAGGCGGTGCACGCCCTGGGACGCATGGTGGACACCCGGCTCCGCATGCTGGCAGCCAAGCACCCGCGGGTGCCGTCGACGCGCCTGTCCATTTTGACGGCGCTCACCCTGGCGGAAGAGTTGGCGCGGACGAAGGCCGAGCATGCGGAGGCCGTGGCGGCCCTGCAGGCGCAGTGGCGGCGCGAGTCCAACACGCGCCGCGTGGGGCAGGGCGGACAAAGCAGCTAGAGGCGGCGCGAGCGGGCCGGCGCAAGGGGCGGCCCGCTTTGCTGTGTCTCCCGCCGACCGCCTGGCGGCGGGTCGCCGCGTGGCGACGGCTGGTTATCATAAAGATTGAGGGCAAATGGATGGGCGTTCTGGGCGGCGGTCCAGATGGCCGAAGACGCGGAGAAGGAGGCGGGCCGTGAGTGGATCTCTGTGGGTGGTGTCCAACGGCACCGCGCTCACCGCGGGCGCCTGGCGGGGTGAGGTGGATGCCCGCCTGGACGGGGCCGCAGCACCACGCAGCACCACCGCCCGCGCCGCCCTGCTGACTGGGCGGGACCCGCAGAGCGTGACCGGGGCACCGATGCGGGGACGGCCGACACCGGCCCTGGCGGCTTTCGTGCGAGAGTATGCCCTCTGGGCAGGTCCCCAGGACCTCTGGGCGAATGCCCACCGGCCGGATGATTTTCGCGGGGAGGCGTCGGTGATGATGGTGGCGGCCGCGGCGCGGGGCGTCGTGGCGCGCACCGTGGGCCACCTCCGGCGGGGCGAGGCGATGGCGGGCGACGTGACGGGCGCCGCCCTGATTCGCCGGGGCCACGCGGATCTGACGCTCGACACTCCTCGGCGCGTGGTGGAGCGGGTGGTCGGCTGGGTTGACGCCCACCACCGCGTGTGGTGGGAGCTTGACCCCCAAGTGGACGGCAAGGTGGTGGACGAGGTGCTGGCGGGCCTGGATCAGCGGGGCGTGCGGTGGGCCGTCATCGCGCTGCCGGGGCCGGGTCGTGACGTGTGGCCCGACGTGCTGTCCATCCGGAGTGGCGTCGAGTGGACGCCCCCGCCCCGGATCACCGGTGTACTGGCTTCCTGGTGGGCGGTGGAACCGTGAACCCGCACGGCCTGGACCGGCTCGAGTGGGCACGCCTGGTCGAGCGGTTGGCAGCTCACGCGGACACCCCCGCCGGCAAAGCGCGCGTGCTGGCGACGGTGCCGGACCCGCAGGCCGAGTGGCTGGCGGAGCAGCAGCGTTTGTACGCGGCGGCGGCGCTGCACGCACCGATCCACCAGCTGTCGCTGGTGGGCGCGGTGGACTTGGCGCCGCTCGTGGACCGGGCCGCCAAGGGAGGCGTGCTGACACCGGACGCCCTTTGGTCGGTGATGGCCACTCTTGAGCGGGGCCAGGCGTTAAAGGCTGCGTTGGCCGGGGCCGACGGGTCCGAGCTGTCCGCACATCTCGGTCACTTCGAGGTGCCGCTCGGTCTTGGGCAGCGGCTCGGAGCGGCGGTGTTGGAGTCGGGGGCGCTGAAGGACAGTGCCAGTGCGGCGCTGGAACGCATCCGCCGGGACATGACGCGGTTGGAGGCGGAGATTCAGGAGGTATTGGACCGCCTGCTGCGGTCTGCCACCTGGTCCCAGTACCTTCAGGAGCCGTTGGTGGTTCTGCGCCGCGGACGACGGGTGGTGCCGGTGAAGCGCTCGTTCGTTCACCAGGTGGGCGGGTTGGTTCATGACCAGTCGGGCAGTGGGCAGACGGTCTTTGTCGAGCCGACCCCGGTCGTGGAGCGGCAGAACCGCATGGCCGAGCTGTCGGCGGCTGAAGGGGAGGAGGTGTTGCGCATCCTCCGGCAGCTGGCGGCGGACGTGGCCAGCCATGAGGGCGTGCTGTTGGCCATGAACCGCGCCATCCTGACGGCGGACGTGCTGCTGGCCAAGCTCCGCTGGGCGAGGCGCCGGGAGGCGGCGCTGCCGCATCTGACCCAAGACACGCTGTCGCTGGTGGACGCTCGCCACCCCCTGTTGGACGAGCCCGTGCCGCTCACGGTGGCGGTGGGAGGATCGCAGCGGGTGCTGGTGGTGACAGGGCCCAACACCGGGGGGAAAACCGTCGCGCTCAAGACGGTGGGGCTGTTGGTGGCGCTGGCGCTGTCGGGGTGGCCGGTGCCGGCGCACCCTGACAGCCGCGTGCCGCTGTTCCACGAAATGTTTGCGGATATTGGCGACGAACAGAGTCTGGAGCAAAACCTGTCCACGTTCTCGGGCCACGTGCGTCAGCTGGTGCCGGTGGTGGCGGGGGCCCAGCCGGGCGTGCTGGTGCTGCTGGACGAAATCGGGGCGGGAACGGACCCCGAGGAGGGCGCCGCGCTGGCGCTGGCGCTGGTGGATCACCTGTTGGATTCCGGGGCGACCGCGATCGTGACCACGCACTACGCCCGCGTCAAACTGTTGGCCTATCGGGACCGGCGCGTGCAAAATGCACGAATGGACTTTGACCGCGAGCGACTTTTGCCCACGTACCGGCTCGTCATGGGGCAGCCCGGCTCGTCCCAGGCGCTTTATATTGCGCGGCGCCTGGGTCTGGACCCCCAGCTCCTGGACCGGGCGGAGCGGCATCTCGGGGAGGAGGGCGTCCGAGTGGACCGGGCCATTGGCGAGTTGGAGCGGGTCGAACGGGAACTGGCGCTGGCTCGTGACGACGTGGTGGCGACGGAGCGGACGCTCGCGGCGCGCGAATCCGCCTTGCGAGCGGCCGAGGCGCGGCTCGCGGCCGAGCGGGCGAAAGATCGGGAGCGGCTCAGAGAGGAGGTGCGCCGGCGCCTGGGCGAGCTCGAGGCACGGGCCGCGGCCGCGATCGCGGCCGCTCAGGCCGAGACGCGCGCTGAGCGCGAGCAGGCGCTGCAGTCGCTGCGGGCAGAGATGAAAAGCTGGGGCAGCTTCGAGCGGGAGCTGAGCGCGGGCGCGCCGGCGCCCGCGCGCGCGGGCGGCCCATTGGCCGTGGGGCAGCAGGTGAGCGCGCGAGAGCTTCCCGAGCCGGGCCGCATCCTGGCGATTGAACGCGGGCAGGCCACCGTCGAGGCGGCCGGGCGGCGCATTGTGCTGCCGCTGGCCGGCCTGGTGCCTGCGCTCGAGCGGCCTCATACGGCGCCTCGGCGCCGCGGAGCGGGCGGTCCGGCTCTGCTTGTGGACGCGTCGGGCCATGGGGGACTTGGGGGGATGGGGATGGAGTGCGATCTTCGGGGGATGACGGTGCTGGAGGCGGTGGATGAGGTGGAGGTGTATCTGGACCGGGCGGTCCGGGCGGGGCTGCCGTTTGCCCGCCTGATCCACGGGAAGGGCACCGGGTCCCTCCGGCGCGCGGTGCAGGAACACTTGGTGGGTCATCCGCATGTGGTGGGCTTTCGCTTGGGGCAGGCGGGTGAGGGGGGCGACGGCGTCACGGTGGTGCAGTTCGACACTTAGCGGCTTGGAGATGGACGAACCTCGCAATACTGCCATGGGAGCGATGCACATGGGGATCGGAGCGGCGTTTGACGCCACGGGGCGCGTGGGCCCCACGTTTGTCGGTACCGTGTATCCCTTTCAACTGGATCATATGGGACACGTCAACATTCAGTTTTACGTAGGCTTGTTTGACCAGGCGTCGTGGGGATTCTTTACGTGGATGGGACTGGGTGCCGACCGCATCGCCGCCGAGCAGGTGGGCATGGCAGCGCTGGTCCAAGAGAACCGATTTTTGTCGGAGCTTCACCCCGGGGTGAGTTTGGAAGCGTGGACGCGTGTGCTGGCGACATCGGACAAGACCGTGCGGTATCAGCATGACCTCCACCGTCGCGGCGCCGGCAACCCGCTGGTGGCCACCAGCGTCCTTACGGCAGCCTGCCTCGACCTGACCCGTCGTCGCGCCCGTCCGCTGCCGGATGACATCCGGCAGCGTCTGGATGAGGCGGTGCAGCGGGGCGCGGGCGGAAAGTGATGGCCAATCGGGAATGCCGCCGCATGGCCGTGGGTTGGCGGCCGCCTATGTTATGATGAGCCAATTGCTTGCCTGCGACGCACCAGTGACACCGCGGGTGGCGGCGGTGGCGGATCCCCCAACGCATCGACCGGAGGGAGTTGGACGGCACCCGTGAAGGATGTGTCAGCAGTGGCCCTGCCGGCGTCTGCGCAGCGAGAGGCGGCCCGCCAGTTGGAATGGCTGGCGTCCGGGGCGGTCGAAGTACTGCAGCGCGAGGAGCTATTGGCCCGCTTGGGCGAGTCCCTGCAGGCCAACCGGCCGCTCACCATTAAATTGGGGTTGGATCCGACGGCGCCCGACATTCACTTGGGTCATGTGCTGGTGTTGGACAAGTTGCGCCAGTTTCAGGACCTGGGCCACCGTGTGGTCCTGATCATCGGGGACTTCACCGCCCGCATCGGGGACCCGAGCGGCCGCAGCCAGACGCGCCCCGCTCTCTCGAGCGAGGCGATTGAGGCGTTTGGCCAGACGTACCTCGAGCAGGCCACGAAGATTCTGAAGCCGGACCAGCTGGAGCTGCGACACAACCACGAGTGGCTCTCGCCGTTGGGGTTGGTCGACCTCATGGCACTGATGTCTCGCATTACCCTGGCTCGCATGCTGGAACGTGAGGACTTTCACAATCGCATGGCCGCGCATCAGCCTCTGCATCTGCATGAACTGTTATATCCGATTATGCAGGCCTACGACTCGGTGGCCATTGCCGCGGATGTGGAACTGGGTGGGCTCGACCAAAAGTTCAACTTCATGACGGCGCGCCAAATCCAGGAGGCGTCGGGGCAGGCTCCTGAGGTGGCCCTCCTGATGCCCATGCTGGTGGGGCTGGATGGCGCCAAGAAGATGAGCAAGAGCCTCGGCAATTACGTGGGCATCACCGACGCGCCGGCGGACATGTATGGCAAAACCATGTCCGTGCCGGACGCGCTGGTGCCGTCGTGGGGTGAGCGGGTGCTGGGGTGGGAGCCGGGCGCGGTGGAGCGCCGCTTGGTCGGCGGCGAGCACCCCCGCGACCTCAAAGCCTCGCTGGCGGAAGGGGTGGTGGCACGCTTTCACGGTGTGGAGGCGGCCCGAGGGGCCGCTTACGCGTTCCAGCAAACCTTTCGCGGCGGGGAAGTGCCAGCCGACGCGCCCCGGATACCCCTGCCGCCGGGTGCCCACGTCGCGGCCGGCCTGCCTGCCATCGATGTGGTGGCAGCGCTTCCGGGCGTGGGCTCCCGGGGCGAGGCCCGCCGGCTTCTGCAGCAGGGCGGCGTCACCGTCGACGGGCAGCGTCTTGAGGTGGGCGGCTTGGTGCGGGTGGCCTCGGGCAGTTGGGTGCGCGTCGGACGTCGGCGCTTTTTTCGGTATCAGTAAAGGCGAGGTGACGACACGTTGGCGGCACGCGAAGAAGAAATGCTGGGATGGAAGCGACTGGAGCAGGGGCAGCTGGATCGGGCGGAAGGGCACTTTCGACGATCCCTGGAGATGGATCCGGACCGCGTGGAAGCCTTGAATGGCTTGGGCCAAGTGTATATGGCGTGGGATGAGCTGGACGAGGCCGCAGAACTTTTTCAGATGGCGCTGGCCATCGCCGAGCCGAATCTTCCGCGCGGCAAGCGCCGCACGGGCTGGCATGACCCCCATGTGCGGCCCTACCTGCGAAGCCTGCATCTCTTGGCGATGACCCGCATCCGCCGGGGGGCGTATCAATCCGCCGCGGAACCGTTGGAGACCATGCTGGCCTGGGATGCCACGGGGGTGGACGGGGAGGCGTACCTCCTCTTGGGGCAGTGCCGCCAGCGTTTGGGAGAAGTCGAAGTAGCGGACGCGTGCTACGAGAAGGCGCGGCTTAAGCACCCGCACGCGTGGTATCTCTACGGCTTGACGCGGCTTTTGCTGGGCCATGGCCCCGATGCCGTGCACTGTTTTAAGGCAGCCGTGGACGTGGTGCCAGAGGTCGCGCCCCTGTTGGCGTTTTATCCGCGCGTGCGGGGAATTGGCGGCGAGGGGGCTCCGCGGCACCGCCAGGCGGTGCAGTTTGTGAATGCCACCGTCGATCTCTTTACCCGCGAGAGCCGCGAACTGCTGCGGTCGCTCATGACCGGTGAAGTGGCCAGCGCCCAGTGATGTTCGGCGATGAGTCAGGGAGGGCCGCCGGGCTGGGAGGGAGTCGGAAAGGGGATGCGGACGGCATGAACGCACCGGGGGCCGTACTGCGCGTGGGGCTGGCCCAAATCAACACCGTGGTGGGGGACCCGGCCGGCAACGCTGGACGTGTGGAGGCCGTGCTCGACGAGGCGGCAGCGCACGCCGTGGACGTCTTGGTGTTCCCGGAACTGACGCTTTCGGGCTACCCCCCAGAAGACCTGTTGCTGCGCGCGGACTTTGTGGCCGCGTGTGAGCAGGAACTGACCCGGTTGGCCCGGGCGAGTCGCGCGGTGCCGCTGCTGTTGGTGGGATTGCCGCACGCCGGCGCGGCGGGATTGGAAAACTGTGCGGCGGCGATCGCTGGGGGGACGGTGGTGGCGCGCTACGCGAAGCAGCACCTGCCCAACTACGGGGTGTTTGACGAGGCCCGATACTTTGTGGGCGGCCGAGTCCCCCTGGTCCTCGGGCTGGCGGGTTGGCGTATTGGCGTCACCATCTGCGAGGACATGTGGCTGGCCGACGGCCCCTGGCTGGCGGAGGCGCGCGCGGGGGCGGAACTGCTGGTCAACCTGTCGGCCTCGCCATACGAGCGGGGACGGCCCCGGCTGCGCGATCAGATGTTGGGCGTGCGCGCGCTGGATGGCGAGGCGTACGTGGCGTCGTGCAATCTGGTGGGTGCCCAGGACGAGCTGGTGTTTGACGGGACGTCGGCGATTTACGACCCCGATGGCGCCCCCCGGGCCCGCGCCGCCAGCTTTCGAGAGGCGCTGGTGGTGGCTGACCTGGACCCCACCCGAGTCGGGCATCGCCGGCGGCTGGACCGCCGCTGGCGCACCGGAGAGACCGTACCGCTGGTGGAGATGCCCTCGGATCCGTCGGGGCCGTCAGACTCACGGTCCGCTCCGGAGGTGGTTCCCTGGCTGGATTCCGTGTCCGAGCTGCGCCAGGCGCTGGTGCTGGGCATCCGCGATTACGTCGACAAGAACGGCTTTGGCGGGGTTGTGCTGGGGTTGTCGGGCGGCATCGACTCGTCGGTGGCCGCTGTCCTAGCGGCCGAGGCGTTGGGCGCCGCACGCGTTCACGGGGTGTTTCTCCCCTCAACCATCACGTCGTCGGAGAGCCGCGAGGATGCCTCGCAGCTGGCGTCCGCGCTGGGCATCGACTACCGGGAGATTGCCATCGCGGAGGCGTTTGATGCGGTGCGGTCGGCGCTTCGCCCGTCGTTCGGCGACCGCAGTTGGGACGTGGCCGAAGAAAATTTGCAGGCGCGCCTCAGGGGCCTGCTGTGGATGGGCTTATCCAACAAGTTTGGGTGGCTGGTGCTGGTGACGGGCAACAAAAGCGAAATGGCCACGGGCTATGCGACGCTGTATGGCGACATGGCGGGTGGGCTCGCGGTTCTGAAAGATGTCTACAAAGAAGACGTGTATGCGTTGGCTCGCCACATGAACAGGGACCGCGTGGTGATTCCCCTTCGGGTGCTGGACAAGCCGCCGTCGGCTGAGTTGTCTCCCAACCAGCAGGATGCAGACAGCCTGCCTGCCTATCCGGTCCTGGACCCTATCCTGCGTGCCTACGTCGAAGAGGACCTGGCCCCCGAGGCGCTGGTGGCCCGCGGCATGGATCCCGCCGCCGTCGATCTGGCCGTCCGGCTGGTGAACCGCTCGGAGTACAAGCGGCGCCAGGCTCCCATCGGGATTCGCGTGAGCGGGCGCGCCTTCGGCCGCGACCGCCGCATGCCGGTGACCGGGCACTTTCCCCAGCGCTGACGCTTCTCTGCCGGTCGTCCGATACAATGGGGCGAAGAGGGCCATGTGCCAATGGCCCAGGTCCCAGTACATGACGAGCACGCGAAGGGAGGCGCCCATGTCCGGTCACTCGAAGTGGGCCAACATCAAGCGCAAGAAAGCCAAAGTGGACGAGGCCAAAGGTGCTACGTTTTCGCGACTGACCAAGGAGGTGGCCTCGGCCGCTCGTCAGGGCGGCGGCAACCCGGATACCAATTTCAAGCTCCGCCTCGCGGTGGCGAAAGCCAAGGAGCAAAACGTACCCACCGCCAACATCGAGCGGGCCATCCTGCGCGCCACCGGCCAGATGCAGGGGGTCAGCTATGAAGAAGGCATTTATGAGGGCTATGGTCCGGGTGGCACCGCACTGCTGCTGGAAATCCTGACGGACAATCGCAACCGGACCGCCGGGGAGGTGCGGCACCTGTTCAGCCGGAACGGCGGCACGCTTTCGGAAAGCGGGTCGGTGCTCTGGATGTTTGACCAGAAGGGGCGGCTGTCCGTTCCCAAGAGTGCGGCCCCCAGCGAGGAGGCGCTCTTGGAGGCGGTCCTGGAGGCGGGGGGCGAGGACTTGGGCGGTGACGACGACGAGTGGGAAATCGTCACGGCGGCCGACCAGCTGGATGCGGTCCATCGCGCTCTGGAAGAGGCGGGCATCGCCATTGATGCGGCGAGCCTGGTGCGGGTGCCGAGCACCACCGTGGAGGTGGAGGGGGCAGATCAAGATCGTCTGCTGCGCCTCATGGATCTGTTGGAGGAGCACGACGACGTCCAACGCGTGTACACCAACGCGCTGTTCGCCGATGACGACGGGGACGCGTGAGCCGGGTCTTTGGGATCGACCCGGGGGTGGCCCGCCTGGGCTACGGGGTGCTGGACGAGGCGCCCGGCGGCCGGGTCAGTGTCGTCGTATTTGGTGTCATCAGCACGGAGCCGGGCGAGGTAGGTCCGCGGCTCGCGCGGGTGTTTGATGGGCTGGAAGCGTTGCTGGCTGAGACCCGTCCGGACGTGGCGGCGGTGGAGCAGTTGTTTTTTGGCCAAAACACTACCACGGCGCTTGGGGTCAGCCAGGCACGCGGGGTGGCGCTCTTGGCTTTGGCTCGGGCCGGCGTGCCCATCCGCGAGGTGACCCCGTCTCAAGTGAAGCAGGCCGTGGCGGGCTGGGGCCGAGCGGACAAGCACCAAGTGCAGGCGATGGTGGCCCGACTGTTGAGCCTCGCAGCCGTTCCCCAGCCTGATGACGCCGCCGACGCCCTCGCCGTGGCCTGGAGTGCTCTCGGCGCCAGGGACCGGGCCCGATGATCCACTACGTGAGGGGAACGGTGGCGGCGCGGGAAGCGGGCCGCGTGGTCATCGAGACCAGTGGGGGCTTGGGACTGGATGTCCTGGTGCCGTCATCCACGAGCGCGCGGCTGCCGGAGCCGGGCCACCCCGTGAAGCTTTATACCCACCTGGCCATCCGGGAGGACAGCTGGCAGCTGGCCGGCTTTCTCACGACCGAGGAGCGCGACGTGTTCCTGGCGCTATTGGCGGTCAATGGGGTGGGGATGAAGGTGGCGCTAGCGGTGCTGGGACACGTGAAGCCGGGTGGGCTCCGGACGGCCGTGGCCGCCGGCGACTGGAAGGCGCTCACCGCCGTTGTGGGGGTGGGTCCCAAGCTGGCCCAGCGTCTGGTGGTGGAACTGCGGGGTGTGCTGGCGGACGGGCCCGAAGAGATTCCGGCCGCCACCGGCCCGACGACCGCGGGGGACGAAGTGGTCGAAGGACTCATGGCGCTCGGCTATACTGGGGCGGAGGCCGCCTGGGCGGTCATGGGGATGGAGGGCACGGCGGCGGCCCGTCTGCGCGAGGCGTTGCGGCGGTTGGATTCCGGGAGGGGAGTGGGCGCTTCTGATGCCGACGGACGCGACGGGTAACCCTGAGCGGACGGTGTCCAGCGGCCCCCTGTCGATCGACGAGCCGATGGATCCGACGCTCAGGCCAACTCGCCTTGGGGAATACGTGGGCCAGCGGCAGGTGACCGAACGGCTCGGCGTGTTCGTGGAAGCCGCCCTTGCGCGGGGCGAGGCGCTGGACCACGTGCTGTTGTATGGCCCGCCGGGCTTGGGCAAAACCACGCTGGCGCACATCATCGCCAACGAGTTGGGGGCGGGCATTCGCATCACCAGTGGCCCGGCCATTGAGCGCGCCGGAGACTTGGCGGCGATTCTCACCAATCTGGATGAGCGCGACGTACTGTTCATCGACGAGATCCACCGCCTGAACCGGGCCGTGGAAGAGGTATTGTACCCGGCTATGGAGGATTACGCGTTGGATCTGGTGCTGGGCAAGGGTCCCAGTGCTCGGTCGGTGAGACTGGACCTGCCACGGTTCACGCTGGTGGGGGCCACCACGCGTGCGGGCATGCTCACCTCCCCCTTGCGGGACCGGTTTGGCGTCATTCTGCATCTGGACTTTTACCCGGTCGACGAGCTGGCGCAGATTGTGGTCCGTACCGGCCGCATCCTGGGGATGGAACTGCTGCCGGCGTTGGCCCAGGAGGTCGCGCGGCGGAGCCGCGGGACCCCGCGGGTGGCCAACCGGCTGCTGCGGCGGCTGCGCGACTACGCGGAGGTGCGCGCAGGCGGGGTGTTGACGGCGGCGGTCCTAGACGAGGGACTCACGCTGTTGGAAGTGGACCAGTACGGGCTGGACCTCGTGGATCGGCGAGTGCTGTGGGCGGTGGCCGACCGTTATGGGGGCGGGCCGGTCGGATTAGAAACGCTGGCGGCCTCCGTGGGCGAGGAGCCCTCGACGTTGGAAGATTTGGTGGAACCGTATTTGTTGCAGGTGGGTTTGCTGGAACGTACTCCCCGCGGCCGGCAGCTGACGGCCACGGGGCTCAAATATTTGGGCCGGGACCCCCGGGGCCGGGCTCAGCTGGCGTTGCCGGATCCAGAAGCCCCTTCGTAAACTCCTGGCCGCAAATTGCCGCGGGGTTGCGAATCATTGCAAGAGACGGTGAGGTGAACCAGCGTGGGCCTTCACTTCGGCGGCCAGTCGTTAGGCGACGAGATGCTGAGGCGAGCCCGTCAGGGGGACCGCGACGCGCGTGACGCGCTGCTTCGGGACTTCATGCCGTTCATCTTGCGCGTGGCGAGCCAGGTGGGCGGTCGATACATCCGGACCGGCGAGGATGAGGAGGTCAGCGTGGGCCTCTTGGCGTTCAACGAGGCAATCGATGCATACGTGCCCGAGCGGGGTGCGTTTCTGAGTTTTGCTCAAACCGTCATTACCCGCCGACTCATTGACCACTATCGGCGCCGCCGGAGGGAGCCGGAGGTGCCGCTGTCCGAACTGGAACGTGAGGAAGGCGTCGACCATGGTGGGCCGACGGTGCTGGATTTGGCGGCCAGCGCCGCCTGGCAGGTGCGGGAGGCGGACGAGGCGCGCCGCGCCGAGATCGGGGAGTTGTCCAGTGCGCTGGCCGCCTTCGGGATTCAGTTTGACGATTTACCCAAACACTGCCCGCGCCACCGAGATGCGCGCGCGCGGGCCATCAAGCTGGCGGCGGCGCTGGCCGCCGACCCCGAGATGGTGCAGCAGCTGTTGGCCATGGGGGTCCTGCCGCTGGCGGCCTTGGCGAAAGCCACCGGCGCTACGCGCAAAACGCTGGAGCGGCATCGCCGGTATATCATCGCCGTCGCGTTAATTTTCATCCATGAGTGGCCGGAGCTGCAAAGCTATTTGCGACCTGCAGCGGGAGAAGAACGGGGGAGTCGGCCATGATCCGGCGCGGCGTGGTGTTATCGGTGCGGGGGCGGGTGCTCACGGTCCTGTGCCCGGGCGGCGAGGTGAAGACGGTCCCCTGGACCGGCCGGATGCCGTCGGTGGGTCAGGAAATTTGTGTCGGGACAGCACACGCCGCGCAGTGGTCGGCATGGGGGGCGGCGGCGGCCCTGATGGTGCTCGTGGCGGGGGGGCTCTGGCACGCGCTGCGGCCCCCGGGGGCACCCGTCGTCGCCTCAACGGCCGCCGTGGGGGTGGTGAGCGTGGACATCAACCCCAGCGTGGAGTTGATGGTGAGCCGCAGCGATCAGGTGGTGGCCGTGCGGGCCTACGACGCTGCGGGCGCGAAGCTGGTGCAGGCGGAGCCGCATCTCAGGGGGGAGGCGCTGGTGGTGGCGGTGGAAGCCGTGGAGGCGTGGGCGCGGAGCCACGGCTACCTGACGACCGCCCACCCGGTCGTGATGCTGGCCGGCTGGGCTGCTAGCCCCGAGACGGAGGCCACCGTGGCGGGCGATCTTCGCCAGCTCAAAGTGGCGCTGCAGCGCCGGGCGGTCCCCGGTTCGGTGCTGGCGCTTCCACTGGCCACGGGATCGGCATTCCACGCGTCGGAGCACGCGGGACTGTCCCTAGGCCGATATCTTTTGGCCGGCATGCTGGGGAAGACGCCAGCCGCCGTGGCGAACGTGCCTCTGGACAAACTGTTTCAGGCGTGGCCCCCCAAAGCATCCGTGCCCTCCTCGACGCACAAGGACCACTCGCCTGCCCACAGTAAAAGTACAAGCTCGTCGGCGGCCGCCAGTCACGGGACGGGGGCTGCCAGCGGAACCACCACGCGACCGAAGCAGAGCAAAACGGCGAAAACTGCTGTAGTGCCTCCGCCCCAGGCGCTCAGCACCGTGTCGGGGCAGCTGACGGGTCTGGGCCCCGACGACGTGATGGTGAATGGCCAGGCGTATCCGCTGGCATCGTCGGTGTCCATCACGATTGACGGGAGGGCGGTGCGGTTTTCCCTGGGTCGGGTGCTGGGCAATCTGCAGGCGTCGGTGGTGCTGACCCTGGATAGCGCGGGCCAAGTGGTATCCCTGGCGGTGACCGGCGGTCCCGCTGGGAGCCCGTCGGTGCCGGGCCGCCCTTAACGCTCAAATGCCTGCGTGCCTTGGACTTCCGGACGCGAGGCCCCTAAACTCCTTCTTGCCGGGTTCGCGGCCCATGCGCCGTGCCTCGGGCCAGGATACTCAGCGAGGGCGAGAAGGAGGGGACGACGACGAGCGCATCATCATCAGGCCAATTTTTATACGTCCTGCTGATTCTTGTCGTGGGCGGCATGATGGCGTTTACGCTCCTGCAGCGGCGCCAGGCGCAAAGGCAGCGCCAGACGCTGCAGCAAGGCGTGCAGCGGGGCGATCGCGTGGTGACGCTGGGCGGCATCGTGGGCCGGGTGGCTTCCGTGGACGGCGACCGAGTGCGGCTCACGGTGGCCGACGGGGTCGACGTGGAGGTGCTGCGATGGGGAATCGGTCAGCGACTGGACCGGTAGGCCGCGGGCGTGCCGGGCGCTGTGTTATAATGGCGCCACTTTCCGGGTTCCGGTCCTTAACGTGAAGGAGGACTCAGCGCGTGGCGGATGCCAGTCTCAACCCGTACTTGCGTGCACAGCAGGCGTTCAAAGAAGCGGTCGATACCCTGGGGTTGGAACCGGGCGTATACGAGCTGTTGAAGCAACCCCTCCGTTTTTATGAAGTGGCGGTGCCCTTTATTCGCGACGACGGCACATTGCAGGTGTTTCCGGGGTATCGCTCGCATCACAACGATGCGCTGGGCCCCACCAAAGGCGGTTTGCGCTTTCATCCCGACGTCAATGCGGACGAGGTGAAGGCGCTTTCGATGTGGATGACCGTGAAGTGTGCCCTCCTGGGTCTGCCGTACGGCGGAGGCAAGGGGGGCATTGCGTGTGACCCCGAACAGTTGTCGGAGGGCGAGCTGGAACGGTTGTCGCGCGAATACATCCGCGGCATTGCGCTGGTGATCGGACCGGACAAGGATATCCCAGCACCGGATGTGTCCACCAACCCGCAGATCATGGCGTGGATGGTGGATGAGTACAGCCGCATCCGTGGCGAGAACAGCTTTGGCATGATCACCGGCAAACCGTTGGTCATCGGCGGCTCTCAGGGGCGGCTGGAGGCCACCGGCCGCGGGCTCGTGTCGGCCGTGCGGGAGATGGCCCGTCAGGTGAATCTGGACTTCGCCAAGAGCCGCGTAGCCATTCAGGGTTTTGGCAACGTGGGGTCAGTGGGGGCCGCGACGGCGCACGACATGGGAGCGCGGGTGGTGGCCGTGTCGGACAAAGAGGGCGGCATCTACAATCCTGAGGGGCTGGATGTGCCCGGCGTGCTGGCGTACAAGCAGGTGCACCGCAACGTGGTGGGCTTTCCGGGGGCCGAGTCGGTGTCCAACCATGACCTGCTGGAGCTCCCGTGCGACATTCTGCTGCCGGCCGCCTTGGAAAACGTCATCACGGCCGACAACGCGGACCGGATTCAGGCCCGCATCGTGGGCGAAGGGGCCAACGGGCCCACCACCCCCGAGGCCGATCAAATTTTGTTCGAGAAGGGCGTCATGGTGGTGCCGGACATTCTGGCGAACGCCGGGGGCGTCACGGTGTCGTACTTCGAGTGGGTGCAAAATCAGAGCCGCTGGTACTGGACTGAGGCCGAGGTGGACGAGCGGCTGCATCAGATGATGGGCTCGGCGATTGAGGCGATGCATGAGATGCACGAGCGCTATGGGGTGAGTCACCGCCGTGCGGCGTATCTGGTGGCCGTCGATCGGATTGCGTCAGCCATGCGCGTGCGCGGCTGGCTGAAATGAACGCGGCCGGACCCGGGGGCACGGTCGGGCCGGCCCGTCCGCCGGCCGAAACGCTTTCCGGCATCCCGGTGGATCTGGTGTATCGGCAGCCCGCGGGGGGCGCCCTGGGCGATCCCGGCCGGTTCCCGTTCACGCGGGGCATCTACCCGACGATGTATCGCGGCCGCCTGTGGACTATGCGGCAGTATGCGGGCTTCGGCACGCCGGCCGAGTCCAATCGGCGCTATCGCTACCTGTTGGAGCAAGGGCAGACGGGCCTCTCTGTCGCGTTTGACCTGCCGACCCAGATGGGGTTCGACTCGGATGACCCCGCGGTCGCCGGGGAAGTCGGCAAGGTCGGCGTGGCCATTGACTCGCTGGCAGACATGGAGATTCTGTTGGAGGGGCTGCCGCTGGACCGGGTGACCGTGTCGATGACCATTAATGCGCCGGCCGCGATTTTGCTCCTGATGGTTCTGGCCGTGGCGGAGCAGCAGGGGGTGCCCTGGGACCGGGTGTCGGGCACCATCCAGAACGATATTTTGAAAGAGTATGCCGCGCGGGGCACCTATATTTTCCCCCCGCGGCCCTCGATGCGGCTTATCACCGACACATTTGGCTGGTGCGCCCGCCATGTGCCGGCATGGAATACCATATCGATCTCGGGCTATCACATCCGGGAGGCCGGCTCCACGGCGGCTCAGGAAATGGCCTTTACGCTGGCCAACGGCATTGCGTACGTCGAGGCTGCGCTGGCGGCCGGGCTCGGGGTGGACCAAGTGAGCCCCCGCCTGTCGTTTTTCTTCAATGCGCAGATTGACCTGTTTGAGGAAGTGGCCAAGTTTCGGGCTGCGCGTCGGATGTGGGCGCGGATCATGCGGGACCGCTTCGGTGCCACCGATCCCCGATCCCAGATGCTGCGGTTTCATACGCAGACAGCGGGGTCGTCACTCACGGCGCAGCAGGTGGACAACAACGTGGTGCGCGTCGCCATCGAAGCGATGGCGGCCGTGCTGGGTGGCACGCAGTCGCTGCACACCAACTCGCGGGACGAGGCGCTGGGGCTCCCAACTGAGGCATCGGCCCGGCTGGCCCTTCGCACCCAGCAAGTGCTGGCATATGAAACCGGGGTGGTCAACACGGTTGATCCGCTGGCGGGCTCGTATTTCGTAGAGGCGCTGACGGATCGGCTGGAGCAGGAAGCGCAGCGCTATTTGGATGAGGTCGATCGCCGCGGAGGCGCCGTGGCCGCCATCGAGTCGGGTTATGTCCAGAAAGAAATTCAGGATGCGGCGTGGCGGTACCAGCAGCAGGTGGAGCGCGGCGAGAAGATCCAGGTGGGGGTCAATCGGTTCCAGGACGACGCGCAGGATCCGGTGCCCGTAGCCGTGGTGGATGCCCAGGCTGAGACGGTGCAGCGCCAGAGCCTGGCCCGGGTGCGGGACGCACGCGACGCCGCCCGCGTCACGGCGGCGCTGGCGCGGCTGGCCGAGGTGGCCCGGGGCGACGGCAACCTGCTGCCCCCGCTGCTGGAGGCCGTGCGCGCGTACGCCACTCTGGGGGAGATGGTGGGCACATTGAAAAAACAGTTCGGGCAGTACCGCCCGCCGGTGGTGCTGTGAGCGGCGACGGCCTGGCTCGAGCCCACGGATGGCCGCTGGACCACATCGGTGTGGCGGTGGCGGATTTGGACGCGGCGGTCGCACGGTGGGCTTCGTTGGGCTTTGGGCCGGGCCGGATTGAGGACGTGCCGGGCGACCACATTCGCGTGGCCTTTCTTCCCTGGGACGCGGGAGAGCTTGAGCTTATGGCGCCGGTGGGACCTGACGGGACGGTGGCCCGCTTTTTGGCCAAGCGGGGACCGGGACTGCACCACCTGGCCTTTCGAGTCGACCATCTCGCCGATGTGCTGCACGGACTAGCGGCAGATGGCGTGCGCCTGGTGGACGAGGTTCCGCGTCCGGGATCCCGCGGCACGCGGGTGGCCTTCCTGCACCCCAGTGCGTGTGAGGGCGTGCTGACCGAACTGGTGGAGGCGCCCGATGGCCGATAACGAAAAGATTCAGGAGCTGGTGCACCGTGAGGCGCGCATCCGGGCGATGGGCGGACCCGACCGGGTGGCGCGTCAGCATCAGTTGGGCAAGTGGACGGCTCGTGAACGCTTGGACGCCCTGCTGGACGCGGGGACATTCCAGGAGTTGGGGGCCCACGTCGTGGCGCGGGTCGGTGAACCCGCCCCGGCGGACGGCGTGGTGACGGGTGTCGGCCAGGTGGCGGGTCGTCCAGTGTATGTGTACGCCCAGGACTTCACCGTGGTGGGCGGCTCGCTGGGGGAGATGCACGCCCAGAAGATTCAAGCCATGCAGGATTTGGCCCTCAAAGCGGGTTGCCCGATGATTGGCCTGAACGACTCGGGTGGCGCGCGCATTCAGGAGGGTGTAGATGCCCTGTCTGGGTACGGCGCCATCTTTCGCCGAAACACGCACGCGTCCGGGGTCATCCCCCAGATCACGGTGATCATGGGGCCCAGCGCCGGCGGTGCGGTGTATTCGCCAGCGCTCACGGACCTGGTGGTAATGGTGCGCGGCACGGCGCAGATGTTTATCACTGGCCCGCAGGTGATTCGGGCCGTGACGGGGGAGCAGGTGACTGCCGAACAACTGGGTGGGGCGGACGCCCAACTGACCAAATCCGGCGTGGCCCACTTCGCGGTGGACGACGACCGTGCCGCCCTCGCGCTCACCCGCGAGTTGTTGGCGCGGTTTCCCGCCAACAACGTGGAAGACCCGCCGCGGCGGCCCGCTCGGCCGCCGCGGGCGGTAGACTTGAACGGCCTGGTGCCCAACGACCCCAACAAACCGTATGATGTCCGCCGGGTGATTGCCGGCTTGGTGGACGATGAAAGTTTTCTGGAGTGCCAGGCGGGGTATGCCGACAACGTGGTGGTGGGCTGGGCGTATGTGGACGGGCAGCCCATGGGCGTTATTGCCAATCAGCCCCGGGTGCTGGCGGGCACGCTCGACATCGACGGGTCGGACAAGCTGGCGAGGTTTGTGCGGCTTTGTGATGCGTTTAACTTTCCTCTGCTCACGCTGGTGGACACCCCCGGCTACCTGCCCGGCACGGCGCAGGAGTACGGCGGCATCATTCGGCACGGGGCGAAAGTGCTGTACGCGTACGCCGAAGCCACTGTGCCGAAAATCACCGTGATTGTGCGCAAGGCGTACGGCGGCGCGTATCTGGCGATGTGCAGCCGGTCGCTGGGGGCAGATTTGGCGATAGCCTGGCCCAGTGCCGAGATTGCCGTCATGGGTCCAGAGCCCGCCGCCAACATCATTTATCGCCGAGACCTGGAAACGGCCGAGGATCCGGCCGCCGCCCGCCGGGAGAAGGTGGCGGAGTACCGCGAGCGTTTTGCCAATCCGTACGTGGCCGCGGCCCGCGGGTACGTGGACGCCGTGGTGGAGCCGGCGGAAACCCGGCATGCCTTGGTCCGCATGCTGTCGAGCCTTCTGTCCAAGCGCGAGGCGCGTCCCAGTAAGAAGCACGGAAACGTGCCGCTGTGACGGGCCCGACGGAACCGACACCGGAGGCGTTGCGGCGGTTGGCGGCCATCGTCGCCGCGGTGATGGCGTCCGACCAGGGTGCGGTGGTGGTGCGTGTGCGCCCGGTCTGGCCAGACCCGGGGCCGTGGACCTGGTTGGGGCGTCGTGATGCAATGCAGGGAGGGGGACGGTGGTGATGCCGAGACGCTTTCAGGTGACGGTGGATGGACACACGTATGAGGTGGAGGTGTCCGAGCTGACCGACACCCGCTCCGCGGCCGCCCCGGTTGTGAATCCGGCGCCGGCAGCCGAGTCGATGGCGAGAGCTGCGCTGGCGCCGGCCAAGATGGAGACCAAGGCCTCGGCCATTGGCGGCACCGTGGCCGCCCCCTTGCCCGGGGTGGCTTTGGAGGTGAAGGTGGCGGTGGGGGACCGGGTGTCGCTCGGGGACGTGCTGGTCATCTTGGAGGCCATGAAAATGGAAAACGAAATTGCCGCCCCCACAGCCGGGGTGGTTCGGACGGTGCATGTGGTGCCGGGTGCCAGCGTGGCGTCCGGGGACCCGCTGGTCACCCTCGGCTAGCGAATTGGGTGTTGAACAGAGAGCCCGGCGCGGAGGAGTCCGGCGCCGGGCTCGTTGTTTTCGTGAGACTACTTGGGGTTGGTGAGCCGGAGGTACCACTCGCGGTAGTCCAACCCGCGCGCCTTGGCTTCATCGGCCGTTTCGATCTTGTCCAAAGAGGCCGGCGCCGCCACCACGACCGGCTCCCCGCGCTGCCAGTCCACCGGCGTCGCGTGGTTGGTGCGCGCCTTGACTTGGAGGCTGTCAAACACGCGCAGCAGCTCATCGACGGAGCGACCGGTGGACAGCGGGTAGTACAGCAGTGCCCGCACGACGCCCGCGTCGTCGATGAAAAACACGGCGCGGACGGTCTCCGTGAGGGCATCCCCCGGGTGGATCATGCCGTATTTCTTGGAAACGGCCATGTCCACATCCGCGATGATGGGAAACGGGATCGGGCGCCCCAACATCTCGCCCATGTTTTTCATCCAGGCAAGGTGGGCGGGTACCCCGTCCACGGACAGTCCCAAGAGATCAATGCCCCGCTGCTGGAATTCGTCGTATCGGCGGGCAAACTCCATGATTTCCGTGGAGCACACCGGCGTGAAGTCGTTCGGATGGGAAAACAGCATCAGCCAGTGGCCGCGGTACTGCGACAGCGTCACGGGTCCGTGACTGCTTTTGGCCTCGAAGTCGGGGGCGGGCTCGCCGATGCGGGGCAGGCGCACGGCCACCTCTTCCACATGCTCCATGGGTCACACTCCCTCCGCGCCGTCAACACGGTCGCTCACCCATTATAAGGATCTAGACCGACCGTGGATATCCTATGCTGACCCCGCATGTGCGGCGCCGGCGCCAAGGCGTGACAGTGGGCAGGCCGAACCTGGGACATCCGCCGCTGAGTGCACAGGAGGGTTTCGGCAGGTTCCCGTGCGGGGCACACGAAAGCACGAGCGCGTCGCGACCGAGACACCGCCGCGGCCACGGCATTTAATTGCTCGCGCGCGTGAGTGGCCGTGGGCTGGCACCGCCACGGGGGTCCTGGGCCCCAATGGGGTGGGGACACCGACGATCGTGCACCTCCTGCTTGGCCGGTTGAGGGTACAGGTGGAACGGTGTCGGTCATGGGGCGGAGCTACGGGTTGCGGGCACACGCTCGTCGATGGGGGCCACAGTCCCACTCTGGTGACGGTGAACGGCTGCTCACATCGGGGCCCTGTACCCACGCGTGCGCTCCGTAGGCCAGTGCCGAGCCGAAAACGGCGCGGCAACCTCGCCGCGGAAATATATTGGCCGCGGCACGGCCGAAACAGGAATGATGGCACTCCTTGGAGAAGTCTTACGACAACCGCCGGTGACCACGGCCCGTTGGTGGTGAGCCGGTCCAAGGGGGAAAACAGCATGACCATCCGTGACGCCGATGACGACTCCGGGTTGCCGGGACTCATGATGGATGACCTGCCACTCACCACTAATTGGATTCTGCGCCGCGCCGCGACGGTGTTTGGGGACCGCCCGGTGGTTACGCGGACACCGGACGGCGGGCGCCACCGCTACACGTATCGCGGCATGGCCGAGCGCGCGCGCCGGCTGAGCGGGGGATTGCGTCAACTGGGCATCCGAAGCGGCGACCGGGTGGCCACGCTGGCGATGAACCACCATCAGCATCTTGAGGCGTATTTTGGTGTTCCGGGGATGGGCGCGGTGCTGCATACGGTGAACCCGCGGCTTCACGCCCAGGACCTCATTCATATTGTCACGGAGGCAGCGGACCGGGTTATGATTGTGGACCAGGCGCTGTGGCCGGTCTGGGCGGCCATTCGGGACCAGGTCTCGGTGGCTGTGACGGTGGTGGTGGAGGATGGGACGGGACCGGTGCCGGCCGGAACGCTGCCGTACGAACAGCTGGTGGCAGCGGGGGACGACTCCCCGCTGGACGATGTGGTGGGCCACGACCGGCAGGCGGCGGCACTGTGCTACACCTCGGGCACCACTGGGCAGCCCAAGGGGGTGATGTACTCCCACCGGAGTTTGGTGTTGCACGCCCTGGCCGAGGCGGGAGCGGACTCCATCGCGCTGTCCGCCCGGGATGTCGTGTTGCCGGTAGTGCCGATGTTTCACGTCAACGCGTGGGGGCTGCCGTACGGGGCAGCTCTCCATGGCAGCGGACTGGTGCTGCCGGGTCACGACCTCACACCTGTGGGCCTCCTGACGCTGATGTCAGAAACCGGTACCACCCTCACGGCTGGGGTGCCCACCATCTGGATGGGGATTTTGGCGGAGTTGGATGCGCATCCCGACCGCTATGACTTGTCTCGGCTCCATACCATGCTGGTGGGGGGCGCGGCCGTGCCGGCCGCCGTGCTCCAGGGGTATCGAGACCGCCATGGACTCCGTGTGCTGCATGCGTGGGGCATGACGGAAACCACCCCACTGGGGTCGGTGGCGCATGTGCCTGCCGGCGTTGACGGCGGACCCGGGCCCGAAGGAGATTACTATCGGCTGTCTCAGGGGCGTCCCGCGGCACTGGTGGAGGTGCGGGCGCGCGGCGAATCGGGCCTGGTCCCGTGGGACGGGAGCACCGCCGGCGAGCTGGAAGTGCGCGGTCCCTGGGTGGCCGCGCACTACTACGGCGGCGATGACGACGGGAAGTTCACGCCCGATGGGTGGTTCCGGACGGGTGACGTGGTGACCATCGATCCCCTCGGCTATCTGGTCATGCGGGACCGGACAAAGGACTTGGTGAAGTCCGGCGGGGAGTGGATCAGCTCGGTGGCGCTGGAAAATGCGCTGATGAGCCATCCGGCGGTGGCCGAGGCCGCCGTCATTGCGGTGCCCCATCCCCAATGGCAGGAGCGGCCGGTGGCCGTGCTGGTGGCTCGGGGCGCCGAGCGTCCGCCGGACGAGGAGCTGGCGGCCCTTCTCACGCCGCAGTTCGCGAGCTGGTGGCTGCCGGATGCATACCGTTGGGTGGAGGCCATTCCGCGGACGGCCACCGGAAAATTTCTCAAGGCGGCCCTGCGGGAGCAGTTTCGCGACACGCTGGGCGGCGCCGAGGAAACTGGGGAGGTGCGGTGATGGCGGACGAGCGGGCCCTGGCGGTGGACTGGACCGACGCCCCCGTGATGGTGTTTGGCGGGGGCTCCGGGTTGGGGGAGGCCAGCGTCGCGAGCCTGGCTCGCCTGGGAGCCCGAGTCGCCGTGGTGGACGTCAACCCGGCCGCGGCCCGGCGGGTCGCCGCGCCGCTTGGGGGGCGCGGCCTCGCGCTGGAGGCGGATGTCACGGCGGCCGAGCCGGTGGCGGCGGCGGTGGCGGCGGTCACCGCTCGCTGGGGGGCGGTCCGGGGCGTGGTGCACACGGCGGGCATCGCGATAGCTGAGCGCATCCTAGGCAAAGGCGGCCCGCATGACCTCGAGCGGTTTTCCCGTGTGGTGTCGGTGAACCTGGTGGGAACCTTCAACGTGCTGCGTCTGACCGCCCGCGCGATGACCGCCAATGTGCCGGATGACGAGGGCCAGCGCGGGGTCATCGTGGTGACGACGTCGGTCGCGGCGTTCGAGGGGCAGGTGGGCCAGGCAGCCTACGCGGCGTCCAAGGGCGGTGTGGCGGCCCTGGTGTTGCCGGCGGCGCGGGAACTGGCGCGGGACGGCATTCGGGTGGTGGGCATTGCGCCGGGGATCTTTGAAACCCCCATGATGGCGGGCCTGCCCGAAGCGGCGCGTCAGTCCTTGGGCCAGCAGGTGCCATTTCCCCCGCGCCTCGGGCGGCCGGCCGAATACGCGGATCTGGTGACCCACATTTTTTCGAACCCGATGCTGAACGGCACGGTGATCCGCTTGGACGGGGCGATTCGCATGGCCCCGCGTTAGCCCCCGGGCAGCAGGGAGGTGCGCGATGCGCGACGCCGAGTCGGTCCTGATGGTGTTCCTCACGAGCTACCGGGACATTGTGGGGGCCGAGCACCTGGAACACAAGCTGTCCGCCATCGCCGGCGCGCTGGTGCGGGCTGGCCTGTTTCGGCGCGCGGCGGTGCAGGTGTATGGGTCGGTTTATGGAGAAAAGCTTTTCGGCTTGGCGGGGCTGACGCCCGAAGAAGAAGACTGGATCCGCACGCACGACGTGCTCCCGGAACAGGAGTACGCGCGCATGCAGGAACATGGCATTCGCATTGAAGAAGTCTATTTCGTGCCGCACGACCGCCTCCGGCGCGTGTTGCCCAATGTGGACGACATTTTGCTGTCGGACACCTCCCGAGACCCTGACGACTGGAAGGCTGGGCAATGGCATCCCGACGACATGTTGTACATGCCCCTCATAGCGTCGAACGGATACCCGCTGGGCAACATCACCGCCGATGCGCCGTTTGACAACCGGGTTCCCGACCTCGCGACCGCTGCGTTGCTGGCCCCGTTCGTGGCGATGGCGGCGGGCACCATCGAGCAGGAGCTCAACCGGCGGCGCGACTACCTAACCCAGTGCTTCAACGGACAGTTTTTTCGCGACGAGGTGAGCCGCCGCCTGGGTGTACCGGGCCGCCCCCTGGGGCTGGCGTTTGTTGATATGAACGGGTTGAAGGCGGTCAACGACCGCCTGGGGCATGAGGCGGGCGACCGCGCCATTCAGGCCACAGCCGACGCGCTGCGCAAGCTGGTGGCTGACCTGACGCGCATGGTGTTTCGCGACCCCGTGGTGTGCCGCCTGTACGGCGACGAATTTGGCGTCCTGTTCCACCCAGATTCGGCGGTCACCCCCGAGGCAGTGGCCCGCGCGATGCTGGCAGCCTGGCCAGCAGAGGTGCCGGCAGCCGCCATTGGGGTGGCAGTTCGGCAGCCCGATGACGACCCGCGCAGTTTGGTGCGGCGGGCCGAAGAGCGCATGTACGCGGCCAAGCGGGCCATGCGCCCGCCAGGCGCCAGCGAGGCGCGGCGTGCCACGGAGTAGGGCGAAACGCTCGTTTTGTCGTATCCTCAGCATATGGGGGATGGCGAGGAAGACGGCTCCGAAGGCGAGGCGTGTCACCGGTGTCATGGCTCAACGGCAGCGTGTCAAATGGCATCAGCGCTGTGGGGGATTTTTCCGGGATCCACTTGGAGGATGTCACGGTGCAGGTGGACGGCTTGTCCCGTCCGGCGCTGGACCGGGTGTCCCTCCGCCAGGGGGCGGGGTGCCTGACAGTGCTGGGGCCACGCGGGTGTGGCAAATCAACCCTGTTGAACGTGGTCGCGTCCCGGGTGGCCCCCTCCCAGGGGACGGCACGCGTGGGCGGGGCGGACGTGGCCCAGGATCCGCTGGCGGTCCGCCGCCTGGTGGGGTACGTCCCCGAGACGGTGACGGTGCCGGACGATCTTACGCTTTTCGAATACTTGCTGGAGCTGGCACGCCTTGACGGGTTGGGAAGGGAATCCCGCGACCGTGTCGAGGCGGCGATGGCTGCGGTGCACTTGGCAACAGCCTCCCAGCGCCGCCTAAAGGCATTTTCCGGGGGCATGAAGCGGCGGGCACTGCTGGCGCAGGCGCTCATGAAGGATCCGGCGGTGCTGGTTGTGGAAACCCCGACCGCCGGGCTTGATCCGTACGAGCAGCTCATGACGCTCGACCTTGTGCGGTCGCTGGCGGAAGATCGGCCCGTCCTGTTGTCCACCACGGTGGTGGACGACGTACAAGATTTGGGTGGGCACGTGGCGGTACTGGACCGCGGTCGTCTCATCCGTCGCCTACCCGCAAGGGAGCTCGCCCTCATGGCGCGGGGCCTGGTGTGGGAATTGCCCTGGAGCTTTCGCGCCCGCATGGAGGGCTTGGTCTTTCCCGGTCCGCGGCCCGACACGGTCGCGGTGCTGGCCGATGCGTCCCCCCACCAGGTGGCCCGTCCCGTGGATCCCACGCCCGAGTATGGCTACCTCGTGCTTTTGTGGAACAGTCGACGGGAGCGCCAAAGCGCGTGAGCGACGTGGCGATGAAAGTGCGGGGGCTGGTTCAGTACGGTCACGGCGTGGAGGCGTCGGAGATTTTGCACGAGGTGACGCTGGACCTGCGCACCGGGCTGACGGCCTTGGTGGGCCCGAACGGCGCTGGCAAAACGACGCTCCTGCGGTCTCTGGCCGGTATCCTGCCCTTGGAGGAAGGACACATCGAGGTGGGGGACGTGGCCATGCAGGACCGCCCAACCGCGGTGCGCCGCCGCGTGGGGTACCTGCCTCAGTTTCCCGGGGTTTACCGCCGGCTCACCGTCTGGGAGCACGTGTGGCGACAGCAGGCGTGGCTGTTGGGTCATGCACCGGAGCAGGAGGACATCCGGACCGCGCTCCGGCACTTTGGCCTGCTGCACCGGGCAGACTGGAGCGCGGGGAGGCTCTCCGCCTCGGAGCGCCGCTGGCTGGCGCTGGCTATGCTGTGGGCCCGCCGTGTGCCCGTGATGCTGCTGGATGAGCCCACGGCCGGGCTGGATCTGGAGGAGCGTCTCGCGTTGTGGGATGTGCTGGCAGCACTGCTTCACGAGCCGGATGGTCCCCGGGCCATCTTGGTCACAACCCACCTGCTCGACGAAGTGGCGCGGTTTTGCAGTGACGCCATGATGCTGGTGCAGGGGCGCATGGTGTACCAGGGACCCGTGGCCGGTCTGGCTGGCCGCGCCCAGGGGCGAACGTGGTATGTGCCGCGGGGTGTCCCGGTCGCGGACGCGGTAGAGGTGGGCGTGGACTTGGCGGAGGACCGGCGGCTCGTGGTGTCGGTCGGCGAGCGGGCCGAGGGGGGCGCGCCGTTTACGCCCCGCGCCCCTCGGCTGCTGGATGGCTATCTGGTGGTGGAGCGGCAGTGGCTGGAAGGGAGGTGGGCCGATGGCCGTCGGGCCCCCCGACGTTAGGCCGTCCGGGGCGGGTCTCCCGCGAGGCACGGCGGTCTGGGTGCTGGCGGGCGACACCTGGCGCCAGAGCTGGCGAGAAGTGGTGGTGCGCACCGAACTGGTCGCCCTGCTGTTCCTGTCCCTGATTGCGGGTGTGGCTGCGGTGGGGTCGCCCACCGCAGGGGCTGGCGCCATTCAGATGCTGGCGATATGCCTGATGCTGGTGCCGTTTGCCGTGGTGCTGGCTGCAGGGCAGGTGTGGCGCAGCCCGGAGGCCGAGGTGGCGGTGTTCGCCCGCCCCGTCACGGCGGCGGGATACGTGCTGGGCCGCACTCTGGGGCTCGTGGCCGTTGGGGCGGCCATGCTGTTGGCGGTGAACGTGCTGGGCTCGCTGGCCCTGTTTGGCATCGCCCGGCTGCCATTGGGGTCTTCGATCGCGTGGAATACGGCCTGGTCCGTCTTGGCGGTGGGACCGAGCCTGGTGCTGACGGCTTCAGCGGCGGTCTGGCTGGTGGGGCGAACCGGGGGCGGAGCGCGCTACTTCACCCTGGGCATCCTGGGGAGTCTCGTGGTGGCTTTTGTGGAGTACAAGTGGACGGCCTTGGCGGCGGCGCTGGACCCGCACCTGGTGCTCTGGAGTCCGTTCCCGGGTCTGCTGACCCTGGGACTGGCGCTGCCGCCCGAACTGCTGGGACCCACGCCCGGCTGGCTGTGGGCCAACCGGGCCGTTTGGCTGGTCGTGGCGGTCATCCTACTGTTGGCGGCCATTCGGGAGCGGGACCGGGGCCGTGCCACGCCGTCCGCGAGCCCGTCGCGGGACCGGCAGCTGTACCGGAGCGCGGTGGTGGCCCTGGGGATGGTGATGGTATGGTTGGAGGCGGGCGCGCTGTCCTTGTCGCCGGGGGTGCTTCCGACGGGGGCAGCCGCTACGGCAGCTCGCAGCACGGGCCTCCGGGCGGCCGGACCGCTCGCGCTCTCCGTGGCCGTCAATCAGGCCAGCGGGGTGGTTGACGGGACGGCCACCGTGCACGTGGTCACCACGGCCCGGTCGTCGCAGCTGTTGTGGTTTTGGCTGAATCGGGGTCTCGTGGTTCAGAGAGCCACGTGGAACGGCCAGTCCGCCGCCATTGCCCACGCAGGCGGGCGGGTGTTGGCCGGCACGGCCGCCCGCCTGGTGGCGGTCCGGGTGCCCGGCGGCTCCGGCACCCTGGGACTGACGTACGCCGGCCGGCTGCTTCCCTTGGCGACGTGGCTGCCCACCCCCCCGTTTGGACCCGGAAGCAACGCCGCCACGGCCTACGCCGGGGGTGGGCGGGTGTTCTGGTCAGGCGCGGGGGCCTGGTATCCGCGGCTACTCGCTGCGCGTGGTGCGGGCGCGCCGATCTTTACGCCCACCTCCCTGTCGTGGCACCTGACGGGAACGGGACCCCGCGTGTCCGCGTGGAGTGGTCTTCCCCGCCCTAATGCCACCGGGATGCTGCCGTCCGTCCTGTGGCTCCAGGGACCTTATCACCAGACGGTGGTGGATGGCGTGAGCGTATACACCCGCCGCGGCGTCGGGCCCGTGCAACAGGCGTCGCTGTCGGCGTACGCGGCCGCACTCAAGGTGCTGGGGCGGTGGCTGCCGGGGGAGACGGGCACCGTGCCGGTGATGGTGGTGGACCCCCTCCTGACCCATCCCGCGATGACGCCCGCGTTTGTGGCGCTGCCCGGCAATCAGCCGTACTGCATCCCGGCCGACCCCGTGGTGGGAGCATGCACGACATCGGAGCCCACGTCCCCAGCGCCGTGGCTGCGCCTGGCGGCGTTGGGCTGGGAGAATGCCCTCGGCCTCGCTCCAGGAGGGTCGCGAGTCACGACCCCGGCGTGGCCCGCAGGCGACCAGCGCGAGCAACTTGTAGGCGTGCTGGCCGCCGCCACCGTCATGCGGGCCGATGCCGGCGGCCCGGTGGCCCGTGCCGTCGCCCTGGCGGGCTATCAGCGGCGATCCACGCTTCCGGTGGTGGGGCGCCTGTCCGCCGCGCGGGCGGCGGAGTTGAAGCAGTTGGCGGGTTGGGCGGCCAGCGCGAGCGCCAGCCAGTGGGCGGGAATGGTGGCGCGGGTCGTCGGCACGGCGGCGCACGGCGCTTTGTCGTGGTCCAACGTCGCGGCGGCCGAATCGTCCTAAACGGGAGAGGGAGGAAATCATGGCACGCAGCGAGGACCGCCGTCTGGCGGGCAGACGGCCCCGGTCACTTAGAATCCAGCGTCTCAGGCTGGAATTCAAACTGGCGGGCGGGGCACCCTGGATCCTCGTGCCGATCGGCCTCTTGGTGCTCACGGTCATGCACACCGGGCTTGGGGGCGGCGCAGTCGAGTGGGCTCCCCATTGGGCCGAGAATTGTGAGGCGTTCCTTCCGATCGGCTTTGGGATTGGCTCGGCCTCGCTGCTACTGGTGGAACACGACGAAGGGATGCTGGAGATGGCATCAGCCCTGCCACTTCCTCGGCTGGCACGGACACGGACCCTGGCGCTGGTGGGGGGAGCTTGGCTTTTGGTGCTGGTGTGGCTCCTGCTCCTCCGGGTCCTGTTCGGTCCGGTGCCGTTTTGGACCGGTGTGTGGGTCGCGCTGGGCCCGGGGCTGTTCCTCGGTGGGGGGTCGGCGCTGGTGGCCAGTTGGTCCGGACGGGTGGCGCTCGGATATCTGGTGGCCATCGGGGTGCCAGTGATGGACTTGGTGCTGCAGCTGCTCGGGGTGTTTTACCGCCTGTGGCCGCTGCAGTTGGTGAATGTGTTTGCGTACCGCTGGGCCACGCCCGAGCCTGGATGGGCAGTCGTGAAAATTGTGATGGGGCTTATGGGCTTGTGGCTGTATCAACGGGCCATCCGGGGATGGCGGGATGCGGGCGCAAACCTGCTGTAGCTGAAGCCGGGCGCCGAGAAGACAGGGGGCGAGTTCACGAACGAGCGGCCAGGATGGCGGGCGGGCGCCGGGAGCAGGACGGCTGTCGACCGGTTGGACACCCCCGCCGTGGTGGTGGACCGAAGGATCGTCGAGGTCAATCTCGAGCGCATGGCCGCCCGGGTCAGTGCCCGCCGCCAAGCACTGTGGCCGCATATGACCCACAAAAGCCTCGCGTGGGCACAGCGGCAGATGGACCTAGGGGCTCGGGGGCTCATGGTGGCCAAGTTGGAGGAGGCGGGCCCGCTCGCGCGGCATGGGATGGAGGCGGTGTACGTGGGTTACCCGCTCGTGGGCCCGGGGCCGACCCGCCGGCTCGAGCAACTGGTCGCGGCGGGCGTCCGGGTGCGTGTGGCCATGGACTCGCTCGCCGGCGTGGCATGCCGGGCACAGGTGGTGCAAGCCACTGGCGCCCCTATCACGGCGCTCGTGGAGGTGGACACCGGCTTTCACCGGTGTGGCGTCATAGCCGTCGAGGAGCCGACCGGGCTCGCGGAGGCGCTCACGGCCGCCGGCGTCTTGTATCAAGGGATCACGTGCTTCGGGGGGCACATCACGTGGCGTCTCTCCGAGGACGAGCGGCGGGCCGCGGTCGTGGCGGAGAACCTGCAGCTGGCCCAGTGGTCCCATGACCTGGACGCCCGCGGGTGGGCCCCGCAGGTGGTGTCGCAGGGGAGGGGACCGTGCCGACGGGATGCCTTGAGCTTTTGACGGCCGCTACGGAACTTCGACCAGGGACGTATATTTACAACGACGCGGCCACGGTGTGGGCCGGGGCCGCTCGATGGGCTTGGGTGTGGACCACTGTGGTGAGCATGCCCACGCCCGATCGGGCGGTGGTGGACGCCGGCAGCAAAACACTGGCCGGTGGCCGGATCGTTTGGACATCTCCGCAAGCGTTCGGACCTTGTGGTGGCGTCGCTGTCCGAGGAGCACGGCGTGATTCGCGCGCGCGATGGCGGGCGCACCGGACTGCAGGTGGGCGACCGCCTGTCGGTCGTTCCCAACCACGTGTGCACCATGATCAACTTGCACGACGCCGTGCATTTGGTAGAGGGCCGATGGGTGGTAGGGTCGCTCGCGGTCGACCTTCGGGGAGCGGTCCACTGACCGCTGGACGACATCGAAGCGGGGCGGGCCGCACAGGGTGGCCCGCCCCCGTCGACAAAGGCGTGCTACAGCGTCAGGTTTTCGAAGGCGTGTCGCAACTGGTCGTTCAGCACGCGGATATGGGTGCCCTTCATGCCGAGTGATCGGGTCTGGATGACCCCCGCGCTCTCCAGCTTGCGGAGCGCATTCACGATCACCGACCGGGTGATGCCCATCTCATCCGCCACGTGGGACGTGACCACCAGGCCTTGATTGTCGTCGATTTCGGAAAATAGGCGCTGGGCTGCCATGAGCTCCGAGTACGACAGGGCCTCGATAGCCGCCGAAACCTGGTTGCGCTCGCGGTCGCGCTGCGCGGACCGCACCTCACGCGCCCGGCCCATCACCAGCGAGATGATGGTGGCGCCGTATTCAGCCAACAGCCAATCGTCTGCGGTGAGGCCCGACTCGGGCCGATGCAGAGTCAAGATGCCGGCGGGGCCGGATGGGCCCTGCAGGACCATCTTGGTGTTGGGCGTGGCCACACGTCCGGTGCCAGCTCCCGAGCCCCCCGCGCTCAGAGGGGTTTCGCCCAAAGGGGCCGTCACTTCCACCGCGCAACCCAGCGCTGAAGCCAGTTCCTCCATAAACGGCCGTAGGTCGTAGTTCTCGGGTACCCCGCGCCACAGCGCATCCGTCAGGTGCCGGAATGCATCCAGCACAGCCATCGTGTCGTCCCCCTCCAATTAGTCGCTCATCGGACTTAGCCTCGGATGCAGCTCTTCGCGGTCCGCTTCCTGGTTCGCTGCGCTGGGCCTCGCGCCGTCCCGAATCCCCTCTGTCGCGCTCGCCTCCACATTGATTCGCACAATCACGACATTTTGAGGTATTGCTCCCGATCCACTGTGCCTGGGTGCCTACCAGGCCTAGTCATGGCACGTGGTCCTACCAGATGACATGTTACCATGAAGTTGTGGACCGGTAAGCGGCCGGCGGGGAATTGGCGCGTGTTCGCCTTGTGGGTGCCGCCGTCTGACGTGATCGGTATTCCGCGATGGGACGGGGGTGAGGCAAGTTCCAGGAGGGGGCGGCATGATGGCGGGCGGCGAGAAGCCGTGGTTGGCAAGCCCGACCGGCCTGCGGGCCAGCTGGCCGCCGGTTCCTGCGGAGGGATGGCATGCTGTGGTGCCCATGGGGGAAGGGGCCCTCCTCTTGCAGTGGGACAGTGGTGTGGACCGATCGCAGAATCGGCGGATCCATCGGCTCGCTGGTGCGGTGGTAGCGGCGGCGGCCGGGAACGAAGGCTTGTTGGGGGCGGTTGCCGGGTTCGACACCCTGCTGGTGGAGTTTGATCCCGACCGCCTCACGCCGGCCGAGGTGCTGTCCCGCATTCGGTGGGCGGCGTGGGCCACGCACGCCCCTGTGGCCCCGCGCCGGGTGGAGGTGCCCGTCTGCTACGGCGGGGCCTGGGGTCCGGACCTCGAGGCATTGGCCCGCCACGCGGGGCTCCACCCGGATACCGTGGTCCGTCTGCATGCGAATCGACCCTACCAGGTGTACTGCCTGGGTTTTCAGGCGGGGTTTCCCTATGCGGGCCCCCTGCCCGACGTGCTGGTCATTCCGCGCCGCGACCGACCGGTGGCTCGCGTGGCGTCGGGTTCGGTGGCCGTGGCCGGCCGGCAGACCGGGGTGTACACGCGGGCGGGACCGGGGGGGTGGCACGTCATAGGCACGACGCCTCTGAACCTGTTTGATCCCGCCTTAGACCCGCCGACACCGTATCGCCCTGGCGACGAGCTGTGGTTTCGGCCGGTGTCGCCCGAGGAGTTTGGCACCCTGGCCGAATCCGGGAGCGCTTAGGTGGGACGCGTCGTCGAGGTGCTTGACGGGGGGTTGGCCACCACGATTCAGGACCAGGGCCGTCCGGCCGGTCCCGCCCTCGGGGTCGCGCCGGGGGGAGTCATGGATCCCTGGGCGGCCGCGTGGGCGAATGCGTTGGTGGGAAATCGCCGCGGGGCCGCCGTGCTCGAGGCCACGTTGCTGGGACCCACGCTCCGGTTTCTCGACGGGGCCACGGTGGCGCTCGCGGGTGCCGACATGGGAGTCACGCTCGATGGCGTGGCGGTGCCTCCCGGGCGGGCTGTGTGGGTTCCCCCGGGCGGGGAATTGGCGGCCGGATCCGCCCGTGCGGGCGTGCGCCTGTACTTGGCCGTGGACGGTGGGATCGACAGTGCCTGCTGGATGGGAAGCCGGTCGGCCGATCCCGCGGCAGGCTTCGGGCGTCCTCTGCAACGGGGCGACCGATTGCCGCTGGGCACGGCGCACAGCCGGGTGGCCCGGGAGGACAACTCCGTGAATACATGCCTGGTCCGGGACGTGGTGCGTGTCACAGCGGGACCGTCCGCAGGTGGGGGCCTGTTGGAATGGCTTACCGCGGAACGATTCCACGTGTCCGTGCGGTCGGACCGGGTGGGCGTCCGCCTCGACCCCCCAGACGCCGCCCGCCGCACCCTGGGCCTGGTGTGGCCGGCCGACTGGGACCGCCACCTGTCCATTCCCATGGTGACGGGTGCGGTGCAGCTCACGCCGGACGGGACGTGTCTCGTGCTAATGGCGGGGCGCGGTGTGCTGGGGGGTTATCCGGTCCCGGCCGTGGTGGCGGCCGCAGACCGGTCGGTGCTGGCGCAGGCGGTGCCCGGGGCTTCGCTGCGGATGGTGGTGGTGTCTCGCGGGGAGGCTCGCGAGGCGTGGGCGGCCCTGCAGGCGGAGGTGCCGTGGAGCGAACGGAACAGCCAGGGAGGGTGTGTGTCATGTGGATGAGCCTCACGGCGGACTTGGGGGAAAGCTTCGGCCGCTGGCGCATGGGGGATGACGACGCCCTGCTGGACGTGGTGACCTCGGCCAGCGTGGCGTGCGGCTTTCATGCGGGCGACCCGATGGTGATGGACCGCACTGTGCGGATGGCCTGCGCACGCGGCGTGGGCGTGGGGGCGCACCCGGGCTACCACGACCTGGAGGGGTTTGGCCGGCGGGATCTCGTGCTGTCTGGCGACGAGATGCGCACCGCCGTGCTGTACCAGGTGGGGGCGTTGGCGGCGTTCTGCCGGGCGGCGGGTATACCGCTGGAGCACGTCAAACCCCATGGGCAGCTGTACAACCGGGCACTCGTCGACGAGGCGGTGGCGCGCGCCGTGGTGGCGGGCGTGGCCGCATGGGACGGGTGCCTGCCGGTCGTCGCGGCGGGAGGGGCGTTGGCGGACGCCGCGCGGGCCGTGGGCCTGCCCGTGGCGGTCGAAGCGTACCTAGACCGTCGCTATGCGCCCGACGGCACGCTGGTGCCTCGCGGGCACGCTGGGGCCGTCCTGACCGATCCGGCAGAGGTGGTGGCCCAGGCGTGCGCGCTCGCCTGCGAGGGACGCGTCCAGACGGCGGGGGGACAGTGGTTGGCGGTGGCGCCCGACACATTGGTGGTGCACGGCGATACCCCGGGTGCGGCCCAACTGGCGGGTCTGGTGAAAGAAACCCTGGCCGCAGCTGGCATCCGCTGGGGTTCGCTGGCAAGGGTGCTGGCGGCGCGGTGAATCCAGAACCGCGGCGGAAGCGTTAACGTAGCGGAGGCGTTGGGAGGCAGGGGGGACAGCGGTGGCAGCCAGGACGCGGTGGGTCGTGCGGGCCGTGATGCTGGCGTGCGTGGCCGCCGGTGTTGCGGGATGCCGATGGGCTGCCCTCGGCCCGACCCCGAGGGTTCCACCCTTTCCCTCCCATCCGAGGGTGCTTCGGGGCGAGCAGCTGCCTACGGTCTGGCCCGGGCCGGCGCCGGGGCCGTTGGCCTTGCGGCGCGTGGTGGTGATGAACCGACAAACGTTGTGGGGGGTCACCAACGGGCCGGGGACGGGCAGCGGCCTGTTGGAGACCGTGAACGGCGGCCGTGCCTGGCGGGAGCATTATCGGACGGGGCTGCCTGTGACGGATCTGCAATTCGTCAGTGCGCGAGAGGGCTACGCCGTCGAAAATGGGTGCGGCGTCGGGCAGTGCTTGACGTCGGCGTTGCTGCGCACGCGCGACGGCGGACGGCGGTGGTCCACCAGCTATGCCACCCACCAGCGGGAGCTGGCCAGCCTGTCGTTTGTGTCAGCGGAGTGGGGGTACCGCGTGACCGGCGGGGGGGGCCAGCCGTGGGCGTTGGCGTTCAGCGCGGATGGAGGGGCCACCTGGATTGCCCGGGCCTTTCCCTGTCCGTCCGAGACCGGGTCCGTCGCGGTCAGCTTCGTGACGCGGGCCCAGGGCTATCTGGCGTGTGGGCCGCCGGCGGCCGCCCCCACTGGGGGGATCACCACCGTGTGGGTGACGCACGACGGGGGAGGGGCGTGGACGGTCGCGGGCGTGACGGCGTCAGGGGAGGTCACCGGCCTCACCTTTTTAGACGGCTCGGTCGGCTACCTGGGAACGCGGACGGGTCTTAGGGTCACGCGGGATGGCGGGCGTCACTGGCGTTTGGACCGTCCGCCGCAGATTGCGGCCGGGCATGCCGTGTTCTCGCTGGGGCGCATCAGGAACCAGGTGTATTTCTTGTCGGCGGGCCGTGCGTGGACCGTGGGCGCCCACGGCGGTTGGTCCTCGCTGTATCCGCTGCCCAAGCCCCATACCGCTGTCGTGTGGCCCAGCGCGCAGCGAAGCTACGGGGTGGGCGAGGCGGGGGCACCGACTGCGGTGATGGCGGGTGCCCCGGGGCCACGCGGATGGACCACGGTGGGGTATCTGCCCGGGCCCGCCAGCATCCTGGTTTCTGCGTCGCCCCGCACGCTTTGGGCGGTGAATCCGCGCTGGTACGTCAGTCGCGACGGGGGGAGAACGTGGCAGACGCCGACACTGCCGGGTTCGACACCAACCACCGATGCGTCGGCCTGCGGGCGCTATGGCTTTGTGTTGGTGGGCCGGCGCACCGTGCGTGTCACCACCAACGGCGGGACGAGCGTGGGGCGGGCGCATGGGCTGCCCTTTGATGCGACCAGCGTCGCGTGTCAAACGCCGGGGGTGGGGTTCGCGCTGGGACGGCCGCAGGGCGCGACGGTGCAAGGCCCGGGCGGAAAACGGATGCATGTGGCGCCGGGCACTGTGTACCTGTGGCGGACGGCCGACGGGGGTGCCACCTGGGTGCCCTTCGCGCTGCCGCCGGTGCTGAATATGGCAGCGCCCACCATGATGCGGTTCTTGGGACCGCGACTGGCCTGGATGTGGTCGGCCAATGGCTACTGGCTCACGCGAGATGGCGGACAAAGTTGGGTGGCGCGGGCCATGCCGCCTGGCGTGGTGATTCGGTCGCTGGCCTTTGACAGCCCTGCCGCAGCCGTGGTCGTGGTGAACACGGGCGTTTACACCACGTCCAACGGGGGCCGCACGTGGGTGCCTGTGCCGTGAAGGAGTCGTGGGCCTATCTGAAGCGGCTGGCCCACCGGGTGGCGCGCGACGATGTCGGCGCCTACGCGGCGGCGCTTTCGTATAATTTTTCGTTTGCCCTCCTGCCATTGCTGCTGTTTGCCACGGCATTGCTCGCTTTCTTGCGCTTCCGAGACCCCGTCCAGGTCCTGACCGCTCCGCTGGCGGGGGTGGTGCCCAAAAACGTGCTGGCCCTCGTGTCCCAGGCCCTCGTGGGCGTCGTGCGCCACAAAAGCCCGACAGTGCTGTCGTTGGGGTTCCTGGGATTCGTGTGGGGCATGTCCGGCGCGTTTCGTCAAATCATCGATGCAATGAACCACGCGTACGAGTTTCGGTTTCCGTTTCGACGACGGTCCTGGGAACTTTACGGCTTGTCCGTACTTTTGGGAGTGACCGTCGGATCGCTGTTGGTAGCGGGGTTGGCCTTGTCGGTGCTGGGGCCTAATGCCATCAGCGGACTGGCCACTAGTGTCGTGGGCCGTCCCCCGGCGCGCTTCGCGCTGGCGGCCTTGCACTGGGGCCTGTTGGCCGCCATGTTGTGGCTTGGGCTCTCGATTCTGTACGCCGCCGCCCCGGATCGGCCGCAGGGCTTTCGCCTGTACACGCCCGGCACTGTGGTGGCACTGGTGGCGTGGGCCATCCTGTCCATCGCGTTCCGGCAGTACACCACCCGGGTCAACACCTTTGGGGTGTATGGCACGCTGGGCGCGATGATCCTGTTGCTGTTGTATCTTTATCTCTTTGGCTTTCTCCTGTTGGTGGGGGCGGAGGTCAATGCGCTGGCGGAGGCACCCTCGAACCCGGAAGCGGGGGAGGGCGGTGGGCCGCCCTCCCCCGGCTCCCTCACTCCGTGATGGCAGCCTCCGCCGCCCCGGAGGGGGGCGGCGGAGGCTCGGACGCATCGGTGGGGCTGATGCCCTTCAGCATATCGGTGAGCTCGGTGGGTATAAACAGGAGCGTGTTTTGCTCCGACTTGACCGCCTCCAACAGGACATTCAGGCCGCGAAGCCGAAAGGCGGTCGTCGAGTGCTCGTACAGACGGGCGGCCTTCACGAACTCCTCGGCCGCAATCACCTCGGCCTCGCCGTAAATGCGCCGCGCCTCTTTCTCTGCCTGAGCCTGCGCCTTGCGGGACAGCACATCCTGCAGGGAGGCGGGAATCTCGATGTCGCGAATCTCCACGTTTTGGACCGCGATGCCCCAGGACTCGGCGCGCTCCCGAATCTGCTCGGCAATGCGTTCGTCGATCTGGCGCTGATCCGACAGCAATTGCTCCAGGTCGCTGCGGCTCACGATGTCGCGCAGCGTCGTCTGCGCCGCGAGGTCGATGGTGGCCTGGTAGTTCTTTACTTCCAGCGCGGCGCGCGTGACGTCGGCCACCCGCCAAAACAACACCGCCAGCAGCGTCACCGGCACCTTGTCTTTCGATAGGGTGCCCTCCGTGCGGAACTCGGTGGTGGTGATGCGCTTGTCGATGATCATGGCGCGCTGAAACCCGAACAACACGAACCGAATGCCGGGGCCGCGGTTGCCGATGTAGCGGCCCAGCGTGAACACCAGCATCTCGTCCCACTGCTTGATGATTTTGAGGGACAGGAGCCCCCAGAGGACCACGATGATAAGGACCACGTAAAGCCCGTTCATGTCCGGTGCTCCTTTGCGGGTCGTGTGGCGGCCGCTTGGTGGCAAGCCGTCGCCTCAGCATAGCACCGGAGCCCCCCGGCGCATCAGTTCATAGGCTTGCCGGTCCAGCTGAAGGGCCAGGGATAGTTGGCGCCGTACACCGTGTCAAACCAGGTTTTGGCGTACGGGTCTTTGAGGTGGAAGTACTGGTCGTAGATGGCCCGCGCCACGAACCCGGAGTAGGCGCCAAACACGCCGTCATGGATATACACGAGAATTTCCAGCTTCGGCGTGGGCAGCGGGCCGCTGGCGTTGTACGATGCCGCGGGAGCGAACGACTCGAAAAACGCGTTGTTGACCGGGCTGTTGATCCGCTGGGCCGTACCGGTTTTGGTGCCGACGTACATGGGAATGCCTTTCATCGCCCCGTACCCGGTGCCCAAGGGACGTTGGGCGGAGCGCTCCATGCCCACGTGAATCACATGATAGTCGGCGCGGGTGATGGGGAGCTTCTGCTGGACCACCGGCGTGAAGCGTTCGATCACCTTGCCGCTGGGAGACGTCACATACGACAGGAAGTGTGGCTGGTACAGCGTGCCCCCGTTGACCACCGCGGCTTCGGCACGGGCGAGGCCAATCAGCGTGTAGTCCGAGATGCCCTGTCCAATCGCCGTGTTGAGGTTCTGGCCCCACGTCCAGGGCTGGCCCTCCAGTTGTTGGTATCTCTGCGGGGTAGGCATCTGACTCGCCACCTCGCCGGGGATGTCCAACCCGGTGGTGGAGTTCAAGCCGTACAGCGACAGATAATGATCCATGCGCTGGATTCCCATCCAGTAACCCACCCAGTAAAAATACGTGTCGTCCGACACCTCGAGGGCCCGCTCCAGGTTGACCGGACCAAAGCCGGGCGCGTACCAGTTCTTGAAGGTTGGGTCCAAGGGGAAGTACCCGTGGTCCACGACGATGGTGCTGGGCGTGATGACGCCCGACGCCAGTGCGCCGCCGGCGATGATGGGCTTGAACACGGATCCCGGGGCGTACTGGCCCTGGTACACCCGGTTCACCCAGCCGCCGGTGGCGTTTAGCTGGTTCACGTACTGGGTGGTGGCGGGGTCAAGCAAGCTCGGGCTGTAGCTGGGCAGGCTCACGGCGGCCAAGACCGCGCCGTTTTCGGGGTTGAGCACGATGACCGCGCCTTTGTTGGCGCTGGGCGAGTGGGGAGACCCCGGGCTGGTTTGCATGGCGTTCATGACAAACTGCAGCGCCTGGGTGGCCACTTTTTCCATCTGCCCGTTGATGGTGAGATGGATCGTGTTGCCCGGGACCGGGGGCTTGGACCCATAAATCTTCAGGAACTGGCCCGCCGAGTTGACCTGCACCAACTGCTGACCGGGCTGGCCGCGCAACAGGCTTTGATATTCCGCCTCCAGGCCTTGCTGGCCAAACAACGAGGCAGCAGTGTAGCCCTGCTGAGGGTGGGCTTTCAGCTCCGCGCTGTTGATCTGGCTCACGTAGCCCACGAAGTTGCCAAAAAGACTCCCCTGCGGATACGAGCGCTTGGCGGTGACAAAAAGGTGGATGTCCGGATACTGGGCGCGGTTCTCCTGATAATGCGTGATGGCGGTGGGCGAGAGCCCCTGACCCGGGTCAAGCACCACGGGGTAGAAGGGGGGATTTAAAAACTCTTGCTTCTTCACGAGGGTGTTGAGCTGGTTCACGCTTTCGCCCAGCAGCGCGGCGAGCCGCACCGCTTCGCCGTGCGGCAGCGCACCCTGGGACGGGTTCATCCACTCGATTTCCCAAGCGGGCTGGTTGCTCGCGAGCACCATGCCGTCGCTGGTGACAATCTGGCCGCGGGGCGCCGACACCGGAATGGTGCGCAGGTAGTCCTGCTGGCCCAGTGACTGGTAGTAGGCCGCGTGCGCGACCTGAAGGCTTTCCAACCGCGCGGCGATGGCCCCCAGCGCCAGCAACAGCACGCCCCCCATGACCCAGACCCGCCGGACCACCCGCTTTTGTTCCCGTTCAATCATGTCGTGCCCCCCACCGTCAAACGCCGCGCCCGCGCCCGGAGTTGGTCCGGCTCGCGACCTCGATTGATGAAACCGCTGCAAACATTGCGGCCATTATAGTGCCCCCGCCCTGCCGAACGCCAGGTGCGGGGGCCGCCGGGCCCCGTAACGGCAGCGTCGAGTCGTCCAAGCGCTTTGGCCGAGAATCGGCCGTCGGGGTTCCCAAAAGGTGATGGTGCACCGACGAGGACGGGGTCGAAGCCACGGAACGCGGAGGAGTGTGGCGGCGGCCGCGGCGGAGGTGAGATCCGCTCGCCCGCCGGGGCCCGTCCCATTCAGCGGCCCCATCCACCATCGTCAGCGCACCTCGTCGGCGAGCCCACGGCCGCCGAGGCAGTCGTGGCGGACCCTGAGGGCAAGGCACCGTTGCGCGGCGGGCGCCATTAGGGATCGCCACGGTGTCCAGCATGACTGGTTCGGTGTGCAGGGCGTCAGCGGACTACATCGAGCCTCAGCGGTTCGAGCCGTGCGACCACCCCTGGCCGCCTCTCAGTCCTTTCTCCCGTGACGGGGCTTTGGCACTTCCTCGTAGCGGGTGGGCCTACGTTCGCAGACGTTGGGAATCATCCAACGGGCCGTGCGGCCGTCTTTTGGCCGCCCGGCTCACCCCAGAAGGATGGTGGTCAAACGTTGTCCACATGTCTGATCGTGCGCATGATGGCCGGGGATGCGGGTGGGTTTGGCGACGGGAGGACATGCCGGGGAGGCTGCCGATGCCGATTCTGCCGGCAGGAGACCTGAGGCGCCGTCCCGCTCGGCTGCCGGACGACGTGGACACGGCGCGGCCCTGGTCCCCGGACGTCGACACGTTGGGGCTGTCCGAACGACCCGGCACTGCGCCGATGTCGCTCAGCCAGGTGGAGGGGATGTATCAATAGTGGGAGGCACCCGGAGGAGGCCGCATGATTGAAATGTACGATGAGGGCGCCGCCGGAGAGCCGTGGTGGGCCGATGGCGACGTGATGCTGTCGTCACACGCTGCCCATCGTGATTGGCGGCCGCGTGCTGGCATTGCCCGTCGAACGCGCCCCCGAGCTGGACCGGCCTGATCTCCGGACTAAGCAAATCTGGGCATTGAACCTCGCTAGCCGGCGCCTCTTTCAGTCGGCGGGTTTCTTACTGGACTCCACGGACGTTGATGGACGTTGATGGACGTTGATGAAGCTGGTCTGCCCTGTGAACGATATCGGTTGGACCTGCGCCGCTCAGCCACCCTTTGACCACAAGCAGGTAGAGGCTGCCTACCTCGGCGGGGTGGCCATGCATAAACCCCGAGGCTGCACCTTTCGGCACGGTGCGTGCTGACCCGGCCGGCCACCTGGGGCCACGGCTCCGCCGTACGGGGTAGCGTCCCTCCCGCGGGCGCGGCTGGGCGCCACGACCGTCCTCGCGTGCCGCGCATCGCCCTCTGGTCAATCCCGTCCGGATGGTAGAGGATATCGGAACAGGGGCCCACCGTTCACGCGCGTGGCGGGCACAACCGAGAGAGAGAAGGCACAGCATGACCGAACAGCATGACGTCGTCGTTATCGGAGCCGGGTTGGTGGGTTTGTCGGTGGCCTATCATCTGGCGAAGAGAGGTATCCGCGACGTCGTGGTCCTGGAGCGCGAAGCCGCGCACGCGCAAGGCTCGTCGGGCCGCAGTGCCGGCGGGGTCAGGCTGGAGTTTTCCCACCCCAGCAGCGTCCGCTTTTCGCAATATGGCCTCCACGTGCTGGAGCACTTCGAGGACGAATTTGGCATCTCGCCGCAATTTCGTGCCTGCGGCTACCTGTTTGTCACCAGCGATCCGTCGCAGTGGGTTGCCCTGCAAGAGTCGGCGGTTATGCAGCGCGATCTCGGCGTGGCGGTGGAGACGCTGGCCGCTGCCGACATCCGTGGGAGTTTTGCCTACATCAACTTGCCCGACTTGGTGGGGGGCATTTATGGTCCCCGCGACGGCGTCGGCGACCCCGCCAGCGTGGCCTACGGCTACATTCGGCGGGCGCGCCAGTTGGGGGTCGAGGTTCGCTTTCACGTTAATGTCGAAGGCATCACTGCGTCGGCGGGTCGGGTCACAGGCGTCCGCACCGCGTCCGGGCTCATCAGCACGTCTACCGTCGTCAACGCGGCCGGGCCTCAGGCACGCGCGATTGGCCAAATGGCCGGCGTCGACATTCCCGTGCATCCCTATCGTCGGTCCATCTATGTTACCGGTCCCTTTGACGGGCTGCCGGAGAATTTGCCCATGACCTTGAATTTGGACAACACGTCTTACATTCGCCGAGAAGGCCGGTCGATATTGCTGGGCATGTCGGACCCGGACGAGCCCAGCTCTGAACTTGTCGAAACGGATCCGGCGGCGTTGGAGAAAATTATTGCGACGATTCTGCCGTGGATTCCGAGTCTCGAGCACGCAACCATTATGCGGGGCTGGGCCGGGCTTTACGAGATATCGCCCGACCAGTCGGCCATCATTGGCCCAACGGACGATCTCGCAGGCTTTTACTGCGCGAACGGGTTCAGCGGCCACGGCTTTATGCACGCCCCGGCCACAGGTCGGGTTATTGCCGAGCTGATTGCCGGTGAGCCCCCGTTTGTGGACATCACGCCTTTTTATCTAAGCCGCTTCGCTCATCAGCAAACGGCCAGGGAAAACCTGGTCATATGACAGGCGATGGCGAGACTCGGGACGTTCGGGAAGGCCGCCCGGACATGACACAAACCGTCATCCAGTCGGGATGACTTTGGCCCAGAGATTTTGGCCATCGGTCCATGGCGGCAAACGCCCACGGGCGATCGAGCGGCTCATCGCCCCGCGGCCAAAGATAAAGTCCCCCATGCAGCGGGGGAAGCACCTTCCCCACATCCAGCGTGTCCATAGGCGGGGGAGGAAGCGGAATCCGCAGCGGGGTCCGCCATTCCTGCCGGGGACGGCGGACCCCCCGGCCACATCGGCGACCTCGGCGTGCTGAACGGTGGCCCTCCGCACCGGTCGCTGAGTGGATCCGCGTAACGCTCCCGCACCGCGTGATAGAAAAACATCAGGAACCCTCCGAGGCAGTACAGCGGCTCACCGAAGGATCACTCGCCGAGCCGCCGGACGAAGCGGCCCCGAAGCCAGCCATCGCGGTCGACAGAGCGCCCGACTGTCAGAACTGACGACGGCCGCCTTGCCTTGCTGGACACGTTGAGGATTCCTGCCCCCACTGAGGGTTGGTTCCCGCTCAGGGCTTGGAGATCCGGTTGAACTTGGGACCCCGCTCCTCAAGGCGGGACTTCCGGCAGCGCGTGAGCTCCCGCAGTGCACGCGCCACTCCGTCGGTGAACGACTGCCGACCCGGCGCTGGGTTTCGTGTCGAGCGGCCTCGCGACGGCTAGGGGCGCGTGGCGCGCATCACCGGGGATGCGGTTTCGCGTGCGAAGCCGAGGGTCCCCGACGGGACGAGGCGCTCACGGCGCCTCGGGTCAAGCGGGGTACGGTCGGGCAAGACGCAGACGGGCGGACCCGGTCACGGACATCGGACGGACCCGTGGCCACAGTCGTTCCGAACGCAGTCTGCTCAGGCGGCGCCCGGTGGGTTTTCGTCATGTGTCAGAGTGCGCGACGTCGGCGCGACCGCTTGGGGCAGCGGGTGCCACGTGGCCAGGCCGCCTCGAAGCCGGCTTGCGCCGCCGCATAGCGGAGGTGGAACCGTTGCGGGCGTGAGACGGTCCCTGCACGGTCCCCGGGTCGGCCGCCACCGTGCATGGCCATCACGTGGGCGCTACACGCTTTCGCACCGGGAGCACCTCCGTGCGTTGACCTTGGCGGTCAACGAATGGGAGGTGTTGCCGCCTGTCTGACCCGGCCTCATTCCTTGAGTGTTTGCCCTGAGCCACCCGGCAACGGCAACGTCGGGCCGTTCACGAGCGGTTTGGCCGAGAACCGGCCAGCCACGTGGCCATCCCGAGATGAGGCACCGAACCGCATGGGGTCGAGGCTCGGGAACGCGGCGGAGCGTGGTGTCGGTCGCAGCGGAGGTCAGATCCGCTCGCCCGCCGGCGGTTTTGCCGCGCGACGGGGCGCCGTCGAGGGTATGACGGGGCGGTCCCTGCGGCACCTCTGGTCCAGAAACGGCCACTGGAGATTGGCGTGGCTCGGGTCCTGGTTCGCGCCCCGCGGTCCACCGGGAGGACCGTAGGGGGAACTCTCCGCAGGGTCACGGGCCGTCACGGCCACTTGCACCGTCCGGGGATTTCCTTGGGCGGTCCGGGGTCCGGGCACCTGCTTCTCGGCGACGAGATGCCGGCTGGACCGCTGAGGCTCGATGTAGTCCGGTGACGCCCTGCACACCGAACCGGCCATGCTGGACGCTGTGGCGGTTCCTGATGGGGCCGCCGCTTGACGGCGCGCTTGTACTCGGCGCGGGGCCGGCGCAACCACTGGCTGGGCGCGTTGACCAAGTGAACCGGGCCGGCCCGGGTGCAACCAAACCCGACGAGCGTCGCAACTCACAGACTGGATCGATCCGTTCGGCGTGGCAGGCCGCGTGGTCCCCGTCGATGCCTTCTCTGCTCAGACGGAGGCCGTACGACAACTCCCTGCCGCCTCTCAATTCCATCGATTCTGGCGGGCCCTTTCCGGCACCATCGAGGCCCATGGCCAGCACTCGCGATCGGTGTCGAGAAAAATCGTGGACGAGATCCCATAAGTCGCCATAAAAGGTGGTCTCCCCATGGCACAGTTGCTCGAGAATGCGTGCGGCGTTGGGGAGCATTCCGCCACCGGGCGAATGGTGCAGGAGGGCGGTGGATGGTAATGGGGCGAATCGGGCGACCGCGCACGATCTGCGCGGCGGCGCTGATGGCGGTCCTGGTGTGGCCGGGTGGGCCGCTCATCGTCCTGGCATGGTCGCTCCACAGCGCGGCTGGCACAACCGCCCAGGTCATGCGGGAGCGGACCGCTGCCGAAGCGGCGCTGGTCGCGAGCGCGTCCGACGGATTCACTGTCAGGGCTGTGAGCGCGCAGCTCACGCAGTTGAATCGCGAGTTGGGGCGGGCTGCATGGGCCCTAGGATGGCTGGGGGGCCAACGCAGTGGGTCCGTGATGGGACCCGAGGAAGGCACGGTGACGGCGGCGGTGCGGGGAGCGGCGCTGTTGGCCCGTGCAGCGGCGGAGGTGTGGCGCGTCCGGGTGGAAGGCAGCGTGCTGGGACCCCGAGGGATTCGCGCCGCGCTGGACGCTCTGCCCGCCGGCGCGGCGGGTATCCAGGATGTGCGTCAGGCTGCCCGCTCCCTCCCGGTGCCGCAGGCGTGGAGGCGCGCGTTGGCGGGCGCGGCGCCGCTGGTGGGCCGGCTGGCGGCCATGCGTCGGCCGCTCGCCGCCGCCCTGGGATTTCCCCGGCCGGCTCGCTATCTGGTGCTGTTTCAGGACGGGGCGGAACTGCGCGCCACTGGCGGCCTCTTGGTGGCGTACGGCTGGCTGACCATGGACCAGGGCCGCGCAGCGCTGCGCTATGGCGGCGGTATTTTGCCACTGTCGCGCCGGGCGACGGCCCAGGTGCCCGCGGGATCGGTGCTGCACCATTTCTTTGGCGAATCAACGCTGAGCTTGCTGAATGCCAACGACCGGCTGGGCGGGCCGGCCAGTACCGCCGCCATCCTTCGCCTGTATCGCTCGGTGCCTGAGGCACCCCCCGTGGTGGGCGTCGTGCTGGTCAATTCGTGGTGGATTGCCGGCCTGTTTGGTCTCTCAGGCCCGGTCGCCGTCCCCTCGCCTCAAGGGCGCGTGGTGCTCACCACCGCCACGGCGCCGCGGCAGTTGGAGCAGCTGGCCGAGCGCGACCAGGTTCCCGGGCTGCCCCGCATGGCGTTTTTGGGCCCGGTGGTCGATGCGCTGGCGGCGCGCCTGATGCCGCACGGCGTGCCCAGCGCGGCCCTGCTGGGGGCAGTGTGCGTCGGGGTCCAGTCAGGAGGCGTGCTGTGGGAGCCGGACGGGTCCGGGCTCGCGCGCCTGGTCGGCTCCTTGGGGTGGAGCGGGGCGCTGTGGCCTCCGCCAGCGCATGACAACTACCTGATGCTGGTGAACCAAAACTTTGGCGGGTTAAAGGACAATCTGTACCTCACACAGCAGATGCAGGTCACGGTGGCGGGCCGCCGGGAGCAGATGCGTCTCGCGCTCACACTGCCGCATCGCGTGACAACCCAGACGACGTGGCTGTTGGGATCGTACGAGGGGTATGTGTCGGTGGTCGTGCCGCGCGGCACCCGGCTGGTCCGCGCCACCGGATTCGTGTCGCCGGTCGTGGTCGGCTCCCAGACCGCGCCGCCAGCCACCGTCGTGGGAGGGGCGGTCACGGTGCCGGTTCACTTGGGGGCGCCGTCGAGTGCCGCCGCCGTGAGCCTGACCCTGCAGCTGCCGTCGACGGTCGCGCCGGACGCTCCGCTCGTGGTGCAGGCCCAGCCCGGGTGGCGGCCGGGGTCCACCGGGTTCAGGATCACCGTGGGGCGCTACAGCGTCCACTGGCAGGACCCCCGAGGGGCCGTTTTGGCGCATGCCAGCGCGCACCGCCTCGGGTTGACACCGCTGGGGGCGCCGTGAGCGGCGCCGTCGGGGCGCCTGACGCAGGCCGCGAGGTGGCGCGCCTGCCTCGCGATGTGCTGCGGTACCTGCCGGCGTCGGTCGTGCCGGCGCTGTGTGCGGTGGCCGGAGCCGCCCTGTTTACCCGGGTGTTCTCGCCCACGGCCTACGGGTTGTTCAGCTTGGTGGTGTCGGTCACCGGCCCAATCAGCACGGTGCTGGGACAGCCCACCGGACAGGCGGCCAGCCGCTTCTACTCCGAGTACCGCGCTCGCGGCCAGGAATTGTTGTATCGGGGGGTCATGACGGCGCTGGCAGCTGCGACAGCCTCTGGGGCGCTGGTTCTCAGCGCCCTGGGGCTGGCGGTCTGGGCGTTCTCGGGGGGAGCACCAGCCAGCCGGCTCGCGCTTGTCGGCGCCGCCGGTCTATTGGTCCTGGGGTCCGCAGTGAGCACCACGCTGCTGCCGGTGCTGGCAGCCCGCTTTCGCCCGCGGCCGTACGCCGCGGCCGTGATGGCCGCGGCGGTGCTGTCCGTGGCCGTGTCGGGAGCTCTCGTGCTGTGGGCGGGCCCCCACGTCGTGTACCTGGTGCTGGGTCCGGCCGTGGCAGCGCTGGTGGTATTGCCGCTGGTGGTACGCTACGCCGGCTTGGTGAGTCCCCGCCAGCTGCGGCTCATGATGCAGGGACCCGCCCCACGGCAGGTGCTGGCACGATTTGTCCGGTATGGCGTACCGCTCGCGAGCTGGTTCCTCGCGATGTCACTGCTGAACAGCGGGGATCGGTACATTCTGGCGTGGTTTGCGGGCACGCGGGCGGTGGGGGTGTACAGCGTGAACTACAACCTGGCCAGCCAATCGGTGGGCCTGCTGAACATGCCCATGGTGACCGCCGCCTGGCCCGTGATTGCGCGGCAGTGGGCAGGAGAGCGGCGGGCAGCCATGGCTCAGAGCCTGACCGCGGTCTCCACGTTTTACCTGACGCTGTCGCTGGGCGTGGCCGCGGTGGTGTGGGCGGCCAGCCACCCCCTGGTCACTCTGCTGCTGGGACCCGCCTTTCGGGGGGGGGCCGTGGTGTTTGGTCCCATCCTGGCCGCCATGATCCTGTGGGGGCTGGCCCGCGTCGGTCAGAAGAGCCTGGAGCTGCATGAGCGCACGGGTTGGATGGTCAAAGACGCGGCTGTCGCCGCGGGCCTCTCCCTGCTGCTCACCGCGCTCCTGGTGCCGCACTGGTCGTACCTGGGAGCGGCGTGGGCGACGGTGGCTGGGTATGCCGTGTACACGGCGCTCATTTGGCGGGACGCGCGGCGGTGCGTGCCCTGGACCTTGGAGGCGCCTTTGGGGCTGTCGACCGTAGCCATCGCCGGAGCCGCCGCCATGGTGGTGCTTTTAGGACTGCCGCAGCCGAGTGCAGCCGTGTGGGCCGTGCCACTGGATGCTAGCGTGGCGGCCGTGCTTTACGTGGCGGGTTTGGCAGGGCGGGAGTGGCTGCGTTTCCGGGGACGGCGGGACCCTCCCAGCGAGATATGGAAAAAAAAGTTTGCGGGATTGTTTCAGATCAAGGGGATGTAATATACTGCTGGAAAAGGTGAAAGGTGGGTTGTTGTGGATGCGGTGGTGCTGGCGGGAGGACAGGGTCGTCGAATCCGCCCCGTGACACAGGGACCGAAGTGCCTTCTGCCGATTGGGGGGGCGGCCGTGCTGGACCATGTGATTGGGTGGCTGTGCGCCGGTGGGGGCATCGATCGGGTGTGGGTGGCGGCCGGGTACCAGGGAGACCGGGTTCGTCAGCACGTCGCGGCGCGCTATCCCGCATCCCAAGTGCGGGTGGAGGTGGAGCCCGAACCCGCCGGGACGGGCGGCGCGCTGGCGCGGCTGCGCGGCAGCTCGAGCGACCCTTTGAGCGATCCGCTGGTGGTGGCAAATGGCGACACCATGCTGGTGGGTGACCTCGCGGGGCTCTTGCGGTGCCATGGGTCGTCCGCCGCGTGGGTCACGACGGCCGTGATTCCGCGGGGACGCCGCGATGCCGATGGCATGGCGGTGCCGGCCCTGCCCGGTCCGGTGCGGCGAATGGGCCGTGGCCTCTCCGGGCCCGGGACGGTGGTGAGCGCCGGCCTCTCGGTCATGAGCGGCGCCGCGCTGGACCGCGCGACCTGTCCGGGATCGCTGGAGGGGCTCTTGGCCAGCCTCGTCGCCGAGTGCCGCGGGTGGGTCTGGGCTTACCCCTGGCAGGCCGCGGTGGATGTGGGGACGCCGGCGCGCTACCGGGCGGCGGCAGTGCAGCATGGTGGCTGACACGACGGGGGACGGGGGCTGGCCCGTCGTCGCGGTGCGGAGCCGCGTGCCGCTCCGCGTGAGCTTCGGCGGCGGGGGCACGGACGTGGCTCCGTACGCCGAACAGGAGGGAGGCGTTGCGTTGTCGGCCACCATCGCCCGGTACGTGGTGGCGACGGTGGCGCCGCAGAGCACGTCGGAAGTGGCGGTACATTCCGTGGACTATCGCACAACCACCACCTTCAGCATTCACGGTGACCCGCTCTACGACGGCAACCTGGATTTGGTGAAAGCGGTCGTACACCGCGTGGACCCGTCGTGGCGGTGCGGGCTGTCTGTGCAGCTGGAGTCCGACGCCATTGCGGGGTCCGGCCTTGGGGCCTCGTCGGCGGTGGTCGTGGCCACGATCTTGGCGGTGGCCCGGGTGTTGGGCGTACAGGTGGAGTGGGAGCAGGCGGCGCGGCTGGCGTATCGGGTGGAGCGGGAGGACCTGGGCATTGCGGGCGGGTATCAGGACCAGTACGCCGCTGCCCTGGGCGGGCTCAACTGGATGGAATTTGGTCCGGGCCCGGAGGTTCATGTCGAACCGGTGGCCGTGGCACGCGATGTCCTGGAAGAGTTGGAGTGCCGGCTCGTGCTGTGGTATGTGGGCAAGACCCATGTGTCGGGGGGCATTCTGGAGCGGCAGATCGAAAACCTTCGGGCCGGGCAGGGCGAGACCAGAGCCGCTTTGGACCGCGCGAAGTCGGTCGCCTATGACCTTAGGCGCGCACTGGTTCAGGGACGGCTCAACGACTTTGGCGCACTGTTGCACGAGGGGTGGGTTGCCAAGCGCCAATTTGCGACGGGGGTGACCGATCCCCAGATTGACGCGCTGTACGGGGCGGCGCGCGACGCCGGTGCGCTGGGAGGAAAAATTCTGGGCGCTGGCGGTGGCGGCTTTCTCTTGGTGTACGTGCCCGACAGCGAGCGGTCCCAGGTGCTCGGGACGCTGGAGCGGGTGGGCGGTGCCCGGGCTCCGAACTTGTTGTTTGATCAGCGAGGGCCCCGGACGTGGTGGGCCGGACGGACGGCGACAGCTCATCCGCGGGGCTTCATTGCCTAGACGGGAAGACGCCCGGCCGAATTCCGGAGGAGGCGAGCGAAGGTGGGTGTGATGTCCGAGCCAGTAGGTGGGGAAGGTGGACGGTGGGCGCTCTTGGCCCGCCAGCGCGTGGCCGAAAGCCTCGCCGTCAAGCAGCGCATGCTTGCGGATCCCTGGTGGGACGACGCGGTGGATCGGGCGCTCGCGTTGGTGGCCGACGCCGCACGGTCAGGCCACAAGCTTATGATGTGTGGCAACGGCGGCAGTGCCTGTGACGCGCAGCACATGGCCGAAGAACTGCTGGGGCGGTTCCGCCGCGAACGCGACGCCTGGCCAGCGCTGTGCCTCGGGGCCAACATGGGCGCGATGACGGCCATTGCCAACGACTACGGCTACGACTGGGTGTTCAGCCGGGAGCTCGCGGCATTCGGACAACGCGGCGATGTGCTGGTGGCTCTGTCCACCTCGGGGCGCTCGCCCAGCATCTTGCGGGCGGCCGAGACGGCGCGCGCCATGGGAATAAGCGTGGTGGCGCTTACAGGCGAAGGGGGCGGCCCCCTGGCGCGGATGGCGGACGCCGCCCTGTGCATGCCGTCCGACGACACGGCACACATTCAGGAAGCGCACATGACGTTTGGCCACGTACTGGCTGAGGTGGTGGAGCTGGTCCTGGCGGGCGCATGAAACGAGCCGCCGTCTTCCTAGACCGCGACGGCACGCTGGTCCACGAACGCGGTCCGGTGGCGGCGTTTTCGATCGATTGGCTTTATCCCTACAGCATTCCGACGTTGTTGCGGCTCCAGGCCATGGGGTTTCTGCTCTTCGTGGTCACCAACCAGGCAGCGGTGGCGCGGGGCTTGGTCACGGCGGATGAGGTGGACGCGGTCCACCGCGGGCTGGTGGCCGCGCTGGCTGCCGGAGGGGTCCTCCTGCAGGGCATTCGCTACTGTCCGCACCATCCGGACGGCATCGTGCCCCACTACCGCCGCCCGTGCGCCGGGCGAAAGCCCGCGGCGGGATTGCTGCGGCAGCTGGCTGGCGTGTTTGATGTGGACCTGAGTCGCTCGTGGATGGTTGGCGATCACGCAACCGATGTGCAGGCCGGGCAGGCGGCCGGCACACGCACCTGTTTGGTCGATACCGGGCATGGAGCCACCTGGGCCGCGTGGGCTGGGGGAATGCCGTCGGTCGCTCGCGCCTCGACGCTGGCCGACGTGCCGCGCGTGATCGCGCAAAAAAAAGTTCACCACCCCCCGGGAGAACGGCAGGACTTGACAATAAAGATAGAGAATGGGTCTACCGAGTGGACGAAATATGCCTAGGGTGGGATGGGTGTGGGGCGTGGAGAGGGTGCCGGGGCCGCGGATCGCGTCTCGGCCGATGCGGGCAGTGTGTCGGCCTGGAGCAGTCCGAACCACGTGGCTTCGCCTCAGTCGGGCATCGTGGTGGCGGTCATTCCGGCTCACAATGAAGAGCGCTTCATCGGAAGCGTGGTGTTGGCGAGTCGGCGCTGCGCCGCCGCCGTGGTGGTGGTGGACGACGGATCGACGGACCGAACCGCTCGGCTGGCTGAGGATGCCGGGGCCGTAGTCGTGCGGCAGGGGACTCAGGGCGGCAAGGCGCGCGCGCTGACCGTGGGGTTTCAGGAGGCGCGCCGCCGAGGGGCCGACGTCGTGGTGATGCTGGACGGCGATGCGCAGCATGACCCCGACGACATTCCGCGCCTAGCGGCGCCGATTCTGTCCGGTGAGGCGGAGGTCGTGATTGGCTCCCGCTTTCTGGACGCCTCGAGTGACACGCCCGGGTGGCGCCGGGCCGGGCAGCGAGCTTTGACCGTGGCCACCAATGTCGCGAGCGGGCTGGCGGTGACCGATTCGCAATCCGGCTTCCGGGCGTTGTCGGGGCGCTTGGCGGCCGACATGCTGCTCACGAGCCGTGGACTGGGCGCCGAATCCGAAATGCAGTGGTGGCTGGCTCATGCGGCCCGGGATGCTCGGGTGGTGGAGGTAGCCATCACCGTGCGGTACCGCGATCCCATGAAGCGGAACCCCGTGCGGCACGGCTTGTTGGTGGTGGACACCCTGCTGCAGCTGGTGGAGCGCCGCCATCCGCTCCTGCTGCTCACGCTGCCGGGGATGCTGGCGGGGTTTATGGGAAGCTGGATCGGGGTGGGCTTGTTGCACGCGGCCCTGGTGGGGCGTGAGGTGTCGCCGCTTTATGGTGCGGTGGCGTTCCTGCTGTTCATCGCCGGGCTCCTGCTGGCGGTCACGGGCGCGCTGATGCACCGGCTCGAGGAGTTTCAAACGGTAATCCGTGAGCTCATCACCCGCGGGACGGCTGCCGGGCCGGGAGGGACGGCGTGACGGCGCCCGACGTCACCGTGGTGATTGTCGTTTATCACCAGCGGCGTGACCTGGAGCGGCTGTTGCCCACCCTGGCCCAGGCTTCCCGCGACCCACTCGAGGTGCTGGTGTTGGATAATGGCGCGCGGACCGCGTCCGGCGAGGACACCCGGGCATGGCTGGCCGAGGCCCACCCGGCGGTGCGCCTCCTCGCGTTGGACGCGAACGTCGGGTACGGGGCGGCAAACAATTTGGGAGTACTGGAAGCCCGGGGCGAATTCGTGCTGCTGCTGAATCCGGACACCGAAGTCCACCCCGGCGCCATCGACCGACTGCGGGGGGCACTCCCGCCCCAGTCCTTCGTGAATCCGTGTCTCCTGCTGCCCGACGGGCGCGTCAACGCCCTGGGTCTGGCAGTGAGCCCGGGAGGCATTGCGACGTGCGACGGCCTGTACGGGCCCGCGCCCACGGGCACGTCCCTCCGGGCGGTGGCGGCCCTGTCGGGAGCGGCCATCTTCGGGCGGCGGGAGGACTGGCTCAAGGTGGGGGGGTTCGTTCCTGAGTACTTTTTGTATGGAGAAGATGTGGAGTGGTCGATGAGGGCGCTTGCGCGCGGGTTTTCCCTGTTCTGCGTGCCTGACGCTCTCGTGGTGCACCATTATCGGGCCTCGTTGCCGCCCCACAAGTGGTTTTATCTGGCCCGCAACCGGCGGCTCACGTTTTATTTGGCGCTCGAGGAGTCCACCCGGCGTCGGATGCGGGCCGCGTGGACTCTCACCAATGTCGCCTTGCTGTTGTACGCGGCCGGGCGAGGCCCGCGGTACGTCTGGGCCGACGTGGCGGCGATGGTGTGGGTCTGGCACCGCCGCCGCTGGGTGGCGGATCTGGCGAGGCGTCTCGCGGCGCGGCGCATCGTCCCCGACCGCGAGGTGCTCCAACGGTGGGGTCACGGCGCCTCGCCGCGGGCGACCGAGCGATCCGGAGGCGGGTGGGGCGGCCGCCTCTACGACCATCTCGTGCGGCGACTGGCCGCCCGGGCGTCATGAACATTGGGGTGGTGACCGCCACGTTTCCCCCTTATCGCGGGGGCACGGGGCACGTGGCGTTCCACAACGCCCGGACGCTCGCGGAACGCGGACATCAGGTGACCGTGTGGACGCGGGCCACCGCCGCGGGACCCGGTGGGGCCTCCGATGGGGAGGGGCTGCCATTCCGCGTGATGCGGCTGCCGCCACTGGCCGCCGTGGGCAACGCAGCATGGCTGCCCCACCTGTCGTCACGACTTGCGGGCTACGAGGTGGTCCACGTCCACTATCCCGACATCTGGGGAGCTATTGCTGCCGCTCGAGCCACTGCGAGGAGCCGCGGGCGCCTGGTGCTGACGCTGCACAACCGTCTGGTGGATGGGGCGCCGACGGCTGCCGCCTGGGCCAAGGCGGCGGTGTTTAGGGGCTATGAGGCATGGGTGACCCCGTGGCTCTTCCACCGGGCCCAGGCCCTGGTCGTAATGTCGACCGACCACTTTGCGACGTGGGGCCGCCCCCACGCGTCCGTCGCCGTCATTCCCCATGGCGTGGACGGCGGGCTGTTTTGCCCCCAGCCGCAAAGGCAGGCGCGCCAGCACCTGGGACTCCCCGAGCGCGGGGTCGTGCTGTTGTTCGTGGGGGCATTGGACGCGGCGCACCGCTTCAAGAATGTGCCGCTGCTGCTGGCCGCGCTGCGGCACCTGGACCCGGCCGTGCGGCTGGTGGTGGCGGGGGACGGCAACCGGCGGGTGGCGCTGGAGCACGAGGCGACCCGTCTGGGCGTCCGCCGGCAGGTGTGGTTTGTGGGCGCGCAGACGCCCAGCCGCCTGCCGGCGTGGTACGCCGCCGCCGACGCCACGGTGCTGCCCTCCGTGTCGACGGAGTCGTTCGGACTGGTCCTGCTTGAGTCGCTGGCCACCGAGACGCCGGTGGTGGCGACGGCGCTGCCGGGGGTGCGGACCGTGGTGCGAACCGGGCAGGACGGGCTCCTGGTGGAGCCGGGGCGTCTGGATGCACTGGTCCGCGCACTGCGCGTTCTCGTCCAGCGGCCCGCGTGGCGCCGGACGCTGGGTCGGCACGGACGGCGGCGCGTCGTGGAGCAGTACTCGTGGGGTCGAGCCGGAGAACAACTCGAGGCGCTCTTTTCAGAACTGAGGACGGGTGGTGAGTGAGGTGGCCCTGTCGCTGGTGGTGAAGCCCCAAGGGTTGCCGGGGCATTCCGGAGGGCATGAGCGCGCGTGGCGGATCGCGCTGGATGCGCTCTTCATGGACCTGCAGACCGCCGGGGTGGGCCGCCTGCAGTGCGTATTGGGGCTGCCCGGTGCTGCGGAGGGCGTGCGGGAGCGGGCGGCGCTCAGCTTAGCCAAGGGGCCGGGGGCGGCGGTGGCGTGGCTGGGCGTTCCACCCGATGCCGACCCGTGGACTCACGTGGAGCGCGTGTATGTGCTCCAATATCGCCGGCACTTTTGGGCCCGGCGACCCCCCCACGACGCTACCTGGCATCTGGAGTGGGAGCGGGTGATCTATCTGCCCACCACGCGTGCCCTGGGGGCGGGCATGTGGGTGACGGGCCGCTTGGGCGTGGCGCCGTGGCACGACCGCTTCTTTCGCAGCCTGCCACGGCACTTCGCAGCGGCGGGCGGGCCGGCGCACTATGCGGTCCAGGCGTGGGCGCCAGGCGCGGGGCGCTCGTGAGCACGATGGACTTGGTGGTGGCCAACCTGGACGCCTGGCTGGCCACGATGCGCCAGACGGGCGGATATGGTGGGCCTGTCCCCCATTGGTGGGAGTCGGGCTTTCGCTATGCGGGGCCGGGCAGGGATTGGCGGTACGAAGGCCTCTTGGCGGGGTATGCCGCGCTGTACCGTCGCACCGGTGCGGCCCATTGGCAGCACCGCCTCGCGATGGCGGCAGCGGACGTGCTGGCGGCCCAGCGGCCCGACGGATCCCTGGCCGCCTCGCGGTTCGAGGCGAATCCAGGCAGTTTGGGGACGCCGCACGAGGCGGCGGCGGCAGCCGGGCTTCTGGCGGCGCACCGTGTGTGGCCCCATCCCACCTGGCTGGCGGCCGCAGGTCGCATCCTGGACAACCAGATCGGACACCTGTGGGACCCCGCCACCCAGGGGTTCAATGACCGACCCGAGCAATTTGGCCGCGTGCCCAACAAGCTCGCGACGCTGGCTGAAGCCTGCCTACTTTACGCGGCCGACACGGGTGACACACGCTATCTCACCTATGCCGCCGCGGCCCTAGCCGACGTGTTGCACCTGCAGGTGAACGTGCGGGGCCGTCCGGAGAGTGGGGCGGTGCACCAACAGGCGGCGCCCGGTGGTGGGGATCGGCGCTTCTTTCCCTTTTACAATGCCCGCATCGTACCGGCGCTGTTGCTGGCCGCAGAGATGCTGGGCGAGGACCGGTATCGGACGGCCGCCCAGCGGATCGGCGAGTTCCTGAGTCGGGTGCAGAACCCCGACGGCAGCTATCCACAAGTAGTGTATGCGGGTGGCGCGCGGGCGGAGGGGCCCCGCTGGCTCGCAGGAACCGCCGAGGTGCTGCGGGCACAAATGCTGCTGGGGCGGACGGTCCCGGCCGTGGTCCAACACCGCCTGCTGGCGGGTCAGCTCCCCACCGGCGGCTTTCGGACCGGGGAGGGATTCTCGGGGGCGTCGGGGGTGGACTTTCGGGATGTGACGCCGGCCGTCGGGTGGAATGACAAAGTGCTCCGATGGCTGGCCGAGAGTGGGGTGGTCCCCGCCGCGCCGCCACCGCCCACGGTGCGGCCGGCCAGCATGTTGGTGACCGTACGCGGCCGCCCCGCCATTTGGCGGGAAACGTCGGAGGCCATCACGATGGTGAGCGGGGGAGCGGACCGTGCGCTCTGGTACCGGTGGAACAAGCGCGAGCCATGGGCCAGCGGTGTGTGGGAGGTGTTGGCGGGATGAGGCATGGCGAAGGGCCGACACGGGTGACGTGGCTGGTGGCTGGGTGGCACGTGGCCGCCGAACTGGGATCGTTTTTGGCCGCGTACCAAAAGCTCACCGACACGGCGGATGAACTGGTGTTGGCGGTGGGGGGGACGGATGGGAGTTTGGCGGCCGCGCGGGCCTTCCAACAGGCCCATCCGGAGGTTGGGCTCAAGGTGGTGGAGCAAGTGCCCAGCATGGGCAAGCAGGGGGCACTGGCCGCTGCCTGGCCACAGGTTACGGGCGATATCATCTACCTGACGGATATGGACTGTCGACCCACGGACAGCGTGGCGCGCCCGCTGCTGGCGTGGATTCAGCGCGGGTGTGACGCGGTGACCGGTCCCATCCGTCCCCTGCCGGCCCAGGAGACGATGCCACTGGTCCGCGTGCAGTGGGCCGTGCTCCGCGCTCGGGATCGGGGTGGCGCGAGTCCCAGCCGTGGATTGACCGGGGCCAACACCGCCATCACCCGCGCCATGATTGAACGGGTGGGTGCGTTTGACTGGGATGCGCCCACGGGGACGGACTATACCCTGGCCAAGCACGTGCTGGCCGCCGGCGGCTCGATCTGGCGCGAACCGGCGAGTGAGATGCCGGCGCGGTTTCCCGAGCGGGGGGGCCACTATGTGGCCAAGCAGGCGCGCTGGCTGGGGACCGTATGGCGACACGGTTGGCGATACGGGGCATGGGACGAAGTGCGGGCGGTGAGTTGCACGCTGGCCATGCCCTGGGTGGCGCTTCTGCTCCTGGCAGCGGGGTGGTGGTGGCCGGGCGCCTGGGGGGGGTTGTTGCTGCTGGTCGCCGAAGCGCTTCGACGGCGGGCGCACTACACCGACTGGGCGGGCGTTCCCGTGGGGACGGCGACCCTCATCGCGTCCGTGTTGGTGGACTTTTTGGCGGCCCTGGAAGCGACGCGCCGGGTCGCGGTTCGGAGGGGCCAGTGGACCTAGGGAAGGGGCGCTGGGTTGCGGGGGCGGGGGCCGCGGCGGCAATGACGCTGATGGGATGGCCGGGGCAGACGCTGGCCGCGGCCTCCCCGCCGCACCCGGTCGTGGACACGCGCTTCGTCTCGCTGACCGGGGCAACCTGGCCAGAGCTGGCCGCGGGGGCGGCCGGCCAGGCGGTCATCGAATACTACCTGCGGTCTCGCGGGCCGAACCACCCGAGCCTGGTGGTGTGGCTCAGAGACGATGGGCGCGCCAGCCTCGCCCGGGTTTACGAGGCCCCGCCGGGGCGCACGTGGGTGCCCATCAATGGGAGTCGGCCGCTCGCGCCGCAACTGTCGCGATTAAAGCCCATTATGGTGGTGGCGGCACCAGAGGGCTGGTGGTCCCGCGGAGGTTTGCCTGACTTCAACGTGACGGTCGACGTGTTTGGACCCGTCTATACGATGTGGGGAGGCAAACCCGGCCCCGCGTCGTATCTGTCCCGGATTCGGCCAGGGCCGCTGGCGTTTGTGGTGTACCTGCACGGCAGCGCCCCCGGCATCCCCACCTGGGATGACCGGCGGCTCATTCCGCCGCTCGCGGGCGCCAACTACATCCGCGCCAGCTACGCTCAGACCAAGTGTCCCACCCCGCGCACCTGGGTGCCGGGACCCAGCCCGCTCTGGCCCTACGTGGCTTATGGAGGGCATTTCCTTCAAGGCATGGGGACCGAAACGCCCCCCATCGTGATGAATTGGGCGACAGGCCTCATGGCCAAGTTCAGCGAAGTCGTGAGTCTCAGAAACCAGAGTTGCAGCTATGGCTTTTATTCGACAGCGCCGGTAGTGCCCGGGCCCCTGAACCATCCGTCCTTCGAGTCACCCTGGGGCTTCTATACCCTGGATCCCAAAGCTACCGGCCTGCCCAACCTCGTCATCCGGGTCAACTGGCAGCCGACGCACACGCTCGGACAGCTGGGGCTGCATCAGCTCACGCCTCTGGCGCTTCCCGCCCTGGCGCGGTCCAGCGAGACCGTGCGGTACTCGTGGGCAGACCACCCGGGCAACCAGGAATTCAACTACAAGGTGGACATGCTGGGGTTTCAGACCATTAACACCCATACGCGCATCATGGGAGGCCAGGAGACGATCGTGGCCCCCGGCTATGCGGGGTATCCGGCACGCCTCATAGATGAGCGGTGGCCGGTCACCACCTTTATCGATCAAAACGCGCGGCCCTATCTGACCAGCGAGGGGTTGTACGCGTGGCCCGCGGGCCTGGTGGGGGATGCGTTCCTGTTTGGGGAGCATGGCAGCCCGAACCTGACCGCCTACGATACCCTGCCCGCCGGAACGCGGGGGGAATACCGGACGGGACCGGCCGCGCGGCCGTGGCTCTACGCAAGTCCCATCGACGGAAAACTGCACCTGTTGGGCGCCCAGGCCGGGTTGTGGCAGGTCACGGCCACGAGCCAGCTGGTGGAGCGCAATCTGGGACCTGGTCCATACATCAACGACTGGCGCCTATTCACCAAGGGCGCGGCCGGCTACCGCCCGGTATCTCGCCTGGATGCGCTGGACGGGCGGGTGTGGCTGTACGCCGGTCCCCACGGTGTGGCCGTGTTGCTGGCCCCGTTTACGGCATCCGTGTTCCAAGTGCTTCCTCCCACAACAGACACGTCCTGGCAGCAATTTGTTCAGCAGGTGGCGCCGTACCAACAGGGCAAAAGCCCACAGCATTTGTTCCAGTGGCTGCCCGCCCGCGCCGTCGCTGCCCTGACCGCGGCGGCCGGGCAGGTGAGTGCCGTGGTGCCGACGTCCAGCGGCTTTCAGGCCATGATCGCTGTGGGGCCGGGAGGGGCTCGCTCGCAGCTGCCAGGTGTGGCGCCGGACGTCGCGGCGGGGCGCTATGCGCTGTCTTACACGCGCGCCACCGACCGCTTCCGGCTGGTGCCGGCTCCTCGCGGGTCTGGCCACCTCGCGATTCGTGGCACGTTGGCTCCCGCCCATCCGGGGCAGCCCGACCCGCTGGCTCTCACCGTCCGCAACGCGGGGCCGGGTCCCTGGCGCGGAACCGTCCGGGTCCGTGCCGGACTCCACCAGACGGCGCTCACCGCGGCGATCCCGGCGAGGGGGACCTGGCGGGCGGACACCACGGTGACCGTGGGCACCGCTCGGACGCTGGTGGTCCGCGTGGTGGCTCACCATCAGTCCGCGGCTTTCCGGTCCCCGGTGGGCCGGACTCGTCGCCCGTCGGTCGGCCGTCTGGCGGCGTTGTCGTTTGACAGCCCGCCCGCCGTCGCGGCGTTTCTGGCGGGGCTCCTGCTGATGGCGGGCCTGTCCGGTGCGGTGTGGCGGCGTCACGCGCCCTCACCTGTCCTTCCCACCGCGCGAGTGGCCGGCCGGTCCTCCGGAAGACCGGGGTCTCAGGCGTCGGCGAAAACAGCCCGGGCGAAGGAGGGGCCGCATGAACGCTGACCACCAGGCGGCGACGCGCCGCCTGGTGCTGATGCTGGCGGCGGGACTGGGCTACGCGTTCTTGTTTGTGGTGCGCTACCGGGGATTGTGGGTCGAAAACGACACCGCGTTTTTCACGCGGGACGCGGTGCTGACGGTCCAGCGGCACTCCGTGTTGTTTGCCGGCGACTATCCCCATGGCTTTCTGTACACGGCCTGGCTCGCGTCGTTCCAGTGGCTGGCCGGCGTGTCGCCGCCCGTATTCAATACGGTTGTAGCCCCGTTCGTGGGCATCACGCTGATGCTGGGGGCCGCGTACCTGTGCTATCGGGTGCTGACCCACTCTGAGCGTACGGCCACCTTGGCTGCCTGGATGCTGTTGGCCGTACCCGAGGTGGTGTTTTCCGCGGTGCGCGGCAATCATGAGAAATTTAACATCGCCATCCTGCTGCTGGGGCTGTGGGCGCTGGCGGCGAGCGTCCCGCGTGGGCCGGCCGCCGTGACGAGCGCAGAGCGCGTTCGGCAGTTCACCTGGCTTGCGCTGTTTCTTCTCCTCATGCTGATGAATGCCGTGACCAACGACTATTTCGCCTCCACGCTGGCCACCGCCGGCCTGCTGGCCGCCGGCTTCATGGTGGCCGCCCGGCCACGGCTTACACGGTCCGCCGCGGACGTCCGACCGCTGGCCGCGCGACTGGCCGTTGGCATGGCGGCGGCGGGTGGGGTGGTGGTATGGGTGATGCTGGGAGTGTACCCCCCGGCGTCCCAGGATTTCACCCTGCTGTCCACGGCGGCCATCAAGCTGTGGCACCTGCTGCGCACCGGACGCGTCCACTCCAACCCCTATGCGGCGCCGGCCGCTCAATGGGCGGGAAGTTTTTCGTATCTGTTGGTGGCTTCTTTCCGATGGATTATGTTTGCCGCCTCGCTGGTGGTTTTCGTCGCCTTTGGACGCCGCCTCTGGCAACGACGGCGGGTTCCCGCGCACGTCCTGATGCTGCTGGCGATGTATCTGGCCCTGGGGCTGTTGGTGGCCGTGGCCATTCCCCTGGATTTTACGGGACTGGCCGCTGGGAGCAACCTTGAGGTGCGCAACTTCACCTACTTTGCGTTGCTGGCGACTCCCCTGGCCGCCATGGGGCTGTTCGCCGTGTGGCGGCATCCCCTCGTGCGGCGGAAGGCGCAGAGGGTGGCGGGGTGGTCGGCGGTGATGGTGGCCGCGTTCCTGGCGGCGGGCGTGGTCAAGGTGACGCTGGATCCGCTGGTGTCCAACGAGTGGATTTTCTACACGCCGGCGGAGCGGCAGGCCGTGGGCTTCTTTGTTGCGCACGCCCACAGCATGGGGCTTTGGACGGGTCCCGACAACCGCCTGGTGTACATGGCGCAAAGTCTCTGGCCGGTGACCCCGCACGACAATGTGGTGATGGGTTTCAAGCCGCTGCCGCTCACGGCGGACTTCCTGTGGTCACCAGTGGTGGTGGCCAATACGGAGGCTCAGCACGGGTGGCTGCCCCCATACGCGGCGCAGAACCGGGTGTACGACGACGGCGGGGCCGCGATTTATCAAACGGTGCCGGAGAGCCCGTTTCAGCGGTGAGCCGATGCCCGAGCGCGGGGCACCGCCCGGTCGTAGACCCGGAGGGTGTCGCGGGCGGTCTGGGCCCAACTGAAGGGACAGGCGTGGGAAGGACCCTGGCGCCCCAGTTCCTGTCGCCAGCCCGGATCTTCCAACAGGAGTAAAAGCGCTCGCGTCATCTCGTCTACGGATTCGGGATTGACCAGCAACGCCACGCCGCGCCCCACTGTGGACATGGGTGGGCGATTGCTGGTTACCACCGCGACGCCGGAGGCCATGGCTTCCAGGAGGGGCAGACCGAATCCCTCATCCAGGGAGGGGAACACCAGCGCAAGCGCGTTGGCGTACAGGCCGGGCAAATCGGCATCCGGGACATAACCCAGAAATTCTACCCGATCGGCGAGACCGAGGGCCCGCGCACGATCCCGCATCGGCTCCAGCCGGCCCGGTGGCCACGACCCGGCCACGATGAGGGACCACGGCGGGATGCGGTCCAGCCGCGCCGCGGCGGCCAGGACGCCGCCGAGGTTTTTGTTGGGCGCCCCGCCGCCCACGAACAACAGGTATGGGCGGTGCAGAGCAAAGCGGCCGCGGCCGCGCTCGGATGGAGAGAAGCGGGAGTCCACCCCGGGGCGAACCACGGTCACGCAGTCGGGTGGCAGGTTGAGCCGCGCCAGCGCTGCGTCGCGCACCGCCTCGCTGACCGCAATGACTTGGTGGGCGCGCGGCAGCCGGTGGCGGTAGTACACCTGCCAGCGCCATTGGCTGGCGCGGGCCGACAGGCCTCCGTCCGGCGGATGGTCCAGCGGCATGAGGTCATGCAGGGTGACCACGGTGGCCGTGCCGGGGTGGGTGGCCACGCCATTGAAGTCGGGGGCGTGAAAGACGCGGGGCCGGCCCCGGAGGAGCGCCGCGCGCAGGAAGGCTTCGTTGTATAGCCAGTACGCCTGCGCGGGCCAGTGGGCACGCCATCCATACACCGCATGGGCGGCCACCTCCTCCGGGAGCCACTGGCGCCCCACGGTACTGGCGAGACAGGTGATCCGGTCGGGCGCCAACCGGAGCAGGGCGCGCGTGAGCTCGCGGGTATACGTCCCCACGCCGCGCAGCCGGTGGCCGGACTGCAACGGGGTGGCATCGATCAGAATGTCCCACCCGTCCCGCCTCATCAGCCCACCAGCGCCCGGTACAGGTTAAGGATTGTGGCCGCTGTGGCGTCCCAGCTAAATCGCTCGGCGCGCCGGCGCCCCTGGACCGCAAGTCGCTGGGCCAGCCCGTGGTCGGTCAACACGCGGACCATGGCCCTGGCGAGGGCGTCGACGTCTTCCGGGTTGACCAGGAGCGCCGCGTCCCCGGTGAGCTCGGGCAACGATGAGCGGTTGGAGGTCACGACCGGCACCCCGTGGGCCATCCCCTCGAGGGCGGGCTGTCCAAACCCTTCGTAGAGAGAGGGAAACACCACTCCCGCGGCACCGGCGTACACGGTAGCCAGCTGGGCATCGGGAAGGTACCCGAAGTGGTGTACCCCATCGGGAGTTCCTGCCGCCAGTGCGCTGCGACGGCCCCAGGTGTCCGGGCCGGCCAGCACCAGCGCCACGTCGGGCTGGCCGGTCCGCACTTGGCGAAACGCGGCGAACAGACGCGCTGTGTTCTTGCGCGGGTCTTGGTTGCCCACGGCCAGCAGATAGCGCGCCGGCAACTCCCCGGCCCCCTTGGCCCGCTCGGCGTCGGCCCGACGCATCGCGAGCTCGCCGTCGGACGGCCAACGGGTGCCGGGGGGCGCCACCACCAGCCGGGAGGCCAGCCCGGCGATGTGGTGCACCAAGTCGCGTTGCGCAGAGCGGCTGGTCGTGAGCACGGCGTCGGTTGTGTACGGGCTCCAGGCCACCAGCGTGCGAAAAACGAGGCGGGTCAGCACGGGGTGCCACTGGGGGGCGACCAGTGGGATGGCGTCATGCACCGTGAGCACGCGGTGGACGCCATGCCGGAGAGACAGAAAGGGCCCTACCCCGCAGGGGTCGTGCACGATGTCCAGTTGCAGGGCGTGCGCCGCCCGGGCCAGTTCGGTGTGGCCGCGCGTCAAGACCCCGGGCAGCGTGGCGACACCCGACAGGCGTCGGTTGGAGAAATCTGCAAACCAGGGCATGGCGGTGTCGGGATACGGGTTGAGCAGCCACAACTCGAGCGTCGGATCGGTCCGGCGGAGGGCGTAGCATAGCTCGGAGGCGTAGCGGCCAATGCCCGTGGTGTAGCGGCCCATTCCGTACGTGAACATTCCGACGCGGAGTGGGCGCCGTCGACCGGAGGCGGTTGATGTGGTCATGAACCCAGAATACCAGAATCTGCATACAGTGCCAAGTCGCCCCGGGTCATCCGACGCGGTAGTGGAGCACCAGGTGGCGAGTCAGGGCCGGCTCGCCGGGGTCCGCCAGCTTCAGGCGCCACGTGGCCGTGCCGTATCCGGTCGAAGGCAGGGGGACTAGATAATGGCACGTTCGGTGGGGCGGGCAACGGAGCGTTCGGATCCACACCGTCGTCCCATTCACAGCGGCGGTCGCGTGGTAGGCAAGGAGCGCGCGCTCCGGATTGCTGATGTAGAGCGCTATCACGCCGTGGGTTGCCCCGGCGGCGGACGGGGCGCTGGGGAAGCCCTGGGGGCCCACGATCCAAGCTGCCGGCGCGGTGGCCTGCCAGGCGGGCGCCACCACGAGCGCGGTGGCCAGGGCCATGACCGCCACTAATACCAGCCCGCCGCCCACGGTCGGATGGAGGTGCACGCGCAGCAGATAGGGTTCGTTCCGCCCCAGGGCGTGGCGGCGGACCAGCGCCACGAAACTCAACGTGCCGGTGAGCGCCAAGAGCGACAGCACATCGGTCGCGGTGGTGGCCGGGATGCCCACCCGGGACAGGCCATAGACGATGCCGCCGGTGGCGGCGATGCTCAGGATGAGCGACAGCACCCCGCGCTCAACGTCGTCCAGGTCCTGACGGCGGGGAAACAGGCATAACGCGGCGGTGTAGCCGGGGACCACAAGCCCGAAGGGGATGCCGATGGCGGCCCGCGCGACGCCGCTCGCGTGGGGCCACAGCAGATCGAGTCCCAGCACCGCCATCCCGGCAATCCACACCAGTGCCAGATCCCACCACGCGAAAGGGGTCGGCTGGACCCGGATGGGCACCAATGATTCAGAAATGTGATACATTCCCACGAGTCCCTTCCGACGCGATTCGAGCCGCATCGCCGGCCCGCTGGGTCACAATACTGCGAGACCCAGTTTATGTCAATCGCAAGAGAGGTGATGAAGCCGATGGCCGCCGTGAGGCTGTGCAGAGCCGCCGTACCCTTGGACACGGCGGGCGCCGCAGTCGTGTGGCGTAAAATTTTTATTATGGGGCCGCCAGCCAGTGGAAAAAGCTTTTGGGCGCGGCGCGTGTCGGAGGCCACGGGGATTGGGTGGTATGAACTGGACGAGTGGTTTTTGAAGGATGAAGACGACCCCGAACGCGCCCGGTGGCAGAGAAGCCTGCTGGCGCTGGATGCATGGATCATTGAGGGCATCTATCCTTGGACCGATGCGATGGCCCAGGCGGATGCCGTCCTCGTGTTGCGCCCGCCCTGGTGGGTGCGGGACTTTAGGATTCTCTGGCACCGGTACCTGTGGCCGGGTGCGAGCAAAGTGGGGCAGACGGCTTGGCGCATTGCCGTGACGCTCAGGACCAGCCATGGTTACGCCGGTGACCATGATGTGCGGATGGCGTCGTCGGCCCAACGTCTGGGCATTCAGGTCATGGAGGTGCCGACAGGCGAACGACTCATGGCGGAGGTGCTGTCGCATGCCACGTCGGATGCCAGGTCGCAGGCAAGCTCTACAGGCGATACTGGCCCGCCCACGCCAACGCATGCTTGATGGCCCGTTTGGCCACGGGGTCGCCGTAGCGGGGACCCAGGCTCGAGCGTCCGGCCACGTCGGGCAGGGGCAGCAAGGGGGGCGGTTGGAGCGGAGCCAAGGCGCGGGCATACGCCTGACCCAGAGCCCAGCGCTCGCCGACCGCCTCGGGAACTTCGGTCACCTCCTCGTAGGCACGAATCAGGTGGCGCTCGAAGCAGCAGCGGTCGACCTTGAAAAAGCGTGTGTCGGCCCACCCGGCCTGTCCCAGGAACCGGCGGCAGAACGCGCGCGGATGGCGGCGGGCGTGGCGTTCGATGCGGTCGAAGTTCGCAACGGTGAGGCGGCCGGTCACCTTGTAGAAGCCCGGCGCGCCCCTGAGGATGCGGCTCTCCCGGACGGCGCGCTCCATGAGGCGGCCCTCGCCAAACCCTTTGCCCCGCTCCACCCCGGCCAGATTGTCCGCCCAGCTCAGTATCTCCAGGGGGATGCCGCGCCGGGCCGCCGCGTCTTGGATGGGTGGGTACGGGGCGGCATAGCCGCTGTTGTCGCAAAACACCACCCCGGACAAGCCCGGGCGCGCGAGCCAGAACTGCAGCGCGGACGCGTATTGGGCCCAGCGCAGCGCGGGATTCTGCAGGGGCATGCGGGGAACCGCCACCGGGGCAATGGTGGCGGTCATCAAGAGGGGCCACGCGGACAACGCCTCACCTCTCGAACAGAATACCAAACCCTGTCGGACAGCGGTGTCCAGGGATTGGGCCGAGACGTCCCTTGAGCCACGGCCTTGCCAGCGAACCTTGCAACGGGTGCTGGACGAGGCTCGCGCCACACGGCAAGATAGAGGGCAGGACAATCGGGTGAGTAAAGGGGAGAGGGCGTGGCAGGCACGGCGAGTGCGCCATCCTCGCGGTGGCGCGACGCGGCCACGGTGGTGGCCTGGGTCACGGCCCCGGGCGGGCGAGTGCGTGTCCTGATGATTGAGCGACCCGCCACGCAGCCCGGGTGGCCGGGCCAGTGGGTGTTTCCTGGGGGCGGCGTCGGCGACGCGGACCGTCGGTGGGCCGAACGGCACCCCGGAGCGGGGCTTTCCACGTTGCAGCCAGCGCCCATCAACCAGAGCGACTTCATGCATTGGGCCCGGCCCTGGTTCCTTCGGCACCTGGGGTACATGCCAGAAGACGCGTGGCCGGCATGGGACCGCGATCCGCTCGCTAATCGCGCCGCGGAGGCCACGGCCGCCCGGGAGTTGTGGGAGGAGGCCGGCCTCTGGCTGGGGCCGGCGGTGGACGTGCCCGCGGTGCCGCGCACGGAGCGGACGGCTGGTGATCTCGGCTTGCCGGTGGAGCATCTGTCCGTCCTGCGCTATTGGGGCCGCCTGGCCACCCCGCCGCACGAACCTCGCCGATTTGACTGCCGGTTCTTTGGGCTGGACTGCTCCCGGGCCCCGTGGCCAGCAGCGCGGGGCGCCCCCGCCGAGGTGAAGCGCCTTGCCTGGCGGGATCCCGAGGACGTGCTGCACGGGGACGACAGTCCGCTGCCCACGCGCTATGTCCTAGAGCATCTGAGGGCCCTGATCGCTGGGCCAAGGACCGATGACCCCGATAAGGAGTGACGGCATTGGACATGCGACACGTCCCCACGCATACCGATGATCAAGCGGCGACGATGCCGCACCGCATCAGCGGGGAGCTGGTGCCTGTGCTGGAGTTTGAGCTGAGTGAGGCCCGAAGCGTCTACTTCGAACACTATATTCTGCTGTACAAGTCGCCTTCCGTTCGGCTGGCGGCTGCCATGCCCCGCGGCGCCTTAAAGCGCCTGTTGGGCAAAATGCCGGTGTTTTTGACCCGGGCCGAGGGGGACGGCCTGCTGGCGGTCAGCCGGGACGGTCCCGGCCAAGTGTTCGGGGTGCACATTCCCGCCGGGGGAGCGCTGGAGGTGCGCGAGCATCAGTTTCTGGCCGCCTCGGGCAACCTGGGATACGGATTCTCGCGGGTCCGAGGCGTGGCCAATCTGCTGTTGGGCGGGTCCGGCTTCTTCGTCGATCGGTTCACCGCCTCCCGGGAGCCCGGGACGCTGTGGCTTCATGCCTACGGCAATCTGGTGGAAGTGGAGCTCGGCCCGGGCGAGGCGTTTGATGTGGAGCCCGGGGCATGGTGCTACAAGGACGCGGACGTGCGCATGCAGCTGGTGCCGATCAATGTGGCGGCCGGACTGCTCTCGAGCCACCACCTGCTCTTGAATCGCTTTACCGGACCGGGTCGGGTGGGTATTCAAAGTATGAGCGTCTACTTGCCGTCCGACGAATGAGGTCAAGAACGGCACAGCGGCTGCGAATGCTGTGTCACAGACAGATAGGGTAGGGAAGGAGGGGCATCCAATGACCCCCGAGGAGGCGCGGCGGGTGCTGGGGCTCTCGAGCCCGCGCAACACCGTGGCCGATATCGAAAGTGCGTTCCGACGATCCGCCAAACACCACCACCCGGACGTGCAGCGGGACGCACTGGCGCGGCATGCCGCCGAGGAGCGGTTTCGGCGGGTGTTGGAAGCACGCCGGACGCTCCGAGCCGTGACCGCGGCTGGACTGCCGAGTTCACCGCCCGGAGGCCGGGCCGCCCCCCGCCCGGTCCCTCGGGCCGGGCGGGGGCGGCGCGCCTCCCTCGACCGCTCCCTGTTGGGATATGGCGGGTGGATCATAGCGGGCTGGGCGGCCCTGGGCTTGTTTTCACCGTGGTGGCTGTTGGGGCCCATCGTGGTCACGGTGCTGTGGGCACGACGTCGCGGGGCGTGGTCACGTGGGCGCCTGCAGGCGGCGGCCATCGACGTGGGGCGAGCCATGACCGTGGCCGCTGTGGCCGCGGCGGTGGCGATCACGCTCGCGAGCGTTCTGTAGCACCAGCACCCACCCGCCCGTGCCAAGCACGGGCGGGTGGGGCCGTGTGGGCTAGCGGCGGCGCGCTCCGCCCAGGAACAGCATCAGGAAGTACATGAACAGGTTGACCACGTCCAGCGCCAGTCCCAGTCCCAAATAGGCCGCAAGACCGTCGTTGGGGCCGTACGCCATCGCCTGGCGCATGCGGGAGAGGTCCACCACCAAGTACAGTTCAAAGACGCCAATGCCAATCAGGGACCACAGCGGCGACGTCACGAGCCCGGTGGCGGAGCCGATGAACATGGCCAGCACCTGCGTGATCAAGAGGCCCATGAGGGCAACGAACGCCAGTCCCGAAAGCTTGCTCAAGTCCCAGGGGCTCACGTACGCGATGGCCGCCGTCACCACCAGCGACCCGGCCACCGCCACCACCGCCGACAGTACCGCGGGCGGCGAGATGCTGAGCCCGTAAGCAAGCGCCAGGCCCAAAAATGGGCTCACCATGAGCATCATGAGACCGCCCAGCAACAGTTCCTTCTTGACGTTGCCGATGGCTCGGTTCAGCGCCGCCGACAGTACGAACACCAGCACCAGCATGGGCAGCCAGGCAATCGACCCGGAGCGGGCCATCACGGCGTCAAAGCCGGTGGCCAGCGTGGCGAACGCCCCAAAGGCCGCCACCAGCAGATATAGAGCCATGTACAGCAGGGTGGAACCCATCAGGCTGCCCGTGAGCGTCCACGACGACCCATTCTGCGCGAAATAGTAGCCTCGCGCCTGACTGGGGCTCATGGAGCGGGAGCGGCCCGGTGTCCTCCATGCCATGTCCAATCGCCTCCCCAAATCGGTCACGTTCTGATGTTCACTATACCACCCATGGGACGCGATCAACCGCGCGCCCGCTGGGAGTCCGCTGAGACTATGCCCCGTCGGCACCCCACAACAACTCGGCGGCGTTGTCCACCAGCACACGGCGACGGACCGCCGGGGGTAGGTCGAGGACGTCAAAGTCATTGAGCTGCCGGCCCAGGTCAAACATGGGAAAGTCCGTGCCAAACAGAAACTGCTGCGAAAGGCGTCCACGCAATTCGCGCAACACCTCGTCGGGAAGGTATTTATAGCGCCATCCCGAGATGTCAATATATACGTTGGTTTTGTGCAGCGCCATGGCCAGCGCTTCCAGGTGCCAGGGCCAGCCGACATGGGCCAGGATGAAGCACAGACCCGGGAAGCGCGCGGCCCAGCCATCCAGGCGCATGGGCCGCGCGGCGTCCAAGGGCAGCCCCTGGCCCCCGGGCGTCCCGGCACCCACGCCGCTGGTGCCGGTGTGCACCACGATAGGGAAGCCCAGTTCAGCGGCCGTCCCAAAAAAAGGCTCCCACCGTTCCTCGTCGGGGAGAAAGCCCTGCATCGTGGGGTGGAGCTTGAGCCCCTTAAGGCCCAGCCGCGCCATTTGATGGAGCCGCGCCACGCCATCCGGCCGCGCCGGGTCAACACTCCCGAATCCCGTGAACACGTCGGAGTGGTGCGCAGCAATCTCCGCCACCCGCTCGTTGGTCAGCGGGGGGCGGCCTGTGAATCGTTCGGCATCCCAGGCCAGCAACAGCCCGTGGACGCGGGCCGCCCGGTACGTGTCTACCATGGCGTCCAAGGAACCGGCCGCCATGGTGGTGCGAAAGTAGCGCTCCACAGAGGCCTGGTAAGGTCCCATGGATTCGGTCAGCCACTCGTGGGTGGCGAGGTGCACATGCGCGTCAATCGCGCGGATGTTTTCCAGGTCGATTGGGGGTTTCACGGTTGCCTCCTCTGCTGCCCTTGCCAGCTGTCGCCGACGGTGCTTATTCCAGGTTGAACACGGCCATGCGCAACTCGGTCATCTCCTCCACGGCAAAGCGGGGGCCCTCGCGGCCCTGACCGCTCTGGCCCACGCCTCCGTAGGGCATGAGATCGGCCCGGTAGCTCGAGGTGTCGTTGATGATGACGCCTCCCACCCGAAGGTGCTTGACGGCGTACCAGGCCCGATTCACGTCGCGGGTGAACACGCCCGCCTGCAGGCCGTACTCGGACTGGTTGACCGAATCCACCGCGTCTTCAAAGCGGTCGTAAGGCACCAGCACGGCCACCGGGCCAAACACTTCGTCGCACACCACCCGCATGGCGGGCGTGACGCGGGTCAGGAGGGTGGGGGCCATCAGCGCCCCGGTGCGACCGCCGCCCAAAACCACCTCGGCACCCGCCTGAACCGCCTCGTCGACCCACTCCTCGACGCGTTCGGCCTCCGCCTTGCTGATAAGTGGCCCCACGTCCGTCGTGGGGTCCAGGGGGTTGCCAACCACCAAGCGTTCGGTGGCGGACGTGATGAGTTCCAAAAACGCATCAAAGACCGAGGCCTGCACGTAGATGCGCTGCACCGAGATGCAGGACTGGCCCGCCTGGGAAAATGCGCGGCGCGCCAGCAGGTTCGCGGCCGTCGCAAGGTCGGCGTCGCTGTGCACGATGTTGCCCGAGTTGTTGCCCAGCTCGAGCGTCACGCGGGCGCGCCCTGACGCCGCCTTGATGCCGAATCCCACCGGCGGGCTGCCGGTAAACGTGATGAAGTTGACGCCGGGATGGCGCACCAGCGCGTCTCCCACCTCCGCTCCTGACCCCACCACCAGGTTTAGAAAGCCCGCCGGCAAGCCAGACGCGGCCAGCAGCTCCACCAGCCGCACGGACGAGAGCGGGGTGGACGTGGCCGGCTTGAGCACCACGGCGTTGCCGGCCGCAATCGCCGGGGCCACCTTGTGGCACACCAGGTTCAGCGGAAAGTTAAACGGTGTGATGGCTGCCACGACGCCGACTGGCACCCGGACGTAGAGGCCCACCCGCTGCTCTCCACCTGGGGAGGCGTCGAGGGGAACCGTCTCGCCGTGAAGCGACAGCGCCGCGCGGGCGGACAGCACCAAGGTTTCCACCGCCCGGTCCACTTCAGCCCGCGCGTCCTTCCAGGGCTTGCCGCCTTCCTGGACGATGACACGAGCCCAGTCGTCGGCCTGGGCCCGGAGGCTCGAGGCCGCCGCCTCGAGGATGGCGGCCCGCTGTCGGGGCGGGATGGGGTGGGCCGCGGCCGCCTGGGCCGCCGCGACCGCCCGTCCGACGTCCTCTCCGCGGGCTCCCGCGAGGGTGGCCAGGGCAGCCCCCGTGAATTTGTCCTCCACGGTTATGAGCCGCCCGCCCGTCTCCCACTGTCCATTGATGTAGAGTCCCCGTGGCTCGTGCACATCCCGCATCTCCCTTCGCCAGTCGACCGTGTGCCGTCATTGTACCAGCGTCGGTGCCAGCCCAGATAAGCCCCGCGCGCGGGCGACGGGAACCGGAACGGCTCGGAATCCCGCAAGGGAGCGCCGTGCGTGGCGTCGCGGTGCAGCGGCGGGCCGAGGAGGTGGCTGGGTCGTGAAACGCACAGCCCAGTACGAGACCTTGCTTCTGAACGTGGGCAAGTGGCGGGAGGTCGAGGAGGTCGCCCGCACGTATGGCGGCGAGCAGGACCGTGCTGTGGTATTCCTGAGCCGCGCGGGAAACGGGCACTTCCTCGATGACCAGCGCGACTTTCTGCCGTTGTGGAAGGGCAACACGTCGGTCCGGCCCGTCCACTTCCACGACCAGGTCCTGTTCGACGCGGTCGCCACCATGAGGCGCCCCATCGAAGCCGTCAAAGCCAGGACACACGTCACATCCCAGGTGTTCGCCCGGTTCGAGGGCCAACCGCGACACTACGGCTTCTGGCTCCTCCGCTCAGATGGTTGAATCGGTCTCGCTCTCGGAGCCAAGGCACCCACGCCGGACTTGGCGGTGGCGCCAGGAGATCGCCGCGCCGTGGTGCGATTCCTGCGCCGCGCTGCGGAGGCTGGGGCATCCGCCCAGAGTCCGGCCGGACCGGGCATTCATGGGGCCACCACTCTCTACCGGGTCTTCGTCAAAACGAGCGAGCATGGCACCGTCGATCGTCAGTACGTCAAGGTGACGAGCCTCACACGCGGGCGGCGGTTGGCCGTTCCCCTGCTTGGGCGGGGCTGGATCGACGGCAACGTGCGGATCGTGCTTAGGCCGGACCGCCGGGCGGTCGAGGTCCACATGCCGTGCGGCGTGAAGGCGGGCAAGCCCAAGGGTGACGCGGTGATTGGCCTCGACGCGGGCGTGAGGGAGGCCCTGGCCGGCTCCGGCGGTCGCAAGTATGGGGCCGGGTTGGGTCCGCTGTTGGACCGTCTGAGCGAGGAGACGAACCAGACGGGCAAGGCCCGCAACCACCTGTCCAAGGTGGCCGATCGGGCCGAAGCGCCAGGAGACGACGCGAAAGTCCGGCGCGTCCGCACGTTCAACCTCGGTCGGCAAACGCTTGAGGCGCAGCGCCAGCGGGGAGCGGCCGAGATGACGCGGCGGGTGGGCGAGGCGGTGCGTGCGGCGGCTGGCTGCGAGACCCGCGGTTGTGGCCACCGAGGATCTGTCCCACCTGCAGGCCGGACCCGGAGCCGTACCGTATCCCGCATCGAGTCCCGCTGGATGCGCTCGGCACGCCGCGGGCGCCTGGAGTTTCCTTTTGAGCCGGGAGGTTCCCGCCGGGTGACGATTAGCGCGGCGTACACCAGTCAAACGTGTCCCCATCCGGCGTGCGGGTGCGTCTATGAGGACAACCGGCACGGAAACCGGTTTCCGTGCCTGCGCTGCGGGCACGCTGGCGCCGCCGACGTGATCGCGTCCCGGAACATCGCCGCCAGGGTCCCTGACACGGACAGCCATCTTTGGACAGCCATCTTTGGACAGCCATCTTTGGACAGCCATCTTTGGACAGCCATCTTTGGACAGCCATCTTTGGACGTCCACGGGACGCTCCGGGAGATCCTCATGGAGAGGTTCCGCCGCCGCTGGGAAGAGGTGCGGCCCTAACCGCGCCCGGCAAGACTCCCGCCGAGGCGTGCGTCCCGTGAACGGGTCACGAGCCGGTCAACGCGTCTCGGCGGAGAGCGAACCATACGACCAACCCTGCGCGTCTAGCATCGCCTAGGGTTTGTGGAGCGGGAGGGGACCATGCCGTTGGGGGACATCACCGTGGTGGCTGGACCGATCCCAAAGGCGGCGTTGGACGCCGAATTGTACGCCATCACAGCCTCCTGCCCGCGCTGCAGCAGGAGTTGACCCGGCGGCGGGGGCACGGCCGACTGCGCGGTGATGCAGGGCTGGCCCGTCCTGCCGGCGCAGGTTTGGGTGCCGCCGGGTCACCGTGGCCACGGCGTGGGGTGGCGCCTGGGGGCCGAGGCGGCCCGCGTGGCGCGCGTCGGCGGTTGTCAGCTGCTGGAGGTCATGACGGCCCAAGCGGTCGCGACCGCCGAGGCGTGTTGCCGACGCTTTAGGGCCAAGCCTGGCCCGACACTTCGGGCGAGCCGCCTGGACCCGACACCGTGGAGGGGTCACGCCTGGCCGCGTGGGTGACCGGTGGTCAGCGGGACCCCTATCGGCTGATGTGGCTGGACCCCGAGATGGCGGGCGAGAGGCGGCCGGAGGGCGTGCGCAGCATGGTGGTGATGAAAACCGCAACGCGCGGCAGCCTGGACGCGTCCGACGTCCCCGGGACCGAGGAGCTGGTCCCGTCGTACGAGCGGCACCCCGCTGAGATGGGACTGGCGCGGCGGGCACTCGACATCCAGTACGGGCGGAGCCGGCCTGCATGGTGGGGTGTGGTGGTCCCCTGAGGCGCTGGCGCTTCAAAACACGGTGGCGGACCGTGAGCACCGGAGGCGGGGAGGGGAGCGCTAAAAGCGGCCACGATTGTGCGGACATGCCGCGAGTGCCTGGACGTCCACCGCATGCTCACGATGAACGCCCACGCGAAGGGCCGGCATGCTGACCATGAGTGAGGCGGCGGCCGTTTTTGGCGGAGCGGATGGTGGTCGGACAGGCGCAGGTGGAGCAGGCGCTGGACCTCGGCTGGTGCGCCCATCCGCCCCGCCGGCCCCCGGCGTGGCCCGTTGACCGTGTGCGCATCCGCGTCGGGCCCCGAGTGCGGTACCATGAGGGGCGGCGGTCGCCGCCCGGATCGGGAGGGCTCTGGGGCGTACCCCAAGAAGACGCCGCCCGACAGCTGAACACGATAAGAAGAGGGGGCCGCAGCATGGCCAGCACGCGGACGAGCGACCGAACGAGCGGAGACCGGTCCGATTCGCCCTACACGTACATAGGAAAATCACGGCGCCGGGACGACGGGCCCGCCAAGCTGGTGGGCGCGGGCGGCTACGTGGCCGACTTGGACCCGGTGGGCAGCTGGTATGCCCACCTGGTGCTGAGTCCGCATCCGCACGCGCGCATTCGGGGCATTGACACGCGGGAGGCCGCAGGGGTGCCTGGCGTGAAAGCGGTGTACCTGGGCGACGCCCTGCCCGAGGCGGACCTGTTGGCCCAGAGCGAGGTGTTTTACGCCGGGGAGCCGGTGGCGGTGGTGGTGGCGGACGACCCGGTGGTTGCCGAGGACGCCGCGGAGCTGGTCCAAGTGGATTACGACGTGTTGCCGGCGGTCGTGGACCCCACAGCCGCGATGCGGCCGGACGCGCCCCTGGTGCGCCAGCTGGAGGATACGGCCGGACGGGCCGATGCCGGTGCCCATGGGGACACTGCCGGCGGTGGGGCCCGGACCGAGGAGCGACCCAACAATGTCTCGGCCGTCACTCGGTATCGCCGCGGCGACGCGGCCGCCGCACGCGAGCGGGCGGACGTCGTCGTGACCCGTCGTTATCATCTGCCACCGCTGTACCAAGGCTTTCTGGAAACGCATGGATCCAGCGCGCATGCGGCACGCACCGGGGAAACGACCATTTGGACCACCACCCAGGGTCAGTTCATGGTCCGCAACTCGGTGAAGCGGCTTTTGAAGCTACCCGACTATCGCGTTAGGGTCGTGGGCGCCACCGTCGGCGGCGGATTTGGGGGCAAAGGTGTCCTCCTGGAGCCGCTGGTGGCCACCCTGTCACAGCGGCTCGGCCGCCCGGTGGCCATGCTGCTGGACCGCCAGCAGGACATTCTGGTCAACAACCCCGGGCCGGCCGCGGACATTGACGTGACGCTGGCCGCGAGCCAGGACGGTACCCTGTCGTCGATCGAGGCCCGCCTGGTGTTTGACAACGGCGCGGAGCGCGGCGGGTCGGCCGGCATTGCCTGCATAATGCTGGCGGGCACGTACCGAAGCCCCCACCTCGAGGTGGTGGGGTACGACGTGATGACGCACAAGGTGCCTGTGGGCGCTTATCGAGCCCCGGGCGCCCCCCAGGCGTACTTTGCCCTGGAGTCCGCGATGGACGAGTTGGCTCGCGCGCTTAAGATGGACCCCATCGAATTTCGGATGAAAAACGCGGTCCAAGAGGGTGACGAGCGGCCGGACGGGCGCACGTGGCCGCGGATTGGCTTGCGCGAGTGCCTGGAAGCGGCCCAGAACCACCCCTTTTTCCAAGAGACGCTCGGCCCCCACGAAGGCATTGGCGTGGCTGTCGGCGGGTGGCCCGGGGGCCTCGAGCCGGCAGCGGCCGCCTGCCAGGTGACCTCCGAAGGCCGCCTCGTGGTCCAGGTGGGCTCGATTGACATCACGGGCACCAACACGACGTTTGCTTTGATTGCCGCCGAGGCGCTGGGGCTGTCCCCGGACGAGGTGCACGTGGCGTTCACCGACACGGCCCACGCTCCCTACGCCGGGATGGCGGGCGGCAGCAAGACGACCTATACGGTGGGACTCGCGGTGGCCGAAGCGGCCAAAGCCGTACGGCGCCAGGTGTTGGAGATTGCCGCCCACCGCCTCGAGGCGGCGGTCGAGGACCTCGACTTGCGCGAGGGTGCGGTCCATGTCCGGGGCGTGCCCGGCCGGACCGTGACCCTGGCCGAGATCGCGCGGGATACGGCGCGGTTCGGCGGCCGTACCGCGCCTTTAATCGCGGAGGGACGGAGCGCCATCACGAACAGCGCCCCGGGATTTGCCGTACACGGCGCCCGTGTCAAGGTCGACCCGGACACGGGAGACGTGCGGCTCACGGGCTACCTCGCGATTCAGGATGTGGGACGGGCACTCAATCCGAAGGAAGTGGAGGGGCAGATTCTGGGTGGAGTGGCCCAGGGCATTGGGCGGGCCCTGTATGAGGATCTGGCCTATGACGACGGGGGTCAGCCCGTGTCCACCAGCTTTCTGGACTATCAGATGCCGACGTTTCACGACGTCCCGCGGGTGAACGTGATGCTGGTTGAGGTGCCGGCCGAAGACGGACCGTACGGCGCCAAGGGCGTCGGTGAACCCCCTGCGATTCCCGGGGCTGCCGCGATTGCGAATGCGGTGGCGGCGGCGACGGGCCGCCGGGTGGCGAGGCTGCCCATCACGCCGGAGCGCGTGCTGGCTGCCGACCGCTGACAGGCAGTCCGACGGCACACCGCAACCCCCCGCGGAGAGTCACGGGGGGTTGCGGTGCACCATGCACGTGGCGCAGACCTGGGATCAGCCGCGCACGGCCGTGGATCCGGTGGGCAGGTTCCCCGCCCACGCGATCAGCGCTGCCAGGCTCAGCACAGCTCCCGCCAGCACCGGCACCAGCACCGGCGCCGTCCACGGATTGCCCGTGGCGGGCACCCACCCGCCGATCAAAGGCGATACGCTGATGGCCATGCCGCCCAGCGCCCCGACCAGCGGCAAGCCATGCGTCATCGCAGCCGCCCCCTTCACGGGTCCCCCGCGCGCGGCGCGCCCGACGGAGGGCGGGGCCCTAACTCGTCGAGAGTCATCCGGGCCAGCTGCTCCAACTGCTGGGAGGGCGGGGCCGCGCGCGGGGGCGGTGCAAGGTTGGCTTGCAGGGGCTGACGCCCGGTGAGGGCGGGACGGACGCCCGTGAACGCCGTCACGCCGATGGCCAGCGCCCACAGCGCGGCGAGCGCTCCCATCCACTCACTGGTGGTCGTCGCGGGGGTCCAGCCGGCCCCCGTCGGTTGAAAGTGCAGGAGAAAGGGCGCGGCCATCAGCGCCAAGGCGGCCCAAGCGCCCAGGACCGCCCCCGCGAGGCGACCGACGCGCCCCTTCATCGTGATGGTCTGTCGAGGTGGTCCCGCATCAGACGATCATGGCTCCTCTCTCTTGGGCCGGGTTCTGGTCAGTCGGTCGGTTCGGTCCCCGTGTCCTGGCGTTCCGGCCCGGATTCCGCCACCGTGCGCTTGTCGGCGGCGGCCGGCACCCTAATGCCGGCTGCCGGCGCGTCGGCCGCGTCATCGTAAATATACTGCTTGCCGCGCAGGACCGAGGCCACCGCGGCCACAAAGCTTATGGCGGCGGCAAACAGAAAGACGACGCGCAAGGAGGCCATGAAGGCGCCCGAAATCAGCGTGGGGAAGAAGTGCACCGACAGCAGCGTCGCGCGCGCCGCAGCGGGAATCGACGTCAGCACGGCGTGCGGCACCAGCCTGGCCAAGGGGTTGAACCCGAGGAGTGCGGAAAACAGGACAGCCATAGGCGGCAGGTGTGAGAGCTTGCTGGCGAACGCGGCTGGCAGGCCGGCATGCGCCAGGCCCCCAGCGAGCGCTGTCGGCAGGTGACTGGCCATATTGGTGATGACAAGGGTGAAAAACACCCCCATGGACAGCATCATGCCCGCGTTCATAAAGGTGGCCCGCATGCCGGACGCGACGCCCCGAAAGCGGGCGGGCACCGAGCTCATGATGGACGAGGTGTTGGGGGAGGAAAACAGGCCCATCCCAACACCGACCATGAAGATGTAGAGCGCAAACACCCAGTAGCTGAAGTCGGCGTGCAGGGTGTTGAGCGCAAAGAACCCGGCGGCACTGACCAGCATTCCGATGGTGGCAAACCAGCGAGACCCATACCGGTCAGACAGCCGTCCCGAAATCGGGCCCGCCAGGAAAAACCCCACCATCTGCGGAATCGTATCCAATCCGGCGTCGAGCGGGGTGTTGGCAAAGGAGACGCCGTGCAACGGAAGCCAGATGCCCTGCAACCAGATGATCATCATGAACTGCAGGCCGCCTCGTGCCACGGCCGCCAACAGGCCGCTGATGTTGCCGGCGGCAAAGGCGCGATTGCGAAACAGGTTGAGGTGGAACATGGGATCGGGCACAAACGATTCGATGACGATGAACCCGATGAGCAGCGCCACCCCAAGGATGAGGGACCAAATCACAAAGGGATTGGACCACCCGGTCACGTGCGCGCCGTAAGGCAAAATACTGTAGGTGAGCCCGATGAGAACCCCCAAAAGACCCAGGCCGAAGGTTATGTTGCCCAGCCAGTCAATGCGCTTGGACTCCCGCGTCACGGCGGTTTCGCGGAGCGCGACGTAGGCCCAGATGGTACCCGCCAGACCCACCGGCACACTGACCAAAAACACGAGGCGCCAGTCCACGACGGACAGCAGACCGCCTACGACGAGCCCGATGATGCCCCCGCCGATGGCGGCAATCTGATTCAAGCCTAGGGCGAAGCCTCGCTCTTCCACGGGAAAGGCATCCGTCAGGATGGCCGCGCTGTTGGCGAACAGGAACGCGCCGCCGATGCCCTGGACGAAGCGGAAAATGGTAAGTTCCCACTCCCCCGCAATCCCAACGCCCGGTGTCAGAAACAGGAGGATGGACCCAAAGGTGAACACCGCGAACCCCAAGTTGTACAGCTTGACGCGCCCGTGGGCGTCGGACAGGCGTCCGAAAGACACCAACAGAATCGTCGTGGCGAGGTTGAAGCCCAGCAAAATCCAAAGCAGCAGGCTGGTTTGGTTGGACTGTAGTGGGTTGACGTGCAGCCCCCGAAAGATGGCGGGCAGTGAGATGATGAGGATGGTGCCGTTGATCGCGGCCATCAAGATGCCGAGCGTCGTGTTGGACAACGCGATCCACTTGTAGTCGATGCGGTGGTGCCACGAGCCCTGACCGGTGCCGTGGGACCGAGACATGGATTGAGAAGACAAAGTCGGACTCCTTTCCGTTCCCTGATGGGCGGACGGCGACCCCATCTGCCTAGGGAACCCCGACGGGGTCAGCCTCTGCGAGCCGGCGCACCTGGCTCAGCAGGGCCAGTAGACCCTCATGCAGGTGTCGCCGATCCTCCGGACCCAGTTCCCGGATGCCTTGGAACAAGGGGTTGTCGAGCCCCAGCGACAGGGCGCCGAGCGTCTCGTGCCCACTTTGGGTCAACGACACCACCACCGTGCGGCGGTCCCCCTGGCCAGTGGAGCGGGTCACCAGACCCTGCGACTCCAACCGACCCAGCACGCGCGTGAGCGACGCGGCCTGAATGCCCAAGCGGCGGGCCAGCTCGCCGGCGGTGACCGACTCCTGTTGCAGCTTTTTGAGGCAGTGCAGTTGCGTGAGGGTCAGCGAGTGGGCCTGCCACAGTTCGAACAAGAGCGGCTCTGCCTGGATCACGATGGCCAGGACCAGTCGGGTCGTCTCCGCCGCCGTGGGCAGCGATGCCTCGTCTGTCATGCCGCACCCCTTCCAAAATAATTGTCGCTCAGGCAATATTAAAGCACATGTCAACGAAGTGCAAGGGGCGGTGCCCCCGCCCCCGCAGACTGATATCATGGAGGGAGCTGGCGGTCGGCCGGAGGCCGTGGCGCCAAGTGGCTAGCGAGGGGGCGGAGTGGTGGAGCGTCCGACACACCTGCTGATATTTGACCTGGATGGCACCGTGCTGGATGGGCACGGTGCCGGCCATCAGGCGATGGAGCGGGCGTTTCGGCAGGTGATGGGCCAACCGGGGGAGTTTGACCACCTGGACTTCGCCGGACGCACTGATCCGGCCATGCTGCATCTGGCGGCCGAGCGGCTGGGCCTCACCATCGCCGAGGACCAGTGGCCGCGGCTGCTGAACGCTTTTGTGACCGCGCTCCGCGAGACGGCGGGGGCTACCCGGGCGCTGCCCGGGGTGGCCGCGCTTCTGCGGCACCTCGCGAGCAACCCGCAGGTCGGGCTTGCCGTGGGAACCGGGAACGTGGAGGCCGGGGCGGCCGTCAAACTGCAGGCGGCCGGGCTTTCGGACGTGTTTCCCGTCGGGGGCTACGGCAGTGACGGCGAGTCCCGCGAAGCGATGCTGGCGGTGGCGGTGGCCCGCACGCGCAACTTTTACCAGGCGAACGACGCGCCACTGCTGACCGTGGGCGACACGCCCCGCGACGTGGCGGCGGCGCATGCCCTCGGGTTTCGATGCATCGCGGTGGCTACGGGCCGCTATGGCCAGCCGAACCTGGAGGCGGCGGGCGCGGACGCGGCACTGCCATCGCTTGAGGATGCCGCGGCGTTTTACCGGGCCGTGTCGCGGCTCTCCGGGCGGGACTTGTCGGATTGACGCACCGCGACGCGCGCCACGGTGCAGCGCGCCACACATACCAGGCGCTCCTGTTCATCGCGGATCCGGATGTCCCACACCATGGTCGTGCGGCCGCGGTGCAGCGGCAGCGCCTCGGCGGTGAGGGTGCCGGTGCGCTTGGCCCGCACATGGTTGGCATTGATCTCGATGCCCACCGCCCGCTCGGTGGCCGGATCGCAGTTGAGCCATGTGCCCACCGAGGCGGCGGATTCCGCCAGCACCACCGACGCGCCCCCATGCAGCAGACCGAAAGGTTGGTGCACTCGGGGGGACACGGGCATGGTGGCCACCACCCGGTCGGGACGAGCCTCGACAAAGACGATGCCCAAGGTTTCGTGAATACCGCCTGCGAGGGCGGCGGCATCGGCGGGTGAACGACGAGTGGACATTGGGAAGCCCCCTTGACTCGCAATGACTCGGATCGGTGCGGACGCGCGGACGCTACGGGCCGACAGTCACTATAGCGAAGCCTAGACGGCACGGCTAGGCCGGCGGGGAGACCTGGCAGTGTAAGAGCAGCAATGGGTGGCCGCGGACGCCACCCGCGAGGGAGCGATTCGGCAGGTGGAAGCGGCCTCCGCGCAGTGGGCGCCCAGCGAGGCTCCGCCGGGCCACGTGGGCGCCAGCCGGTTCTGCCGCGGGACGGATGACGACACGTTGGCAAACCAGTATCTTGACGAGGTGGCGGAGATTCGCGACGTGGTGGCGGCGACGCCGCGCGAGGGACTGGCGGAGCGCTTTCGGCAGGTACAGCAGCGGGCGCGGGGCATCCCGCCGCGTCCCGGCTGGGTGGTAGTGGACCCCGAGGGGCCGCGCAGCCCCCGCCCCCGGGATTGGGCTCGGGCCGCGGGACCCCGGTGGGTCGTTACGGTGCAGTGGCAGGGATCCGTGCCGCACTTGGATGCAATCCCGTAGGTCGGCGCGGGCATGGGATGAGCTTCAAAGAAATTTTGATGGGAGAGCGGTGGCGCGATGGGCAGGGACCCCGGTGGCGACATAGATATAACTCAAGTGGACAGCGGGCAGCTGCAGGCGCTGCGGGAGGAGGGGCGGCTCACCGCGCGGGACCTGTTGGTGGCGTCGATGGCACGGATTGAGGCCAGCCGAGTGAACGCGGTGCGGGTGGTCAACCCGGATGCGTGGGCGATGGCGGAGGCGTCCGACGATCGGCAGCGCCGGGGCGCACTCCTGGGGCCGCTGGACGGCATCCCGGTGCTGGTCAAAGACAACATCGACACCAAAGACCAGATGCCGACCACTGCCGGGTCCGTGGCTCTGGAAGGCTCCCGGGCTTCAGCCGATGCTTTTTTGGTGCGGCGGCTCCGGCGCAGCGGGGCGGTGCTGGTGGGCAAGGCCAACCTGACGGAGTGGGCCAACTGGATGGCCGACCACATGCCCAACGGCTACTCGAGCCTCGGCGGGCAGGTGCTGAATCCCTATGGCCCGGGTCGGTGCGACGTCGGCGGGTCCAGCTCGGGCAGCGGGGCGGGGGTGGCCGCGGGGGTGGCCACGCTGGCCGTGGGGACGGAAACCTCGGGCTCCATCCTGAGCCCGGCGAGCAGCAATGGGATCGTGGGAGTCAAACCCACGGTGGGACTCATCAGCCGTCAGGGAATCGTTCCCATTTCGTGGAGTCAGGACACTGCGGGGGCCATGGCCCGGACGGTGGCTGACGCCGCCCACCTGCTGCAAGTGCTGGCCGGCCGGGACCGCGGGGACCGGGTCACGTGGACCCAGCCGGCCGTGCCGCGCTACGCAGCCGCTCTCCAGGCCGAGGCGCTCGTGGGCAGCCGCCTGGGGGTACCCCGCCGCGGCTACTGGGACCGACTCACGGGCGAGCGCCGCGCCGCCGCCGACCGCGCGCTTGCGGCTGCAGAGCGCCTGGGCGCGACTCTGGTGGACGTAGACCTGCCCACGTGGAGTGAGCTGCCGGCGATGGACGTGCTGCGGTATGAATTCAAGCCCGCCATCAACGCGTACCTCGGCCGGCGACGCAACGCCCACGTGCACAGCCTCACCGAGCTCATTCGGTTCAATCAGGCCCACGCGGGGCGCGCGCTCGCATACGGGCAGGCCGTCCTGTTGGCGTCGGAGGGCACGCGTGGCGACCTGACCGAGGCTGCATACTGGACCGCGCGGCGGGACGACGTGCGCCGGTCGCGCGAGGCAGGTATCGACCGGGCGCTGGAGGAACACGGCCTCCAGGCGCTCGTGTTTGCAGGGGCCATGGGCGCGGGCATCGCGGCCAAGGCTGGGTACCCCTCGGTAACGGTTCCGGCCGGCTATACGGCGGACGGGGATCCGGTGGGGCTCACCTTTACGGGTACCGCGTGGACGGAGGCGGCCCTGTTGGCGCTGGCGTTTGCGTATGAGCAGGGCACGGGTGCGCGCGTGGCCCCTCCCTGGGCCTGAATTCCGGCGGGTCCGCCGGGCGTATGGATCCAAGCGCGGCCGCGAGATGATGCGGCTGCCGGAGGGTGCACATGAGCTTTCGGCAACGACACTGGCGGCACGCCGCCTGGCTGGGCCTCGTGGTGTTTACGGGCCTTGCGCTGTACCTGAGCACATGGCGCTCCGCGCTCGGTCCGCTGCTTCCCGCGGTCCAGGACCTCCACGAGTTTGGCGGCATCCTCTATGGCGCGGCGGTGGTGGGCTGGTCCGGCCGCTTTTATCCGTGGCCGGGGCGTCACGGGTCCGGCGCCCCGGGATACACCCAGTTTGGCTGGTTTCTGATTGTGGGCCTCCTCGTGACGGGCGTGGGTCTAATGGTGGGACCCTCGCTGACCCGGGCCATTGCAACCGTCGGCCATGCGGCCTTTGCCGCCACGCTGGTGATTTGGATCGTCTGGCACCTGTTGGCCAGCCGCCCCCGGGTGGCCCCCGCGGTGCGCGACCGGGTGATCAAGCCGGGCATCCCGCGCCGCGCGGTACTGCGGTGGCTGGGCGGGGCGGCCGTGGCGGTGCCGCTGGTGGCAGCAACCCCGAGCCTCCTGGGCATGGTGAGCGGCCGCTTATTGGGGGCGGCCGGTGGCAGCAGCAGCGGCGCGAGGCCGGGCTTTGTCCCTTACACCGTGGTCAATGGCTTTCCGCGCATCGACCTCGCAACTTGGCGGCTCGCACTGGAAGGCTTGGGGGCGGCGCGGCACTGGACCTGGGAGGAGTGGCAGCGGGAGTCCATGCAGCATCTCACCGTGAATTTTCGCTGTGTGACCGGGTGGGTGGTGCCGGACGTCCGGTTTTCTGGCGTCAATTTGGAGGCATGGCTGCTGCAACAGGGGTGGGATCCCGCCCAGCATCCATGGGTCAACTTCTACTCGGCGGACGGGGTGTACACGGAGTCCCTAAACGCTGCGCAAATTCACCAGCACCAGCCGATTTTGGCCACCACCATGGACGGGCAGGCACTCCCGGTCGCGCAGGGGTTTCCCATGCGGCTTTACGTGCCTCGCATGTACGGATACAAAGCCATCAAGTGGCTGGACCGCGTCCAGGTGTCCAGCCGGGAGGAGATTGGATTCTGGGAGCAGCGCGGGTACCCTGAAAACGCGTACTACGGGTCCTATTCGGGAATCTGAGGCAGTGGCGGTCGCGCAAGCGGCCGCGGAAAGGTGGGGCTATGAAGGCGATCGTGGTGCGGGAGCCGGGCGGGGTGGACAAGTTGTCGTACGAGGAGGTGGCCGACCCGGTCCCCGGCGCCGGGGAGGTGCGGGTGCACGTGCAATATGCCGGGCTCAACCGACGAGACCTGTACGCCCGCATGGGCCAATACCCCCGGGTGCGTTTTCCGGCAATCCCGGGATCGGACGGCGTCGGCGTGGTGGATGCCGTGGGTCCGGGCGTCGAGGCGCTGAAGTCGGGGGACCCCGTGGTCATCTATCCCGCCCGGAACTGGGGGGACGATGAGCGGGCGCCCAGCCGCGCCTTCGAAATTTTGGGTATCCCCACCGACGGGACCTACGCCGAGCAGATTGTCGTGCCGGCAGCGAATGTCTTTCCAAAACCGGGGTACCTGACGGGCCCCGAGGCGGCCGCACTGCCGCTGGTGGGCCTTACGGCGTACCGGTGCCTCTTCTCCCGAGGCGCATTGCAGGCGGGCGAGAGCGTGCTCATTCCCGGGATTGGTGGAGGCTTGGCCACCATGCTGTTGCTGATGGCCACAGCCGCCGGCGCACGCGTGGCGGTGACGTCGTCGCAGGATGGGAAGCTGGCGCGCGCCAGCGAGTTGGGGGCACAAGCGGGCGCCAACTACCGGCAGGCGGACTATGTGCAGGATCTGCGCCACCAGGTCCCCGCCGGATTTGACCTTATCGTCGATACGCTGGGCGGACCCGGATTTGCGGACTTGGTGGCCCTGGCCCGCCCAGGCGGACGGGTGGTGTTGGTGGGCGCCACGGCCGGCCCGGTACCGTCGCTGGTGTTGCCCCGCGTCTTTTTAAAGCACCTGGACCTCCGCGGCACCTCCATGGGCAGCCCGCTGGACTTCGCCCGCATGCTGGACTTCTGCATAGAGCATGGGATTCGCCCCGTGGTGGACCGTGCGTTTCCGCTGACTGAGGCTCGGGCGGCGCAGGAATATTTGTGGGACGGCGGCCAATTTGGCAAGGTAGTGCTGCAGGTGAGCGGCCAATTTTCATAGTGGCGCGCGTCAGCGGGGGACGACGGTGATGGCGGCCCCAAGCGGCCAGCCGCTGACCGGTCGTGATCAGCGCCCAGCCTGCGGCTCTTGGCCAGCGCGATGTGGCCCTCTCGCGGCCGTGGGAGGACCGCGAGTGTGGGTGGTGGACGCGTCCCAACCCAATCCACGCATTCAGGCACGCGGCGGCTGCACGCAGACGCTCCTATGCGTCGGGTTCGTAAAACCAATCCGCCCAGTCCCGCCAGCCCGCGCGGATTACCCAGCGGGCCAAAGGTTGAAGGCGGGGACTGACCACCCGAAACCGGGTCCGCCCTAGAGGGACGATGGGAGCGTGACGCCGCTGGCGCACGGTGTCCAGGACAATCACCTGAGTTGGGGGACGGGTCACGGGCCCGCGCGGCACGTCGCGGCCCGCGACCGTCGGCCGGGGCGGTGAGGTCAACATGATCGGCCACTCCCTTCGTTCCGGGCCATCTCGCGCAGAGGCCGGCTGGATGGCCGGCAAGAGCAGATGGAACTGGTGTTCTATATCATAGGCGACCTGCCCCAGCGTGTAAAGAGGGGTAGCGACGGAAACACAATTTGGCCAACCGCGCCCGGATTTAGGACCATGTGATATCTTTTGAGGGCATCGCAAGGGAGGTCGTTCGGTGGGCGTACCAACTTCAGGCATTCAATTTGTGTTTCGGCTGTCCCTAGAGCGGGATGTGGCGGGCTTCGGGCAACTGCTGCGGGCCGTGGAGGCGCACGGGGGGGACGTTGTGGCGCTGGACTTGGTGAGAAGTGACGAGCACACCACGGTGCGCGACCTGACGGTGGTGTTGCCCGCGATGGAGGTGCTGGGGCCGTTGTCCGCCGGACTGGGCGCGCTGCCCGGCGTACACATCGACAACGTGTCCGACCGCACCTTTCTCATGCATCTGGGAGGCAAAATCGAGATTCAGCCCCGTGTCCAGGTCAAGAACCGCGAAGACTTGTCTCACGTATACACTCCCGGGGTGGCCCGCGTCGTCCAGGCCATTGCGGACGATCCCCAAAAGGCCTTTCAACTGACGTTGAAGCGCAACACCGTGGCCATCGTGACTGATGGGACGGCCATCCTGGGGCTGGGCAACCTCGGGCCGCTGGCTGCGTTGCCCGTGATGGAGGGCAAGGCCGTGCTGTTTAAAAGTCTGGCGGGAGTGGACGCGTTTCCCATTTGCCTGGACACCCAGGACGTCGACGAGCTGGTAGAGACCATCACGCGCCTAGCACCGTCGTTTGGCGGCATCAATCTGGAAGACATTGCGGCCCCGCGCTGCTTCGAGGTCGAGGCGCGGCTATCGGAGCGCCTCGACATTCCCGTCTTTCATGACGACCAGCACGGCACGGCGGTGGTGATCCTGGCCGCGCTGATGAATGCGACCCGCGTGGTGGGCAAGGAGTTGGCGCACCTGCGAGTGGTGGTAGCCGGCGTGGGGGCCGCCGGGACCGCCACGACCGAATTGCTGCTGGCGGCCGGCATTCGGGACATCGTGGGCGTGGACCGCGACGGGGCCATTCGCCGCAATCAGGTCTATCCGGAACGCCCGTCGTGGACGCGCTACGCGCAGTTGACCAATCCCGAGGACCGGCAGGGGAGCCTGGTCGATGTGCTGGCCGGGGCAGACGCCTTTGTAGGCGTGTCCTCGGGCAACCTGCTGGAGCCGACCGAGCTTCGGGCCATGGCCAAAGACCCGATCGTGTTTGCCATGGCAAATCCGACGCCCGAGGTGGATCCCGACGGCGCCTTGCAGTACGCCGCCGTCGTGGCGACGGGCCGGTCTGACTATCCCAATCAGGTGAACAACGTGCTGTGTTTCCCTGGACTGTTTCGCGGGGTGCTGGACTGCCGCGCCCGCGTGGTGAACGCTGAGATGAAGCTCGCTGCGGCGCGTGCCTTGGCGGCGGTCGTGGCCCCGGAGGAATTAGCCCGCGATTACATTATTCCCAGTGTGTTCAACCGCCGGGTGGTGGATGCTGTCGCCGAAGCGGTCGTGCATGCGGCCGACGCGACTGGGGTGGCGCGACGGACGCCCGCGAACATCGGCAGCCACTGACGCGGAAGCACTCCAGCAGATTCCGACGGACAGGGTGCAGCCGCCCCACGGCGCCTCTGTCCGTTGGCAACCGGCCCATGACATAGAAGTGGTGGAGACGACGGGATTCGAACCCGTGACCTCCGCGATGCGAACGCGGCGCTCTACCAGCTGAGCTACATCCCCACACGCACCAACCAACGTGCACCCGACGGCTTGCAGGCCGCAGGGCAGTGATCGACCGCCTCATGTTACCCAACGGCGCCGTCCGCGTCAATGCGCGACGGCAGCTCGGCCTGCGCGCACACGGCAAAAAAATTTCCGCGCTAAAGCAGGGAAGTAGAGGGCCGCGGCGAACAAAGTGGGTTAGAGTGGGGCAAAGTGGTGGAAAGGGGGTCGGTAGCCGTGCTGATGGGCGAGTACGACCACGCGCTGGACGACAAAGGCCGTCTCACGGTGCCCGCCCGCTTTCGCGAGGCGTTGGGCGAGCGGTTCGTCGTGACCGTCGGGCTCGACGGCTGTCTCTCGGGCTATGCGATGGCCGAGTGGGAGCGGCTCACTGAGCGCTTGAAGGACTTGCCCATGACCAACCGCGATGCCCGCGCCTTTATTCGCCTGCTGCTGGCCGGGGCCACGGAAGTGGAATTGGACAAGCAGGGGCGCATTCTCATTCCCCCGCGGCTGCGCCAGGCATCCGGCATTGCCTCGGAAGCCGTCTTGGTCGGGGTGGGGTCGCGGTTGGAGATTTGGGCGCGGGATCGGTGGGAAGCATATCAGGAGTCGGTGAAAGAGTCCTTTGAGGAAACGGCAGAAAAGTTGGTGGACTTCAGCCTATGACCAGTTTTGAGCATGTTTCCGTCCTGCGGGACACGGCGGTGTCGCTGCTGGCGGCCGCCTCCGGCACCTCGTACGTTGACGGCACCGTGGGAGGAGGGGGACACGCCAGCCAGCTGCTGACAATGCTGCCGCACGCGCGCCTGGTGGGCATCGACCGGGACCCCTCGGCGCTGGAGGCGGCGCGCGTGCGCCTGGCGCCGTTCGGTGATCGCGTGCGGTTGGTCCATGGCAACTTTCGGCGGCTCGACGCCTTCCTTCCGCCGGCATGGCGTCCATGCGCCGGGGTGTTGCTGGATCTGGGCGTGTCGTCGCCTCAGCTCGACGAGGACGACCGCGGATTCAGCTATCAGCATGACGCCTTGCTAGACATGCGCATGGACCCGGATTCGGATCGCACGGCGTTTCGGCTAGTCAACATGGGCGACGTGGCCGAACTGACCCGGGTGCTGCGGGAATATGGCGAGGAGCGATGGGCCAGCCGCATCGCCCGCTTCATCGCCGACGCGCGCCGGCGCCAGCCGATTCGGACCACCGGTCAGCTCGTGGACATCATCAAAGACGCCATTCCGGCCGCGGCGCGGCGCACCGGCGGGCACCCGGCCCGACGAACCTTCCAGGCGCTCAGAATCTGGGTCAACGAGGAGCTGGACGCGCTGGACGAGGGCCTGGAGGCCGCGGGGCGACTGGTAGGACCCGGGGGCCGCGTGGTGGTGTTGAGTTTTCAATCGCTGGAGGACCGGATGGTGAAACGGCGATTTCGTGCGTGGGCGGATGCGGAGCGGGGCACGGTGCTGACGCGGCGGCCGATTGTGGCCACCAGTGACGAGGTGGAGCAAAACCCCCGGAGCCACAGCGCCAAGCTGCGGGCCTTCGAGGTCACTGCCCAAAGCCAGGAGGCATCGCGTACGGGGGCTGCCCGCGACTATCGAGGAGTGAACTACCAACATGGCTATGGCATCTAAACTGAAACACGCTCGTCAGTGGGCACCGCCGGAGCCCGTTCCCGCCCCGCGGCAGCGGATACGATCGCGCCGCCTGAAGCCGTGGGTGTCGCTGGGCCTGGTCCTCGGGGCCGCATTTGTCATGGCGTTGGCGGCCGCGTTGAGCGGCACCATGATGGCCCGCGTTGGATTCCAGGTGGATCAGATGCAGTCGCAGCTCACGAGCGCGCAGCGCGCGCGCCAGGTCCTGCAGGATCAGGTGGTGACTTTGACGGGAGCCGCCCGGTTGGCCGCGGAAGCCCACCGCCTGGGCGTGCCCCTGTCCCCGCTGGTGCTGACGCGGCCCGCCGCGGCAGAACCCGCCGCCGCGCGTCCGCCTGTGAGACCGGGGCCCAGCATCTGGCATCGATTGGGCGCGGTGGTCTCCAGTTGGCTTGAGCGCATCCGTGGCGTGCAGGGGGGGCACCCGCCCGCTTCGCGGCGTTCTGTCCACCGGGCTCGGACATAGCGTAGGGGGAAGTACACCGCGCTTTTGGCACCCGTTGGTGGGGCGGGGCCGGGAGGCCGCCGATCCCACGACGAGTGGAGCGCCGAAGGAACACGCCTGATGCAGCAGCGCCCCAGCTACGCCATGACCCGCCGCACCCTGCTGGTGTTGGGTGGCGTCGGCCTCTTTGATCTCTGGCTCGTGACCCGGATGGTGATGCTCCAAGGCCCCTGGTCCCCTCGCCTGCGGCAGCTGGCCGACGATGCCCATCTGCGGGGCGTTCCGCTGGCACCCTTGCGCGGTGACATTCTGGACCAGCACGGCCGACTCTTGGCGGGCAGTGAGAATCTCTACTCGGCGTATGCGGTGCCCGGGCAGGTCGTGCACCCCGACGAAGAGGCCCAGCTGCTGGCCACCGTGCTGCAACTGCCGGTCGAGGGCCTGCGCCGGAGACTCACGCGGCGCCTGGGTTTCGTGTGGGTGCACCGCCGGCTGTCCGCCAACGAGGTGGGGGCGATTCGGGCCCAGGCGGGGGCGCTGCCCGGCGTGCACCTGGTGCCGGAGTCTACCCGTTACTACCCCGAGGGTGAGTTTGCCGGCCAGGTTCTCGGCTTTACCGGCATCGACAATCAGGGCCTGGCTGGTTTGGAATGGACGTACAATCAGCCGCTGGAAGGCGAGCGCGGCTGGATTCTCCGGGAATATGCGGCGACGGGCCGGCCGATCCCCGGTGGTGCCACCCGCATCGATGCGCCGACGCGCGGCGACGCGCTGTGGACCACCCTGGATGAAAACATTCAGTGGATGGCGGAACACGCTGCGGATGAGGCCCTCATTCAGCACGGGGCGAAACGGGTGATGGTGATCGTGCTGGACCCCAACACCGGTGGCGTGATTGCGCTGGCGAACCGGCCTGGCTACAATCCCAACCGCCGGCCCCAGGAGCCCAGGCAGGACCGGGACTACGCGGTGTCGGACGCTATTCCCCCGGGGTCCATCTTCAAACCGGTCACCTTGGCCGCGGCCCTGCAGTCCGGCGCCGCGCGCCCCTCGAGCGGGTACTACTGCCCCGGATACAAGTTGGTGCTGGGACGGCGCGTCAACTGCTGGCGGCGCGGGGGGCACGGAGCCGAGTCGCTGGCCGACGTGGTCAAAAATTCATGCAATGTGGGCTTCATGGAGCTGGGGCTGTCCATCGGGACGGACCGGTTTTACCGATATTTGAGTCAATTCCAGGTTCTGGGTCCTTCGGGGATTGACCTGCCGGGAGAGGGCCGCGGCATCGCGCCCGCCCAGCGGGACACCACGGCCCTGGATCTGGCGGTGATGGCGTTTGGCCAAACCCTCACGACCACCCCGATCGCCCTGGCCAATGCGGTGGCGGCACTGGCCAACGGGGGCGAGCTGCTGCGCCCGCATGTCGGCGGCCGGCTGGTGGCGCCCGATGGACGGACCGTGCGCGACCTTGCGCGCCACGTGGTGCGACGGGTGGTGAGCCCCGAGGTGGCCCGGCTGGTTCAGCAAATGATGGTGCGGGTGGTGGCCCAAGGCACCGGTAAAAATGCGCAGGTGCCGGGATACCATGTGGCAGGGAAAACGGGGACGGCCCAGAAAGTGGTCGGGGGGCGGGTGGAGCAGGGTGTGTATATCTCGTCCTTTGTGGGGTTTGCTCCAGTGCCGTCGCCGCGCGCGGTGATTCTGTGCTCGATCGACGAACCGCAGGGAGCGTACTATGGAGGGCAGGTGGCCGCACCGGTGGTGGGTCGCCTGCTGAGGCAGATGTTGGCGTACTGGAAGGTGCCCGCCACGGCGCCCGCGCCGCGGCCCAAGGCTGGCCAGGCGGCGTTCGTGCCCAACCTGGTCAACCTGACCCCCGACGACGCGCGCCACGACGCGGAGTGGTTCGGCTTTCGGCCCGCGTTTCGCGGCAGCGGCCCTACGGTCGTGGACCAGTCGGTGGAATACGGAGGATATCGGCCTGCGGGATCGGCGCTCGCGCTCACCCTGGGGCGTCGACCCCGGATTTATTTGGATTGGGTGGCCGTGCCGGCCGTGGTGGGCCTCTCCGTAGCCCAGGCCCGGAACGTGGCTTTTGACATTGGGATCAATCTTCATGTAGAAGGGAACCTGGACGGTCGTGTACAGTGGCAGCAATGGCCGGCGAACCATGAGGTGCGCGCGGGCGTTACCATGCCTGTGGTGGCGGGATGATGAAACGTATGGTCTGGCACGGGTGGAAAAGTGAGGCATGGTTGCGGATGACACCCAAACACGAGGGACGCCTGATGCGCCCCGCCCCGATGGAGTTGGCGAAGTTGGGCGCGGCCATTGGCGCGCGCGTGACCGGGGCGGCCACGGTCCGAGGCATCACCTACGACAGCCGGCTGGTGGAACCCGGCGACCTGTTTTGCGCGATTCCCGGATTTCGAACGGACGGGCACCGCTACATTGCCGAGGCGCGGGCGCGGGGTGCCGCCGCGCTCTTGGTGGAGCGGGCGGAGGTGGTGCCGCCCGACTGTGCGGCGCTGGTGGTGCCTCACTCGCGCATCGGCATCGCGCAGGCGGCCCGGGTGCTGTTTGAAGACCCGAGCCGTCACCTGTGGATGATCGGGGTGACGGGCACCAACGGCAAAACCACGACGACCCATCTGATCCGGCAGGTGCTGATGGCTGGGGGTATTCGATGCGGCGTGATTGGGACGGTGCATACCATGGTGGGCAGCGAGACCCTGCCGTCGGAGCGCACCACGCCCGAGGCGCCCGATCTGCAGGCCACGTTAGGCTACATGGTGCGGGCGGGCGAGCGGGCCGTGGCGATGGAGGTGTCGTCCCACTCGCTGGCACTCCATCGGGTCGCGGGGGTCCAGTACGATGTCGGCGTGTTCACCAACCTCACGCAGGACCACCTGGATTTTCATCAGGACATGGAAGACTACTTCGCGGCGAAGGCGCTCCTATTCGAGGGACTGGGCCACGGCGACCCCAAAGGGCCGCGCCGCGCGATTCTCAACGCGGACGACCCCTGGGCGGGGCGGCTGGTGGGCTTGACCACGGTACCCATTTTGAGCTATGGGTTTGCGTCCTCCGCTGACGTGCGGGCCGAAGCCGTCGAGATCGGGACGTGGGGCAGTCGGTTCACGCTTTGGCTGCCCGATGAGAATCCCGTGCGGGTGCAGGTGCCGCTTGGGGGTCGCTTCAACGTCTCCAACGCGCTGGGGGCTATGGCTGTGGGCCATCTGGCCGGGGTGCCCGTGCCACGCATGGTGGAGGCCCTCGGCAAGGTGCCCGGCGTTCCCGGGCGGTTCGAACGGGTGGATCAGGGGCAACCGTTCTCGGTCGTGGTGGATTACGCGCACAGTCCTGACGGCTTGATGAACGTTTTAAGTACGGCACGCGAACTGACGGCCGGTCGCCTGGTGGCCGTGTTTGGTGCCGGGGGCGACCGTGACCGCGCCAAGCGCCCCCTCATGGGCGAAGTGGTGGGTCGGCTGGCCGACTGGCCGATCATTACGTCGGACAATCCCCGGAGTGAAGATCCTGATGCCATCTTGAGGGACGTGGCCGTCGGCGTGTCCCAGGCGGGGGGGCGGCCCACGCTGGTCGCGGACCGGCGCCTGGCCATTTATGAAGCATGTCGGGCGGCCCAGCCCGGCGATGTGGTGATGATTCTCGGCAAGGGTCACGAGGGGTACCAGGTATTTGCGGATCGGGTGGTCGCGTTCGACGATCGCCAGGTGGCTCGCGAGGCGCTTACCGCTCTAGGGTGGTCGTTGTGAGACTCTCCGTGGCCGAGGCGGCCGTGCGGGTGGGTGGGCAGGTGGGCGCCCGCGCCGCGGCCGCACACTTCAGCCGGGTGGTGGTGGACAGTCGCCAGGCGGGGCCTGACAGCTTGTTTGTGGCGTTGCCGGGTACGCGCACCCATGGGGCGCATTTTGCCGGGGCGGCCCAGGCGCTGGGCGCGGTCGTGCTCATGGCCGCTCCGCTGCCGGCGGATGTGGACACGAAGCGGGTGTGGCGGCACGACGACCCTTTGGCCGCCCTGGGGGGAGTGGGACGCTGGGCCCTGGAGTGCACCGGCGCCCGGGTAGTGGGCATCACCGGCAGTGTTGGGAAGTCGTCCACCCGAGCGCTGGTGCAGGCGGTCCTAGGGGGCTCGTTTCGGGTGGGGGCGACGCCTGGGAACCTCAACACCGCCATCGGCCTGCCCATGGCGCTGGTGGCGCAGCCCACGCCGTTGGACTGGTTCGTGGCCGAGATGGGCATGCGCGCGGCTGGGGAGATCACCCGCCTCACCGCCATCGCGCCCCCGTCGGTGGCGGTGCTGACCAACATCGGGTATGCCCACGTGGGCCAGCTGGGGAGCGTCGAGGCGGTCGCCGAGGCCAAGGCAGAAATTCTGGCCGGTCTGACCGCTGGCGACGTGGCGGTGTTGAACGGTGCAGACCCGCGGGTGGCGCGGCTGGCCCGCCGCGTGGCGGGGCGTGTGGTGTGGTTTGGTACGCCGGACGCTGACGTCGAAGTCCGGGCCGTCCGGGCCGAACGGGGCGGCGTGGCTTTTGAGCTGCGCATGGGCGCCGAGACGGCGCGGGTACGCCTGCCGTGGGATGGCGTACATCAGGCGGACAACGCTGCGGCGGCCGCTGCGGTCGCTGGCGCCTTGGGCCTCCCGCTGGCGGAGGTGGCCGCGCGGCTGGGACAGGCCAGCGCGGCCGACAGCCACTTCCGCCGCGTCGTGGTGGGGGGCATCACCATTTTGGACGACACCTACAATGCCAGCCCCGCGTCCGTGCGCGCGGGGCTGGCGGTGCTGGCCCAGGAACGCGGACGGCGCGTGGCGGTGGTGGGCGACATGCTGGAACTGGGCTCGACCGAAGAAGCCCTGCACCGGGAGCTGGGGACGGCGGCGGCCGCCTGCGCAGACCTGGTCTGGACCGTCGGGGATCGGGCCCGGTGGGTCGCCGAGGCAGCATGCGCGGCCGGGGTCCCGACGTCCGTCTTCTCGGGGCTGGATGAACTGGCGGCGGCTTTGGATCGAGAACTGCAGGCCGGAGACGTCGTGTACCTGAAGGCGGGCCGCGCCGTGGGACTGGACCGTGTGGCGCGCCAGTTGATGGAGGACCACCGTTGAGTGCGGCGGCGGCTTTGGCAGCCCTGCTGCTGGCCCTGCTGCTCGGGGCCGTCTTGGTGCCGGTCTTAAAGCGTGTCGGCGCGGGTCAGACCGTGCGCACCACAGGGCCGGCTTCGCATTTGGCGAAGCAGGGTACCCCGACGATGGGGGGCGCCATTTTCCTCGTGCCCGCTGCGCTGGTAAGCCTCGGGGTGTTTCGGGCGTCGCCCACCGTGTGGGCGCTTACGGTGTTCACGCTCGGGTTCGCGGCGCTGGGCTTCTGGGATGACTACGTAAAAGTGGTGCGGCGGCGCGCCCTGGGCCTGCGGGCCCGCGAGAAGTTGTTGGTGCAGCTGGTGTGGTCCGCCCTCTTCCTGTGGTTTGCAGCGCAGCACCTGGGCGCGTCCGCGCCCTGGCCGCTGCCGTGGGGGGGGAGCCTCACGCCTGGGAGCTGGTACTACCCGTTGGGCCTTTTGGTCTTGGTCGGCGCAGTCAATGGGGTGAACGAGACGGACGGCGTCGATGGTCTGGCCGGCGGCACGGCCGTGGTGGCACTGGGTTTCTTTTCCCTGTATGCGGCCGCGCGTGGGCGGCTGGCCTCCTCGTCGTATGCCCTAGTGCTGGCGGCCGCGGTGGTGGGCTACCTGCGCTACAACCTGCATCCCGCCCGCATCATCATGGGGGACACCGGCTCGCTCGCGCTCGGGGCTGCGCTGGGGGGGCTGGCGGTGGTGACCCACGCGCCGCTGCTGCTGCCGGTGGTGGGGGGCGTGTTTGTCCTGGAAACACTGTCGGTCATCATTCAGGTTGTGAGCTTTCGTGTCACAGGGCGGCGCGTGTTCCGCATGTCGCCGCTGCATCATCACTTTGAACTGAGTGGGTGGTCGGAAGAGCGCGTGGTGGCGACCTTTTGGGTGGCGGCGCTGGCCTTTGCGGTGCTGGCATGGGTATGATCGGCTTATGAGCACTCGACCCTCGCCGTCGGCCGCCACGCCGCGCGGCCGACCGGCTGCCGGGACGGACGTGCGCGGCGAGCCTGACTACATTCTTTTAGGCGCGGTGCTGGCGCTGCTGACCATCGGCGGCATCATGGTGCTGTCGGCCAGTGCCTCGGAGGCGCTGGCCCAGCATCAAAGTCCGTACTACTTCTTTGAGCACCAGATGCTCTGGACGCTGCTGGGGCTGGTGGCCCTGGTCATCGTGGCGCGCATTCCCTATTGGAAGTGGCCCCGATGGGGCATGTGGCTGTATGGAGGCAGCGTGGTGGCGCTGATGGCAGTTTTGGTGCCGCACGTGGGCCTGGACATCAACGGGGCGCGCCGATGGGTGAAGGTGGGTCCGCTGGTGGCGCAGCCGTCCGAACTGGCGAAACTGGCGATGGTGGTGCTGTTTTCGTGGCTTCTGTCCAAAAACCAGGACCGTCTGGCGAACTTCTGGCATGGCATCGTGCCGCATGTCGCACTGGCAGCCGTGGTGCTGGTGTTGATTCTGGCGGAGCCGGACCTGGGGACGACCATCGTGGTGGGGGCGACCTTCGCCGTCATGTTGTTCGCGGCGGGCATCCGAAGCCGCCACATGGTGGGGCTCGGAGCGATCACTCTGCCGGTGCTGGCTTGGGCGGCCCTCGGCCAAGCCTATCGACGGCAACGCGTGCTGGCGTTCTTAGACCCGTGGAAGCACCCTTTGAGTACCGGGTTTCATACGATCCAGGGTCTGTTGGCGCTGGGGTCGGGCGGCATTCTGGGGGTGGGGCTGGGCCACTCGCTGCAGGCGTTCGGCTATCTGCCGGAGGATTACACCGACTTTATTTTTGCCATTATCGGCGAGGAGTTGGGCCTTATCGGGGCATTTCTGGTTATCGCGCTGTTCGCCGTCGTCGCGTGGCGCGGCTATCGGATTGCGCTCAGGGCTCCCGACACGTTTTCGGCGCTGTTGGCCTTGGGGTTGACCACCCTGATTGTGGGGCAGGCGGCGATCAACATTGGCGTGGTGACGGCCACCCTGCCGGTGACGGGCATCACGCTCCCGTTCATCAGTTACGGCGGGTCGTCTCTGCTGCTCAGCCTGGTGGATGTGGGGATCCTGCTCAACATCAGTCGCCACACCACGTAAGCCAGAGGGAACCATGAGGTGGAGGGGCGCACAGGATGTCCACAGCAAGCGGCCGCAAGCCCGGACTCCGCGTCGCGCTGTCCGGCGGGGGGAGCGGGGGTCATGTCTACCCCGCGCTGGCGGTGGCGGGGCGGTTCCAGGCCGAGGCAGACGCGATCGACCTGATGTACGTGGGCACTCGGGCGGGGCTCGAGGCTGACTTGGTGCCCCGCAGTGGAGTACCGTTTCACACCATTCATGCAGCCGCGTGGCTGAAGCCTGGGGCGGCCGCCAAGCTTCGGGGGGCCTGGCACACGGCGCGCGGGACGTGGGACGCGTGGCGGCTTCTGGCGCGCACGCGCCCGGACGTGGTGCTGACGACGGGTGGCTACGTGACCGGGCCGGTGGGGTTGGCGGCCTCCTGGCTCCACATTCCGCTGGTGGTGCACGAGCAGAATGTGTGGCCCGGGCTCACCAACCGTCTGTTGGCACGCCGAGCCCACCTAGTGCTGACCAGCTACGCGGACACGGCCCAGCATCTGGCGGCGGGCACGGTGGTGCGGGTTACCGGCTATCCGGTCCGGAGCGCGATCGTGGAGATGGACCGTGACGCGGCGCGGCGGCAGTTGGGCCTCGCGTCCGAGTGGGTGGTGGTGGTGGCCACCGGCGGGAGCCAGGGGGCGCCCGCCGTGAACACCTTGATGGCGGACGTCTGGGCGGCGGCGTTGGAGCGGCGCCATTGGGCCGTACTGTGGGCCACCGGTCCCCGCCGTTTTGAGGGGGCGACGGCGCACCTGGACCGCACCGCCGATCCGGAGCGGCTGCGCGTGGAACCGTACCTCTATGACCTGGATGTGGTGCTGGCGGCGGCGGACGTGGTGGTGGGCCGAGCAGGAGCGGGGACCCTGGCCGAGGCGGCCGCGCGCGCGCTGCCACTGGTGCTGGTGCCATCGCCTCACGTGTCAGAGCGCCATCAGGAAAAAAATGCAGCTGTGTGGGCGGATCGCGGTGCTGCGCTGGTGGTGGCGGAGTCGTCGGTTGGCCAAGCGGGGCTGTCGGCGGTCGCCGCCCTCATGGACGACGCGGACCGCCGCCGCACCATGGGTGAGGCGGGCAGGCGCCTGCACCACCCCGCGGCGCTTGACCGCATTGTGGCGGCCGTGGTGGACGCGGCCCGATCCCGTGACGGGAGGCGGGCGTGATGGGCGCGGAGGGCCGTGTGCCGGCGCCCGAGGCACCGATCGCGGCGAACCTGCGTACCCTGGGCGTGAACGCGCGGCCAGCGGAGCGACTTGCCCGCCATACCTCGTTCAAAATTGGCGGGCCAGTGGGGGCCTTCGTCGAGCCGGCGGACGAGGCGGAGGCCTTGTTGGCCGCCCGGACGGCATTTGAGCAGGGGGTCCCGCTGATGGTGGTGGGCCTCGGGTCCAACTTGTTGGTGTCGGACCGTGGCTTCGACGGGATCGTGCTGTCGCTGGCGCGGGCGTGCCGGGGTGTCCGGCGCGACGGGACCCGCTTGGCGGCGGGTGCCGGGGTGTCGCTGGCCAAGGTTGCGCACACGGCCGCGGGGCTCGAGCTGTCGGGCGTGGAGTTTGCAGTCAGCATTCCCGGCACCGTGGGTGGCGCGGCGGTGATGAACGCGGGGGCGCACGGACGCAGTGCGCAGGACGTCGTCCAACAGGTCCGCGTGTGGGATCCGGCTCGGGGAGTGGTGGTGCTGCCGCGCGACGCGATGCAGTACGGGTACCGGATGAGCCGGGCTCAGCAGGAACCCTGGGTGGTGCTCGAAGTGTGGTTCGACCTCACGCCGGCACCCCGGGAGGCGATCGCGCGTACGATGCGGGACTACATGGAGCATCGGCGAGTCACGCAGCCGGTGGGCGAAAGAAACGCCGGCAGCATGTTCAAGAATCCGCCCGGAGATTTCGCCGCCCGCCTGATTGACGCGGTCGGCGCGAAAGGGTGGCGGGAGGGAGGTGCCTGCGTTTCCACCCTCCACGCGAACTTTATTGCGAATGACGGGACCGCTACGGCCCGGGACGTGTTGACCCTGATGCGGCGGGTGGCGGCAGCGGTCCAGGAGCGGTTTCACACGGCACTGGCTCCGGAAGTGCGCTGGGTGGGGCCCCCGGAGGGAGAGGACGGCACAACGTGGGACAATTTGTGGTTGCCGGCGGCCGACGCTTAGCGGGAACGTTTGTGGTGTCCGGCTCAAAAAATGCGGCGCTCCCCATTCTGGCGGCCACCACCCTGGTGGCCGCGCCGGTGACACTTACGGGGGTGCCGCTGAGGCTTTTGGACGTGCGCCACATGCTGGCCATGCTGCAAGAGCTGGGGGTCACGGTGACCATGAGCGGGTCTGATACGGTCACGGTGGATGCCCGGGGTCCGCTGTCGCCGGACCTCCCGGACGTCTATACGCGGACGATGCGGGCTTCGGTGTTCTTGATGGGCCCGATTCTGGGGCGGCTGGGTCGCGTCACGGTGTCGCGGCCCGGCGGGTGCAACATTGGGCCGCGCCCCATTGACCTGCACTTGAAGGCGCTGGCAGCGCTGTCGGTGCGTTTCATGGAGGGTCCCGGCGGCCACATCGTGGGGGAGGGTCGTCGCCTGACGGGGGCGGTCACGTACCTGGACCTTCCCAGCGTGGGCGCGACGGAGAACGTTATGATGGCGGCTGCGGCCGCGGAGGGCGACACCGTCATTGAGAACGCAGCGCGCGAGCCCGAGGTGGTGGACCTGGCGCAGTTCCTGAACGCGATGGGTGGGGCAGTGCACGGCGCTGGGACGGACCGCATTTGGATCCAGGGGGGCCATACGCTTTCGGGTGGCGCCTACGAACTGATTCCTGACCGCATCGAGGCGGGCACGGTGGCCGTGGCTGCGGCGCTGACCGGTGGCGACGTCATGCTGTCGCACGTAGTCCCCGAGCACCTCACCCCATTATGGCGCAAGCTGTCGGAGATGGGTGCCGCAGTCGAGGTGAGCGGCCCCACGGTGCGGGTGTCCGCCGCCGGCACGCTTCGTGCCACTTCGCTGCGCACCGGGCCGCACCCGGGCTTCCCCACGGACCTCCAGCCGTTGATGCTGGCGCTGATGACGCAGGCGCAGGGCTGCAGCACCTTGGTGGAGACAGTGTTCGAAAACCGACTCCGCCATGCGCTGGAACTTCGGCGGATGGGCGCCAACGTGTTGACCGACGGACGGATGGCGGTGATTTACGGCCCGACCCCGTTGGAGGGGGCGGTGGTGGAAGCCACTGACCTTCGCGCGGGCGCAGCCTTGATGGTGGCCGGGCTCGCGGCCCAGGGGAGCACCACCGTGCTGGGCGCGGAGATGGTGGCGCGCGGCTATCAGGACTGGGCGGAACGGCTGTCCGCCCTGGGGGCGTCCGTCACCTTGGAGCCGTAAGCCGGCGCCGAGTCGCATGCTATACTGCTTCCAGCCTAACTGCTGGGAGGGGCAATGACGTGGCCGACCCGCCGAGCCTCGACCCGTCGCCGAACCGGCCGAGGACGCCCGCCGCTGTCTCTTGGCGCCCACGGGCACCGGTGGCGCAGGGGTCTGCGCCGGTGGCCGGAGGCTGGGTATGGGTCATCGCGGTGCTGGCGGGTCTCCTGGGTTTTTGGGTGGTTCAGCAGTGGCGGCTTCAGACTCTGTTGCAGCAGACGGCGGCCGCGCAGGAAGCCCGCATGCTGGCGCAGTTGGTGCAGTCTAGTTTGGCCCGCGACGCGGTGCTGGCGGCCCGCCTGTCGACGCTGCGGCAAGATGCGGCCAATACCCCGTCGGTCCCGTTGGCGGGGCTCAGACAGCGTCTGCGAGCGGCGCAAGGGCAGGCAGGGCTTGGATCAGTGACCGGCGTGGGCGTCACGGTGGTCCTGCATGACGCCGCGGGCCCGGCATTCCCGGGCGAGCCGGCGGAGCTCCAGCTGGTGCATGACCAGTACGTGCTCCACATCGTGGGCCTGCTGTCGGCCGCTGGCGCCCAGGCGGTCTCCATTGCCGGTCAGCGCTACGTGAGTACGACGGCCATTTACTGTGCGGGCCCCACCATCAGTGTGAACGGCGTCACATCGGGGTCGCCCTTTGTGGTCCAGGCCGTGGGTCGGCCCACCGCGCTCCTCGCGGCGCTGGCGAGTGACCCCGATGTGCAGGGCTGGAGCCAGTTGGTGAGCATCCAGTTTCACGCGACCGCCGTGGTGCGTGTGGCGGCGCTGGCGACGGTGCCGGATCTGCCCTGGCTCACGCCGACCGGGCATCGCGGCTGACGCGGACGGACGAGGAGGACCGGGCCGGTGATCTGGATTGTCCTGGTGGGTCTGGCGCTGGGCATGCTTGTGGGGCTCGCGTTCCCAGTGGTGTTGCCGGGGGCGTTTGCGCACTATCTGTCCATCGCCCTGCTGGCGGCATTGGATTCGGTGTTCGGTGGGGTTCGCGGTAGTTTGGAGAACCGCTTTGACGCCACGATGTTCATCACGGGGCTGGTGTCCAACGCTATTCTGGCGGCCGGCCTCACGTATGTGGGCGACAAGTTGGGCGTGCCGCTCTATTATGCCGCGCTGTTTGCGTTGGGCTTTCGGATCTTTCAGAATCTAGGAGCGATCCGCCACCTGCTGCAGGACCGATGGCGGGCGCGGCGCGCGGCCCGCGAGCGGCCCGCCCCGCGCGATTGAGGTGCGCGGGGTGGCGTGACCGATTTTCCCATTGGGGTGGCGGCAGGGAATTTCGGTCAGGGCCGCGAAGCACGCAACGAAGCGGGAGGAGGCCAATATGCCGAGGCGCCAAATCGTGTTGGCCGTGGACGTGGGGTCCACCAAGGCCGCCGCGCTCGTGGCCGAGGCTCGCCCTGACGCGGACCTGTCGGTGTTGGGTATTTCCGCCACACCCATCATGGGGGTGCGGCGAGGGCTGGTGGTTGATGCCGAGCGGGCTGCCCAGTCGGTGCGGGATGCGGTGAATCGGGCCGTATCGATGGCGGGGGTGGAGCCGGTGGATGTGGTGGCGTCCGTCAACGGCGACCACCTTCAAGGGATGGAGAGCCGTGCGGCGGTGGAGGTGCGCGGCCGGTCGGTGCATGAAAGCGACCTGGATGCGCTCACCTCGCGGCTGGTTCGGGCCTCTCAGGCCACGGGCCAGGAGGTGGTGCGGCTGATTCGCGGCGCCTATCAGCTGGATGGGCTGATGTCGCGCGGGAGTCCGGTAGGGCTGTCGGTGCAGGAACTGTCGGTCGACGCGCTGGTGGTAACCGCCCAGGTCCAGGTTTTGCGCAACCTCCGACGAACTTTGCAGATGGCGGGGATGTCCCACATCCACTGGGTGCCGGCTGGTTTGGCGGCGTCGATGGCCGCGCTGTCGGAAGACGAGCAGCAGCTGGGCGTGGTACTGCTGGATGTTGGCGGGGGGACCACCCAGGTGGTGGTGTGGCGCCAGGGGGTTCCGCGCCATCTGGCCGTCATCCCGGTGGGCGGAGAACTGGTGACGTCGGATTTGGCTCAGGGTCTCGGCATCGTGGCGGCCCAGGCCGAGCGGCTGAAGGTGGAGCGCGCGCGGCTCGGCGAGGACAGCAATGGCATGGTGGAGTTGAAATCAGTCAACGGACAAGCTGTCAAGCTGGTGCAGGAGACGGAGATCGGGGAGATCGTGTCGGCGCGGATGGATGAGTGGATGGTGTTGGTCGAAGGGCGTCTGGCGGAGATTGCCTGGTCCAAGGGACCGCCGGGCGGGGTCGTGATGGTGGGGGGCAGCTCACTGTTGCGCGGCTTGTCGCACCGTATCGAGCGGGCGTGGGGCTGGCCAGTGCGGCTCGGGGCACCCACTGGCCTCGCGGGCTTGTCGGACCTGGCCAAAAGCCCCGGGTACGCGGTGGTGGTGGGATTGGCCCGGGTCGGGTTGCAGGATGGCTTGGGCTTCGGACGCGAAACATTGTGGTCACGGTTGACACAGGCCTGGTTCCGAACGTGGGGCTAAGTCGAGCGAGGGAGGACGCCGGAATGCTGGAGTTTGATCAGTCGGCGGAAAATTTTGCGGTCATCAAGGTGGTGGGGGTCGGAGGTGGCGGGACCAACGCCGTCAACCGGATGATTCAGGCGGGGCTGAAGGGCGTCGAGTTCATCGCCATCAACACGGATGCTCAGGCGCTGGCGCTGTCGCAGGCGTCCTCGCGGCTGCAGATCGGGTCGAAGCTGACCAAGGGTCTGGGCGCCGGCGCCAATCCTGACATCGGGAACAAGGCCGCCGAAGAGAGCCGCGACCAGCTGGCGGAGATGCTGCGGGGCGCCGACATGGTGTTTGTCACCGCAGGCATGGGAGGAGGCACGGGGACCGGTGCCGCGCCCGTCGTGGCCGAGGTGGCCAAGGAGGTTGGCGCGCTCTCCGTGGGGGTGGTCACCAAGCCGTTTACGTTTGAGGGGCTCAGGCGTGCCCAGTATGCGGAGGCCGGGGCCAGCAACCTTAAGAGCAAGGTGGACACGCTCATCACCATCCCGAACGACCGGCTCTTGCAGGTAGTGGAGCGGCGCACCAGTATCATGGACGCGTTTCGCATTGCGGACGACGTACTAAGACAAGGTGTGCAGGGCATATCCGACCTCATCGCGGTCCCGGGGCTCATCAACCTCGACTTTGCCGACGTCAAAACCATCATGTCCGACATGGGGTCGGCGCTCATGGGCGTCGGCGTGGCGCAGGGAGAGAACCGGGCACAGGTGGCCGCCAAAGCGGCGATTTCAAGCCCGCTCCTGGAAACCTCCATCGATGGCGCGCGCGGCGTGCTGCTCAACATTACCGGGGGCGCGGACCTGGCTCTGTACGAGGTCAACGAGGCGGCGGAAATCGTAATTCAGGCGGCAGATCCTGAGGCCAATATCATCTTTGGGGCGGTCATCGACGATTCGTTGCGGGACGAGGTGCGGGTGACGGTGATTGCGACGGGATTCTCCGGGGAGCGGGGGGCGCGGACCCAGGAGTTTTCCCCCGAGCGACGCGAAGCCCCCGAGGTCGAGGTCAAGGCGTTTTCGAGCGACGAGCTGGACATTCCTGCGTTCTTGCGCCGTCGCAACTGAGTCAGACAGATATCAGCCGAGGGGCCGGAGGGCCCCTCGGCCGCGTTTGCGGCCACCGTAAAAGCGCCCGTCTCCTGTCGGACATCTTTCGGGGAGCTCGGGCCGAGCCGACAGATCCTGTGCGGCCAACGGCCTAGAATCCCAGTGGCTGGACGGGGACCGAACGAGGGAGGCGCGGTGATGGTGGATGGGGACGCGATCACGCTAGGGACCGCGGGGCTTTCCTTTCTCACGCTGCGCGCGGTGGCGGCCGCCCGACCCGGCATCCGGTGGCGACCTGGCCGTGGGTGGGCGGCCGCCGCGCTCGGGACGGTGCCGCTGGTGCTGTTGCTGACCGGCCGGCTGGGGTCGTCCTCCCTGTGGATGCTCGCGGTGCCGCCGGGAATGTGTGTGGTGGCGTTCCCGGGACTCGCCCGCGCGCGCTGGGTGCGGGTGGTGCTGGCCACGTATGGGGGTGCCGTGGCCGTCACGGGCTTGGTCATCGTGCTGCTGAGTTTGGGGATGACAGCGGGCGGGGCACTGGGCGCCGCGGCCGCCGGCGTGTGGCTGGGCGGACGCGGGCTCGCGCGCGCGACGCGCCCGCCATGGGTTGTCAGCGGAGGGCTGGTGCGGCTCCGACTGTGGATCGGCAGCCGCGTGGTGGAGGTGCACGCATTGGTGGACTCGGGCACGCGGGTGAGGGATCCGGCCACCGGGCGCCCCCTGGTGGTGGTGGCGGCCGACGCCCTCGGTTTGGAGTTCGACGGGCCCCCCTGGTCGATGGAACGGCGGCGGGTGGCCGTCACCACGGCGGCGGGCTCAACCTGGCTCGATGTGCTGTCCTGCCCGCATGCGGAAATGGAGGTGGAGGGACGATGGCTCACACTGCCTTCGATCGGGGTCGCCGTGTCGGCACGGGCCCTCGCGTTCGATGGTTCGTTTCAGGCTCTGCTTCCGGCCCATCTGGGCCCACGCACCCCCGGTCAGCAACGGGGCGCCTGAGCCTTCGCGCGCGAAGCCGTGCGACCTTGTGGCAATGGCTTGAGGCTTTGGGCATCGTAGCGCCGGGTTTCTCGCATTACGTGGGGTCCAGCGAGGCGCTGCCGCCGCCCTTGAGCCAGGAGGAAGAAGTGGATTTGCTGATGCGCCTAAAAGCCGGCTATCAGGCGGCGCGGGCACCTCTCATCGAGCGGAACCTGCGACTGGTGGTGTACATCGCCCGCAAGTTCGAAAACACCGGCGTGGGCATCGAGGACCTCGTGTCCATCGGCACCATCGGACTGATCAAGGCGGTCAACACGTTTAACGTCGAACGCCGCATCAAGCTGGCCACGTATGCGTCGAAGTGCATCGAGAACGAGATCCTGATGTTCTTGCGCCGAAACAGCCGGCTGCGCAGCGAGGTGTCCCTGGATGAGCCGCTGAACGTGGACTGGGACGGCAACGAGCTGCTGCTGTCCGACGTCCTGGGCACGGAGGGCGATCTCATTTCGAAGGGCATCGAGGACGAGGTGGACCGCACCCTGCTCCGCGGAGCGTTGGCCGGGCTCACGGGGCGCGAGCAGCGCATCGTGACCCTGCGGTTTGGGCTCGGCGATGGACAGGAACGCACCCAGAAGGAGGTGGCGGACTCGCTGGGCATCAGCCAGTCGTATATTTCACGGCTGGAGAAGCGGATCATCCGTCGTCTCAAGCGTGAGATGACGCGCCAGCAATAGCGGGGCGCCGGTCGTTTCGGTGTGGTAGGCTTTCGATCACACGGTCGCAGCGGTAGGCGGGGAGTTCGCGTAGGCAAGCCGTGGCGTTGGCTCGGATACGTGGTCATTGGCCTGTTGGGCCTGTTCGCCGCGCTGGGATCGCACCTGACATTCAATCAGGGGCCGGCCTGCTCAAGAGTCAGCTGGCCCCCAACTCGTCCGTGGTGGGCGAGGCAGCGCCGTTGTTCACCCTGGTCACGGGTCAGGGCCGCCCGGTGGTGCTGGTGTTTGTAGCGCCGGGCACACCCGTGGCCCCACCGTTGCGCGTGCTCGCGCAGGCCCGTCCGACCGCCGCTGGCCGCGTGGCGTGGCTGGGGGTCAACACCGACCCCACGCTCACCGTTACGCAGGCGCTCGCGGCCCGCATTGGCGCGTCCCGCCGTCTGGAATGCGTATGGCGTGAGCGTCTCGGTGGCGGAGCAGCATCTGGTGTACACCGCCGCCGTTTACGTCCTGGGCCCGCGCGGACACGTGCGGTTTGTGCGGGTGCTGAACCCGACGAAGGGATCGCGTGCGACGATCAACGCGGACGCGCGGTCGATTGTGCGGTACCTGCCCACCCGTGCGGGCCCCAATAAATACCAAAATAAGGGATGAATTGACGGCCGGCGGGAATACTGACCCTCGATGCGGGGGGGCGGGTTATGCCGGTCAACAAAGTCGAAATTCCCGGGGTCAATACGTCGAAGCTGCCGGTGCTTACCAATGCCAAGATGCGTCAGCTGTTTGCCGCGATGCAGGCCGGGGACCGCCCGGCGCGTGAGGAGCTCATTTCCGGCAATCTCCGTCTGGTGCTGTCGGTCATTCAGCGATTTGCCAACCGGGGTGAAAACGGGGATGACCTGTTCCAGGTGGGCTGCGTGGGGCTCATCAAAGCCATCGACAACTTTGACCTGGGCCAGAACGTGAAATTTTCCACCTACGCGGTGCCCATGATTATCGGGGAAATTCGCCGCTACCTGCGCGACAACAATCCGATCCGCGTCAGTCGGTCGCTCCGCGACGTCGCCTACAAGGCTCTGCAGGTGCGCGACGCGCTGGTGCACCGCTTCAGCAAGGAACCCTCGCTGTCCGAAATTGCCGCGGAGCTGGCGCTGCCCCGGGAAGAGGTGTTGTATGCGCTGGACGCGATTCAAGAGCCGCTCTCGCTGTTCGAGCCCATTTATCACGATGGGGGCGACCCTATCTTCGTTATGGATCAGGTGGCCGACGAAGGAGTGGAGGACCAGCGCTGGCTCGAGAGCATCGCCATCAAGGAGGCGCTCCAGCGCCTGAATGACCGGGAGCGGCTGATACTCAGGATGCGGTTTTTCGACGGCAAAACCCAAATGGAAGTCGCCGAAGAAATCGGGATCTCCCAGGCACAGGTGTCGCGACTTGAGAAAGCGGCCCTGGGCCACATGCGGAAATACGTCTAGCCGATGACCATCGCGATGCACGAGTACGCCCACGCGGCGCGCAGCCTGGCCGCGGCTTGGTCCGCGGTCCACCCACCGGCCGCCGGCGTGCTGGCGGCGCCACCGCCAGCGCCCGCCGCCGCGCCCCAACCCGGATGGGTGGTCCCCGTGGTCACCACCTTTCACTGGCCGGCGGCGTCCCGCCCGGTGAGGGTGGTGTGGTGGCTGCCCGCCTTTGTGCGCGCGTGGCTGAGCGTATCGTAGGGGGCGGCCTCGCATAGCTTGGTGAGCGCGGTCTTAGTGCGCAATGCCTGCGCGACCCGGTCGGAAAGGAGCTGCCGGATGGTCAAAACGTCGGAGCTGCGCCAGAAGGACATCATCAACATCTCGGACGGGCGTCGGTTGGGCGTCATCGGTGACTTGGAGATCGATCTCGAACACGGCGCGGTGACCGCGCTGGTGGTTTCTGGGTCAGCGCGCATGTTCGGATTTTTTGGCAAGGACAAGGACATGGTCATCCCGTGGGAGCGCATCCACAAGATCGGGGAGGACGTGATTCTGGTCGACATCGTCCCCGACACGCTGAATGCGGGCTGAGACCCGAAAACTTTCGCTGCCCCCGCAAACGGGGCAGGAACTGGGATGCCCATCGCGAAGGTTAACGTATGACGAGTGCACGAGACTGGGGCCGGCCGTGGGGGCCGGACCCCGCCGGGGGCTGGAGCGGCTGGCTGGGCCGCGCGCACCTGTGGTTTACGGGACGCGTCGGGGGTGTGAGCGCCCCGCCTTTTGCCACCCTGAACCTGTCGCGCCACGTGCGCGATCTGCCAGCGGCCGTGGCGGAAAATCGTCGTCGAGCCGCCAGCCGCGGTGCGCCGACGGCCGACGCCGTGTGGGGCCGGCTCATCCACGGCGCCAACGTGGCTTGGCTGGGGCCTGATGCGGCGACGGGTCCGGGACCAGTGGCCGACGGCCTCCTGACGGCAGAGCCGGGCCTCACCATCGCCATGACGTTTGCGGACTGCGTGCCTATTTGGCTGGCGTCGCGCGTGGCTCCGGTCGGAGGCTTGTTGCATGCCGGGTGGCGCGGGACGGTGCGGGGGATGGCGCGGGCCGGGGTGGAGGCGGTGCTCGCCCGGGGTGTGCCCCCGGAATCGGTCGACGCGGTGATTGGTCCGTCCATCGGTCCCTGTTGCTACGAGGTGGGGCCCGAGGTGGTGGACGCGGTGGCGAGCCTCGACCTAGGGCCAGGACTGGTCGATGCCCGCCGGCATCTGGACCTGTGGGAAACCAACCGCCGCCTGTTGCACCGCGCCGGCGTGCCGGAGGAGCGCATCCTGGTGACGGGCCTGTGCACTGCCTGCCACCCGGAGTGGTTCTTTTCGCATCGGCGCGAAGGCGGCCGGACGGGGCGCAACGGAGGGTTCTTTCGGATGGACCCCGCGTGAGCGCAAGAGCGGCGGCGGAGCGCGCGGCGCGAGTGCGGGAGCGAGTGGACGCGGCGTGTCGGGCGGCCGGACGCCCGCCCGCCGCCGTGGACGTGCTGGCGGTGGCCAAGGGACACCCGTTGGCCGCCGTGCACGAACTGGTTCAGTTGGGATTCCACCGCTTTGGGGAAAATCGCGTGCAGGAAGCTGTTGCTAAATATGGCGTCGGCGATGCACAACCGGCGTGGGTTCATGATATTAGGCTCCATCTGATTGGACACCTGCAGTCCAACAAGGTAAAATTGGCCCGGGATTACTTCCAATTGATCCAGACTGTGGACCGCGTCAGTTTGGTGGCTCAACTGGCACGAGACCCTCGCGATCCGCGGCCGATCATGGTCCAGGTGAACGTCGGGCGGGAACCGCAGAAGCAAGGGGTGTGGCCCGAGGACCTTTTGGCCTTCCTGGGGGGATTGGGGCCCGAGCCGGGAGTGTCGGTGGTGGGCCTGATGGCGGTGCTTCCCCGGGTGGACGAGCCCCTGCGGGGCCGGGCGATGGAGGAGGCGCACGCGGTATGGCAGGCGGTGCGGCGCGAACGGTGGCCGTGGGCGCCCTGTGAGGGCTTGTCGATGGGGATGAGTGAGGATTTCGAGATGGCGATTCACCACGGCAGCACGGAGGTGCGGATTGGGACGGCGTTGTTTGGGGCCCGACCGCTGGCGACGCCGCACGAGGACAACTGAACACAGAGGGGGAACGCGACGTGACCAGCACGGTGGTGCAGAAACTGTTGAACTTCGTGGGGATTGAAGAGATCGACGAATACGCCGACGCCAAGGAGCCCGATTGGGAACCCGAAGTGCCGAAGAAGGCCAAGAAGCCGCCGGTGGTAAGTCTGGCGGGCGGCGCCCGCGGCAACGGTGTGCGCGTGGTGGTCATGCACCCGAAGTCGCTGGAGGATGGGCAAACCATCGCCGACCAAGTGAAGGGGCGGCGGCCGGTGATCGTGAACCTGGACCTGGCCGATGAGCGGGCCGGTCAGCGCCTGCTGAACTTCCTGTCCGGGGTGGTGTACGCGCTCGACGGGAGCTTGCGCAAGGTGGGAGATGGCATCTTCCTGGCGACGCCCAGCAATGTCGAAGTGGCGGGCGACGACCAGGATGACGGCAACTGGGTGCGTGCCTTCGGCAAGTAGGGGGCGCGTGGGTTGGTGGTGCTGGTCAATCTGGCGTTCTCGTTGAAGTGGCTCCTCCGGTTCGTGTACGTGGTGCTGTTGGTTCGGGTGATCGGGTCGTTTGTACCGCCGCGCCGACCGGGGTGGTGGGCCGAGGTGTCGGGGTTCGTCTCGGATCTGACCGACCCGATCCTGCGCCCGGTGCGTCGGTTTCTGCCGCTGTGGGGAGGCATGGACTTCTCCCCCGTGGTGGCGTTGCTGTTGGCGGATATTTTGGGGGGGCTGGTGGGAGACCTGCTGGTATGGGCCGCGCAGCACGTCTGAGATCAGCCTGCCTGTCATCGACGATCATCGAAGGAGGCCGTGTGATGCCCCTGACCCCGGTCGATATTTACAACAAAGAGTTCAAGCGTGGTTTCCGGGGATATCAGGAAGACGAGGTTAATGAGTTTCTCGACCATGTGGTGCGGGATTTCGAGGCGGCGCTGAAAGAGAATGAAGATCTGCGCCAGCAGCTGTCGGGGATCGGGGAGCGCATCGAGCAATACCGCAAGCTGGAAGAGACACTCAAAACCACGCTGGTGGTCGCGCAGCAGGCTGCGGACGACGTGCGGGCGGCGGCGGAGCGCGACGCGGAGTCGGTGTTGCGCGACGCCAACACGCGGGCGGCGGAGATTGTCGGCCAGGCGGAGCGGCAGTTGCACGACTACCAGGAGCAGCTCCTGGGTATGCGGCGCGACTGGGACACGTTTCGGGCCCGCATGCGCGGCATGCTCCAGGGCCAGTTGTCGTTGCTGGACGAGGCGCATCCCGGCGAGGTGGACTAGCGGCCGGATGGCGGGGCGGGACAGTGTCCGCCCTGAGGTCATGCTACGGGCATGAGGACAGTGAACCACGTCCACTGGGCCGTACCGGTGGTGGGCCGGCGGACGCCCAGCGATCCATGGTCACGGCGGTCGAGTTGTGGTGGGGCCTCTCGGCGCTGTCGGTGGCGTTTGTCGTCATCGACTGGTCCCATGCCCGCCTTGACCGTGCGATGTACCTGGGCTTCATCCTGATCACGGCCTTCATGGGGCCGTTGGCCTTGGTGCTGTATCTGCTGGTGGCGCGCGAGCCTCTGCCGGGCACGCATCGCCGCTACATCGCCGCCCAGTGGAAGCAGACCGTCGGCTCCACCTTTCACTGCGTTGCGGGCGACAGCGTGGGCATCGTGGGCGCGGCCGTCCTGACCCGGCTCGTGCAGGTGCCGCCGGTGTGGGAATTGGCCATCGAATATGCGGCGGGGTTCCTGGTGGGGTGGCTGGTGGCCCACCGCCTGAAGCCCGGGTTGATGAGCACCGCGCCCGAGGGACGACACGGCGCGACCTACGAGCCATGGCCTGCTCACACCCACCAGGACGGGGACGTGACCCGGCCGGGGCGACTGGTGGTGTCTCTCGTGAGCGTGCTGCCGCTCTTGGGCGTCCTCGCGTGGGCGGCATTCGGCTGACGCCCCTTGCACCGAGGATCCCGTCCCGGTATCATGGGGTCAGCATAGACGCGAAGACGATGATCGGGACGGAAACTGCGCGAAGTCCAAGAGAGCCGGCGGGAGGTGCAAGCCGGTGGCAGACGCAGCGGACATCACCCGGGAGTGCTGGGGCGAACGAAGTAGCCGGGCCGGTTGACCCCGTTAGCGGTCGTACGAGCGCCGGCGTGCCGGCGGATCGAGGGTGGTAGCGCGACCATGTCGCCCCTTGGGGGGGCGATTTTTTATGGGGCTCAGGAGCCACGAGGACAGGGGGCAACAGGATGAGCGGGAGCCGGAGCACCGGGTCGGGATCAGAATGGCGGGAGACGTTGAATCTGCCCGCTACGAGCTTTCCCATGCGCGGCAACCTGGCCGTCGAGGAGCCCCAGCGGCTCGCACGGTGGCAGGCGGAGGCCGCAGAACGCGTGTTGGCCGAACGGCGCGCGGGACAGCCGCGCTACGTGTTGCACGACGGTCCGCCCTACGCCAACGGGGATGTCCACATGGGAACCCTGTTGAACAAAGTCTTAAAGGACATCATCAACCGCCGCGAGGTGTTGAACGGCAAGGACGTGCGCTACGTGCCCGGATGGGACACGCACGGCCTCCCGATTGAGATGCAGGCGTTAAAGGAGCTGGGCGTGGGCCAGCGCGAGATCGATCCGGTCGAGTTGCGCCGCACATCGGCCCGGACCGCTCGGCACTATCTGGGCGAGATGACCCGCCAGTTTCAGCGGCTAGGCATCATGGGAGAGTGGGACCACCCGTATACGACGCTCGACCCTGCGTTTGAGGCCGCGGAGCTGCGCTTGTTTGCGGATATCGTGGCGCAGGGGCTGGTTTACAAAGATTTAAAAGCCGTGCACTGGTGCCCGCACTGCGAAACGGCACTGGCGGAGGCGGAGCTGGAGTACCGCGAAAAAACCTCGCGCGGAATTTGGGTGGCCGTTCCTGTACGGAGCGCCGACCGGGGACCGTTGCCCGAGGGGACGCGGGTGGTCATCTGGACCACCACGCCGTGGACCCTCCCGGCCAATGTGGCCATTGCGTACCATCCCGATTTTTCTTATCAAGTGCTGAAGACGCCTCTGGGGCTGCTGCTGGTGGCCAGCGCTTTGGTGGAAACGTTTCTCAGCGATCTGGAACTCAGCGGGGGCACCCCCATGCTGGAGGTGGATGGGCGCGCGCTCTCGGGCGTGGTGGCCACCCATCCGTATCTAGGGCACCGCGTGCCGCTGGTGCCGGCGGAGCATGTCACCGCGGACCAGGGCACTGGGTTGGTGCACACCGCGCCCGGGCACGGCATTGAGGACTTTGACCTTGGCCGCGCGTGCTCCCTGCCCATCGTGCAGCCGCTGGACGACGGCGGTCGATTTGTGGAGGGAACGCCCAAGGTGGCGGGTCTCGGTTACCAGGAGGCGGAGCCGGTCATTCTGGCGGCGCTGCAGGAGGCGGGCGCGCTGCTGTTCGAACGCCCGCTGGTACACCAGTACCCGCACTGCTGGCGTTGCAAGCACCCCGTGATTTTTCGGGCGACGTCCCAGTGGTTTTTCCGCCTGGACCCCGTGCGCGAGAAGCTGCTGGCGGCCATCTCTCAGGTGGCGTGGACGCCTGCCTGGGCCCAGGAGCGCATGCGCCTCATGGTGGTGGACCGCCGGGACTGGTGCTTGTCGCGCCAGCGCGCCTGGGGACTTCCGATTCCCGCCTTCACGTGCCAGGACTGCGGCAGGGCGGTAATGACGGCGGACAGCGTGCGGCACGTGGCGGCGCTGGTCGCGGCGCACGGGTCCAACATCTGGTGGGAATGGGAGGTGGAACGGCTCCTGCCAGACCCGCCGCTCCGTTGTGCGTGTGGGGGGACCCGGCTGGAGCGCGAGTGGAACGTGTTTGATGTGTGGTTTGACTCGGGCGCCACGCAGGCAGCGGTGCTGGCGGAGCGGTCCGAACTCACCTGGCCCGCCGATCTGGTTCTGGAGGGTGGGGATCAGTTTCGGGGCTGGTTCAATTCACTGCTCACGGAGGGCGTGGCCTGGCGAGGGGCAGCGCCCTACCGGGGTGTCCTGACGCACGGGTGGGTGCTGGATGGTGCGGGGCGTCCCATGCATAAGTCGCTGGGCAACGTGGTGGATCCGTCCAAGCTGGTGGACCGCTACGGCGCCGACGTCATGCGGCTCTGGGTGGCGGCGGGCGACTTTCGCGGCGACGTGCGCGTGTCGGACGACCAGCTCGCGCGCGTGGCCGACACGTACCGCAAGCTTCGCAACACGGCGCGCTTTCTGGTAGGCAACTTGGCCCACTTCGATCCCACCCAGGCGGTGGCTACGGCGGACCTGCCGCCCCTGGAGCAGTGGGCCATGGCGGAGCTGGCGGATAGCCTCGAGAAAATGCGCGCGGCTTACGAGACGTACGAATTCCATGCGGTGGTGCAGGAGCTCACCCGCCTGTGCGTCGTGAGCCTGTCCACCTTTTATCTGGACGTCGTGAAAGATCCCCTATACACCCTGGCGGTCGGAGACCCCGCGCGCCGTGCGGTGGAAACTGTGCTGTGGCATGTCCTGGACGTGCTGCAAGCGGTCCTGATGCCGATCTGTCCGTTCACGGCCGATGAGATCCGGGAGCACCGTGGCTCACCCGGGGTCCCGTGGGATATGTTATGGCCAGTGTTGCCGGAAGGCGCGAGCACTCTGCCCGGGGCCGCGCGCGTCCGGGCCCTGTTGCCCGCCCGCGAGGCCGGCCTGTTGGCGCTGGAGCACGCACGCCAGGCCGGACTTATTGGGAGTGCGGGCGGGGCCGACCTGACAGTCTGGGTGCCCGAGGGGGTGGACGTGCTGAGTGTGTCTCATGACGCGGAGCTGTTGCAGATCATGCTGATGACCGCCACCGTGACGGTGGCGCCAGGCACCGATGCTGACTGGCGCGCCCGGGCCACCGCCTCGCCGTGGCCGAAGTGCCCTCGGTGTTGGCGGCAGGTGCCGGCCCTGTCCGAGGGTGTGTGTCCGCGGTGCCACCACGTGCTCATGGCGGCGTACCAATGAAGGGCGGTCGGTTGGTTGGGCCCCTGCTGCTGGCGGTGGCGGTGTTTGCCGCCGATCGCTGGGTGCAGGGGTTGGTGCTGGCGCGGCTCACGCCCGACGTCCCGGTGTCCGTCCTGCCAGGCGTCAACCTTACGCTCACCGAAAACACCGGCGCGGCCTTCGGACTGTTTCAGGGTGGCAGCGCCTGGCTGGCGGTGGTGGGCGTGCTAGTGGTGGCGGGCGGTCTGGGCTGGCTGGTGCGTCATCCGGAGGCCCGCGGCGCCGTGGCCTGGGGATTGGGCCTGTTGCTGGGAGGCGCGGTGGGGAACCTGTGGGACCGATGGGTCAACGGGCGGGTGGTGGACTATGTGGCCATCGGGCCGTGGCCCGTGTTCAATCTAGCCGACAGCGCGATTGTCTTGGGTATGGTGCTGCTGGCGGTCGAAGCCTGGCGACACGACCGCGCCCGCGCCACCTCGTGATGGGCCTCACGGTGACGGTGGGTCTGGACGATGCCGGCGCACGGCTCGATCGGCTCGTGAGCGCCACCTGGCCCGCCTGGTCGCGCACCCGCTGGCAGGCGGCCATTGCCGCCGGCCACGTGCGGGTCAACGGCCGCCCCGTGCGGCGGGCCGGGTACGCGCTGACCGCCGGCGATGTCGTGCACGCTGCCGCGCCGGCGGAGCCCCCCTCGCTGGTGTTGCTTCAGCACGAGCCGCTGGACGTCGCGATTCCCATTCGGTACCGCGACGACGTGCTGGTGGTGGTGTGCAAGCCTGCGGGAGTGGTGGTGCACCCAGGAGCGGGTCATCCCCATGGCACCCTGGTGCAGGCGCTGTGGCCCGACGTGGCGGCGGCCGGGGGTGAGCCGGGTCGTGCGGGCGTCGTCCACCGTCTGGACCGGGATACGGCCGGACTGATGATGCTGGCCCGCAGCCAGATGGCACGGGCCGCCCTGAGTGATGCCTTGACCCGGCGCACGGTGCACCGTCGGTACTGGGCGCTCGTGGACGGGCATCTGGACCCGCCGACAGGGCGGATTGAGGCGCCGATTGGGCGTGATCCCCGCCACCGAACGCGTATGGCGGTCACCGTAGGCGGGCGGCCAGCCGCCACCCGCTACGAGACGGCGGCGCGCTGGGCCCGCCACAGCTGGGTGGCGCTGGAGTTGGAGACCGGCCGGACGCACCAGGTGCGGGTGCACCTGGCCGCCGTGGGACACCCGGTGGTGGGCGATCCGGTGTATGGAACGGGTCCCGCGCTGGGCCAGACGCATCAGGCGCTGTTTGCCTACGCGCTGTCCTTTGAGCATCCCACGCGGCGCGGACGCCATCTTACGCTGATGGAGCCCTGGCCCGAGCGGTGGGAGGACGCCTTGGCGCAGCTAGGAGAGCCGGAGCAGGGCGCGATTCCCCCACGACACACCTTGACGCCCATCTCGTCCATCTGAACCCCCGGATTTGCTGCGCACGCATTTGCGCTGGCCCCGCGTGGCGCGCACACTAACTAACCAGGAGTCATCGCCGTGAAACCTGCCAACGATTTGTTCTGGGGGAGGTGCGCGGTGCCGGCACCGGATGTGAGTCGGGCCCTCCGCCGATGGCTGGTGTGTCAAGGGTCGGTGTGCCAGGCGGCCGGGGGCGTGGAGGCCCGGCTGGTTTGGCAGCGCCGGGCTCGTTCGGCAAACCTGGGCACCGTGGCGATGCCCACGGCCTGTCTGGCCATGTGCCGGGCGGCGCCCGTGGCTGTGCTGTATCCCGACGGCGCGTGGTTTGGCCGGGCCCGTGCCCGACGGGTCGGGTTGATTTGGGCGGCGGTGGAGTCAGGAACCTCTCGCGACGCCCCGGGGTTTCTGTACCGCCCGCCGGACCCGGAGGCTCCCGATGGCGGTTAGGCTGAAGCTGGGGCGCCTCGTATCGGTGCTCACGGCGCTGGGGGTGGGGGGAGTTCTGGGGTACGCCCTGCATGGGAACCCCACCGGGCCGGTGCCGGCGCCCGGTGGGGACATCGGCAGCACGGTGCTCCAGGACGAGGCCACGATGGCACTGGATTTTCGATCGATTGCGGACGGGACGGCGGGGACCAGTCGTGATGCGCTCTGGCTGCAGGCATCCACGCTGGCCGACACGCTGTCGCATGCGGGGCTTGACCGGTACATTTGGCAGGGCAACCGATCTACGCCGGTGCCCCAGCTGTCGGCGGGGCTGACCGCCCTCGACACCGCCGACCTGGAGCTGGCCCTGGCCACCCAGGGCCCCGCGCCCAGCGGGTCCGCCGGCCGCGCCTGGTCGGCGTACGTGGCGCACGTGTTTCAGAGCGACGTCCTGCCCGTGGAGCGGGCGGCCGCTGGCCACTCCCTCTCCCCTGCGGGCGCCGCGCGCTTTGACCGCGTGATGGAAGCGTTCGCCACCTGGGTCGGCAACCACCAGCCGTGACGCGGCAAAGTTGTTCCGAGGAACTTGGGTGCCGCCGCGTCGTCGTTGGTCACTATAGGGGGGTGGTGGCCGGGTACCAACGTAACGGGGCGCCGAGTGCGAGCGTGTCAGGGTGGACGGAACGGCACGGGGACACGGGGCGTTGCGGCGGTGTCCTCGGAGATCCCTGAGGAGGGCAACGACCGGCTCGTTTCCAGCTGAGCGGCCGCCGTCGCCGGGGAGGTAGGGGCGCCTGCACCGGCACGGCCGCCTCCAGCGAGCGACATCGGTTAGGAACAGCTCGGACAGCCAAGGGGAGACGGCCGCGGCCGGCCATGCGAGCTGTGGCCGCACGGTGTTCTCGTGACCGTTGGGCCTGCGGCCACCTGTTGGACTCATGCCGCATTTCGGGCTCGCGCCCGCTGACAGCCATGTCGCACGAGGCGTTCCCCCGCAGCGCATCTTGGCGAAATGCCTCCAGTCCCGTAACCCCTCCCGGCAACCGCGCTTGGCGTGGTGGCGTTTAGCATAGTACAGGGTTCTCCAGCGGAGGCGCCGCCGGGAAAGGTGTGGACGACGCGTGAGATTGGCGACTCGGCTGGCGCGAGGGGGCATCAGTGCGGGACTCCTCTTGTTGGCCGGATGCGGGTGGACGCCTGCCACCCACCCCAGCGCTTCACCGGCCCCCACCCAGAGGGCTTCCCATGCGCCTCGCCCGTCGCCCAGTAGCCCGACGTCCGGCAATACCATCGTCACCGAAGCGCTCGCGGTGGTGGCGCAGTCGGCCAACCTGCCGCTCCGTGGGCCCGAAGGCATACCGGGCCATCCGCTTACGGCGAAAACCTGGCTGACCGCCGAGACCACGGCGACCTCCTCCCACTACGCGGTGGCGCTGGTGTGGGCCCCCGCGCCCAGCACGGTGGACACGCATGGGGGACCGCTCACGCCCGACGGGAGCTTTGGGGGCCGCCAGTTCGCGACGGCCACGGCGGCTCGCGCGGCCCTGGCCACCACGAATGCCTCCGTCGCGACGGGGGGCACCGGCGTTCCAGCGGCCCACCCCGTCGGGGTATCCCAGCAAGTCACCGTGTTCCCTGGCGTGACGGCACGCGCGTGGCATCTCACGGAGCCGGGCCAGACCGTGCTGCTGTGGCGGCAGAGGGGTTGGCAGTGGGAGCTCACCGGCACGGCGACCGTGGCCGAGGCCCGTCGGCTCGCCAGCTGGGTCGCGTCCCGCCGACTGCCCGCGCCCCAAGGCTTGTTCACCGAAGCCGTGGCCCGGACCGGGATGACGGTCGTCCTGGACTGGACCCAAGGTCGCGCTGTGTACTGGACGCGGGGCGCGGGACCGCCGCCGGCGCTCACGATGGCCGATGCCATGGTGCCATATGGCCAGGTGTCCGCCACCCTCCTCGGCCCCGCCGGACGGATTCTGCCCCCAGACCGCGCCATCGCGCAACAGGAGACAGGGAATCGCATCAGTCCGTGGGTCGATCTCACCTCGCCCCAACAGAATCAGGGGGTCCGACCTGGCCAAGTGATCGAGATCACGGGCCACGTGTTGACGCACAGCCAGTTTATCGACTTTGCCGATGCTCAAATGCGGGGGATCGGGGTCAGCCTCCTGGCAGGTGACACGAAACCTTCGCTTCAGATTGCCGCTGTCGAGCGAGGAATCACGGTGAGTGCCTCGGGGGCCTTCGCGGGCGCGCTGCGGATCCCGTATGAACTCCCCGCCCTGTATGGCCCGCGCCTGACACTGGTGCTTCAGTATACAAGTCACATGGCGCCGGTGACCCAGATTCTCTTGAACCCCCAACGGTGCGCCGGACACTGAGATTTCCGTCAGCGAGCGCGCGTGACCAGCGAGAGCCCATCGGGCGGAGTCGTTGTCTGGCATGGCGGCTGTGGGCGGAGCGCTCTGCTCCCCTTGCGCTGGGAGAGGATGTCCGTGGCGATTCGAGCTCAAGCACCTGGGGTCGACGTGCGTTACCGCCTCCTCCGCGTCGGTTTTCGACGGCCTACAAGTCCGCATCCTGGCCGCAGCGGATGCCTGCACCGAACCGCCCTGGGGGCCGTGTTGCGGCGGAGGGTTGTGCTGGCCCGAATTTTCGGATCGCGTTCCCAGCCCCTCTGGGGGCGGATCGGTGGTTGTGGAAGGGGTAGTCCGCATCGAGGTCCTGGTACACCGTGTCCGGGGCCCGAAGAATGTGGCGCCCCGTCGCCACCACCGCCCGTTGCTTGCCCCGGCGGCAAGCCCACGGCGTCCCAGCCTGTGGCGTGGCGGAACGGGCAAGTGGCCGCCGTTGCGTCCGGGCATAGCTGCCGGGTTCACCCGGACACCCTCCGCCATCTCGCCCTGCCGCGGCCGTGGTGGGACTTTCTGTACTGTTGTCGACTGATGGCGGCTGGCTCCGATGCCGTGGAGTGCCGCCATTGGTCGTCCAACTCTGCTGTCGAATCGCGCGGTGGGCGGCCAAGTGCGACAGGAGAGGTGGCCGTGGCCCGCGGCATGCTGAACGCGGGCTGCAGGAGCCGTCGCCGAGGTGACGATGCCGCACCCGGAGGCGGCTGTGGGCCCAGGGGCTTACCAGGACAGAGCGGCAGCGCGGCCAGTGGGGATCGCTTGAAGGAGGCTGGGATGTTGGCAATCGTGATGGAAGCGTGGCGCTGGATTCGCCAGACGTGGCTCTGGCGGTTCCGGCCTCGCCACGGCAACGTGTTCATCGAGAACGGCATTTGGATCATCATTGTGGTTCTGGCCCTGATCCTGCCCATTGAGGCGCTCCGCAACGCGATCGTGACCGCCTACGGGTCCATCGTGTCGAACTTGAATGCGATCCCGTAGGCGGCGGGGGCAGGCCCTCATCGAAGCGGCGGTGGTGCTGCCTGTGTTGCTGGTGGCTACGTTCGCGCTGTTTGCTGGGGTCCAGGTGGCGGCTTGGAAGCTCACCGGGGACGCGGCGGCCGGGGCGGGCGCGGCGGTGCTGGCGGCGGGCGGGTCCCCAGCCCAGGCGGTACAGATGGCGCGGAGGGCGTTTCACGCGCCCTCCGCCTTCACCCCGGTGATCACGGCAAACGTGAGCCAGGGGTCGGGGACGGTGAATCTGGCGTTCGTGCTGCCCGTACCGCTGGGACCCGTGCATCTGGGAGCCACGCGGACCGTCGTGGTGCCCAGCGTGAGCACGGGGAGCGGAGGTTCCGGTGGCGGCGGAGGCGGTTTCCTCGGCAATGGGGGCAACCCACCCGGGGGTACGGTGCCCGTGTGCGACCACGTCGTCCTGTCGCCAACGGGCCGGCTGATTTGTACCGGCGGGTACGGGAGTGCGCCGTAATGCGGCGGCAGGGCTTTGCGGCGCTGTGGGTGCTGTTGGCGCTGACGGTGGTGCCCGTGGCGTTCGTACTGGTTGTGGACGGAGCGGCGGCCATCAACGGGGCCGCGGCGGGTCAAGCGGCGCTGCAAAGCGCGACGATCCTGGTGCAGCACGATCCGGCGCAGAGTTGGGCTGGGGCGGTGGTGGCAGACCTGCCACCCGCCCTGGCCCGCTACGCCGAGGTGGGGACGGGGTCTACGGACGTTACGCTAGAGGTTCCCCTTCCGATTCCCTTGGGTGGCGTGCACGCGGTGCGTCTGGTGGTTCATGATCCCACCACCACCGCTGCCGAAGGCAGCGGGCGATATTCGGCGACGGCCTATAGGGGCGCTCGACAGCCGAGCGTCTCAGGTGCCGGAGCCAGCTGCCGTGTGCACGGCCATGGCGACAGCTTGGACGACTGGAGGGCGCTCCCGTCCTGGCTGCCTCTAAACTGCCGCGGTACGTATGCGGCTTCCAGGGGGGGCGCCGCGCTGCCGTCGATGAACGGACGACCCAGCCAGTCACGTGCGTCCCGGGGGTACGACTACGGTCCGGATGAGGCAAGCAGTCCCGAGTGATCGCTGACCGCTATCCCTGCGAAGGCACGGATGCCAACGCTTCGCGCGTAGTAAAATGAATTGGACGTGAGTCGGATAAGTGCTCGGATGTCGGATAGGGGACAGGCCGTCATACCCGTTGGAACCCGTCGGGCCATCGGATTCAATCGACGGGTGGACGTCACGGCTGAAGGTGGGGCGGTGTGCATTCGGCCGTTCGTACCCATGCCGCTCGCGGCAGCACAAGGCGGGTTTCGGGGAAAGCCCACGGTGGACTTACTGCTCCGCGAGCGGCGGCGCGATGGCTAACTTCATCCTGGATTCGTATGCGGTGCTGGCGCCTTTGACTGATGACGTGGGCACCGACGAAGTTCGCGCAGGCATCCCGAACCCCGAGCACCACCTTCGGATGAGAGTGGTCAACCTCGGCCAAGTTCACTACGTCCTGAGCCGCACCAACGGGGGCGAAGCGGCGGAGGACGCCGTACGCCTCGTGTTCGAGCCGGAGAACGTCGATGTGATCGATGTGACCAGCAGCAGTTCAAAAGTCGCGGTGGAAGTCCTATGCGGATGCCTTCGTGTGCCCAGAAGCCGAGCGCGAGGGATGGACGATCCTGCCAGGTGACCCCGAGTTCGAATCAGTCCCAGAGGTTGGCGCGCATTGGCTTTTTGGCAGCCTTCCTCACAAGGAGCGCTGACGGCGGTTGAGGCGCCGTCTGGCGCGAGCGGGATTGTGCCGGCCGGGAGCGATCTCGTCGTGTCGCCGCAGCAAGTGGTTGGAGAATGGCTCCGACCGGATGTCATACGACGGACCGGGCCGGGCCAGTGGGCAGCCGGGTGGTGGCATAAGGTGAGGTACGCACGCATCGGCTCAGCGCATGTTGAACGGAGGGAACGGAGGGCATCCACGTGGGAATGCTTCATCAGCAGTTCGAGCGACTGGCGGTCGCGAGCTGTGAGGCGGCTCGCGAGACGTTTGGGGACAACCTCGTGGCGCTCGCGGTCTTCGGGTCGGTCGGTCGGGGCACGCCCCGGTTTGACTCCGACCTCGACCTGTTGGGGGTGCTTGAAACCGCACCCCGCCACCGGCGCGACCGATGGCTGCTGGCCGAAGGAATGGGGGAGCACGTCCGGCCGCTTCAGGTCGAGCTGGCTGGTCAGGGCGTCCACGCGGAGCTGTCCCTGATTTTGAAATCTCGGACTGAATTGGCGGCCGGGTTTCCCCTCCTGCTGGATATGGTGGACGATGCGGTTATTCTCACCGACCCCACTGGCGTGCTGACTGCCCGGTTGGGCCTGTTGCGCCAGCGTCTGTCGGCGGCTGGGGCGCGGCGCATTTGGGTCGGCAACGCATGGCACTGGGATTTGGGCAGCGGGGCGTTCGAGATATGAGCGCCTTTCGCAGTTTGGCCAACAGCTACTTGGCGAAGGCGCGGGTCCGGCGCCAAGCGCTCGATCTGTTTTGGGCGGCCGAGGATTATTCCGACGTGGTGCGGGAAGCCCAGGGAATCGTAGAGCTGGCTACCAAGGGCATCCTGCGTGGCATTGGCGTAGAGCCGCCAAAGAGACACGACGTGGCCGACCTGCTTGCTCACTATGAAGACCGCCTGCCAAAAGCGGAGTGGGCCCGCCTGGCGGCCGCATCCAAGTGGCTTCGGACGGAGCGGGAGTTTTCCTTCGATGGTGACATCGACTTCATCCCGACCGAAGAGTACTCGGCCGCCGAAGCCCAAGAGGCGATTGCGGCAGCAGACCTGGCCATCGCGTTGGCCGCACTGACACTCTTGGGAACGCCCCCCGCGGCGACGACGTAGATTCACTTCGGGAGTGAAGTCGACATGCACCTCGCTGTGGTAGGGCTTCTGAGGAGAGGCGTGGGCGCCCGCCGGTGAGTCCGATGGCCTCGACCGAGACGGAAGCGGAGTTACGACACCGGGCCCGGTCCGGGGATCCCGGGCGGCGTCTCGCCGAGGTCGCGGTAGAGGGCAGCCAAGGCGAGGCGGTGCTCGTCCGGGGTGCCTGGCGCGGTGGAGATGCGGGCCGCAACCGTGTGCCCATCGACGAGGCCAGCCCGGATCACGGCGCGGCAGAACGACAAGTCCTTTACCCGGTGCGCGAGGTACTTGCTTACCAATAAGTCCTCGGGGTCGAGACAGTAGCCGACCACACCCTGCGTGTTTTCATTCGAGACGGCTACGAGGCGCGCTTGCCATCCCTGGGGCAGGCGGGCCGTGCCGAGAGCCACCCCATCGGCGTACACCCCGAAGGCGTCGTGGAAGGGCGAGCCTTCCCCGAGCGTGCCGTCGATAAGGTCGGCGAGCCGTTCGTCGGCGTCATGGGGGGGAATGATGTCGGCTTCTTGGGACAGCGTGGCCTCCGCCGGCAGGCGGGTCTCGTCAAAGGTGCCCAGGATGGCTTGGCTGCCGATGATGTACACATGGTCGACGCGGAGAATCGCCCCCGCGGCTCGAATGAGGGGCTCCAGCTCGTCACGGCGCATCGTCAGGCCGCCGATCCTGGCGGAACTGATGGCAGATCGCCCAGCGCTCCCGGGCGTCCAGGAGGCCCACAAAGGGCGACCTACGCCGGAGCGACTCCGCGTACTCGCTGTCGTCGGCCGCCAATAGGTCATACAGATCCGCCATGGGGGCGTCGAGCCACCGCGTCCACTCGCTCACGTAGTAGCGGGCGTGGGGCGCGGCGACCGCCCAATGGGCAACGCGAGCACGCGCCTTCGCCAGCGAGTGCTCGGGATCCGCTCGCAACTTCTGCGCGACGGCGCGATGCAGGGCGCGAGACCGCGCCGTACGACGGTCCAGCACGAGTGGTGCCTCCCTGCTATCCAGCATACGCGCTATCTCGGGGAACGCCGATGCCTTGTCCGCCTTGGCGGCAAAAGCGACAGGTCGGCTCATCCGGGACTCTGCGCTGTGCGAGCCGGGCCTCCTGCGCCACCACGACTCACGGGGGGTATAGTGGGGAAGGGGGCTCAGCGGGCGGGCACCGGGAAAAGCCCTGGCGCCCCTCGAAGGGCGGCTCCAGAAAGGCGGCGGTATCCATGAGCTACGGCAGGCGGCTGGTGCGGCGGGCTCTTGGCACGGGGGGCCGCAGCGGGCATTCCGGAGTGCTCGGTGCTGCGCTCGATGCATCGGCTCAGGCGTACGCACAACTGCTCCGAGTCCCGCGGGTCGTCAAGCAGTCGGCCGCGGGCCCACCCGGGATGCGCCCCGGCACACCGGCCGCCTGGTTTGCGCACCGCGTGGCCGAGGCGCTCGAGAGGCAGGGCTGGTGTCTCATCGGCCCTGTGGAGCATCCGAGCGGTGACGCGAGCCTAATTGGGGAGGACCCTTGGGGCACCCGGTGCGTGGTGCAGTGTCCGCTGGGGGCGCAGGGTGTGGTCGACGTGGAGGCGGTTTACGTGGCGGTGGCGGCCCGGGACGCGTGGGCGTGTGACCAGAGCATGGTGGTGGCACCGGACGGCGTTCGCTTCACGCACGCGGCGCGTGACTATGCGCGGGGGGCCGACGTGTCGCTAAGGCGGCTCTTGTCCAGTGGGGAAGTGGCTCGCGCCGCGCCGTAGGCTCTTCGCAGCGTCGCAGGGGAGTATACAATGGCTGTGTTACCGATTCCCCGCACGCCATGTCAGCTATTTCAAAGGGGGATTCCTCCATGTCCGGCATGTCCGGTGTTCCACCCACGCTCTTTGATCCCAGCCTGCTCCCCTATCCTTCCCGTCGCGCACCCGTCTTTGCAGCGGGCGGCATGGTGGCCACAGGTCAGCCGCTGGCCGCCCAGGCGGGCCTCAGCATCCTGCAGCGGGGCGGCAACGCGATTGACGCAGCCATTGCCACGGCCGCGGCGCTGACGGTGGTGGAGCCCACGTCCAACGGGATTGGGTCGGACGCGTTTGCCTTGGTGCACACGGGGGGGCAGCTTTACGGCTTGAACGCCAGCGGCCCGGCGCCGCGCCGCCTATCGCTGGACGTGCTGGCTGCCCGCGGTGTCACTGAGATGCCGCGTCATGGCTTCCTGCCAGTCACGGTTCCCGGAGCCCCGTCCGCGTGGGCCGCGCTGTCGCAGCGCTTTGGGCGGCTGCCGCTCGGCGACGTGCTGGCGCCGGCCATTCGGTATGCGGTCCAAGGCTACCCGCTGTCGCCCACACTGGCCCAGGGATGGGCGGGTGCGTTCCAAACATATCGGCGGATCCTGGACGGGCCGGAATTTGCGGCCTGGTTTGACACCTTCGCGCCTCAGGGCCGGGCCCCGGTGGTGGGCGAGCGTTGGTGGTCCCCGGGTCACGCGGCCACCCTGACCGAAATAGCCGAGACCGGTGCCGAAAGCTTCTACCGGGGCGCGCTGGCCGAGCGCATCGACGCGTTTAGCCGTGAGCACGGCGGCTCTCTGTCCGCAGAAGACCTGGGGGCTTTTGCCCCCGAGTGGGTGACGCCCATCTCCGTGGACTACCGCGGCTACCAGGTTCATGAAATCCCGCCCAACGGCCAGGGCCTCGTGGCTTTGATGGCGCTGTCGATTTTGTCCGGCTTTGCGTGGGACAACCGCGACACCGTCGAGTCCTATCATCGGCAGATTGAGGCCATCAAGCTGGCCTTCGCCGATGGGGCGGCGCACATTGCGGACCCGCGCTTTGCCCCCGACCTGCCGCTGGCGGGCTTGCTGGAGGCGGCCTATGGGGACGCGCGCCGTCGGGAGATTGGCGAGATTGCGCGGGTGCGGTCGCCGGGGGAGCCGCCGCGCGGCGGCACGGTCTATCTAGCGGCGGCCGACGGCGAGGGCAACATGGTGTCTTACATCCAAAGCAACTACATGGGGTTCGGATCCGGGCTGGTGGTACCGGGCACCGGCATTGCGCTGCAGAACCGCGGGCACAACTTCGTGCTCGACCCGACTCATCCGAACCGACTGGAGCCGGGCAAACGACCCTACCACACGATCATTCCCGGCTTTTTGACCCAGGGGGAAAGACCCATCGGGCCCTTCGGCGTGATGGGCGGCTTCATGCAACCGCAGGGCCACGTCCAGTTGCTGCTGAACATCATCGAGTGGCATCTGAACCCGCAGGCTGCGCTGGATGCGCCCCGGTGGCAGTGGATGCGGGGCAACCTCGTCGAGGTGGAGCACAGCACGCCGGAGTGGATCCTGCAGGGCCTCCGCCGACGAGGCCACGATGCCCGCTGGGCACTGGGCTCCGGGGGTTTTGGACGTGGCCAGATGATTTGGCGGCTGCCGGACGGCGTCCTGATGGGCGCCACCGAGCCGCGCACTGACGGGCACGTGGCGGCGTTTTAAGGCGCCGCCCCGCCCCGGGCGCCGTGATTTGCGTCCGGTGCCCGATTGTGGCACGCTGACCAAAATTGTCGTCGGGGTGCTGCTTTGTAGGGGCGACACCTGCTGACCGTTGACTGAGGTGACACCATGTATCTGCCCCAACTGCATTCGGTTGCGTTTAAGTTTGGCCCGATCGCGGTTCACTGGTACGGCATCTTCATGGTGGCCGCGATCGTGGGTGGCGTGTGGTACATGCTGGAGCGGGGCGGAGAACTTGGCGTCAGCACCGACCGGCTGAGTACCATTGCGCTGTGGACTGTGGTGGCGGCGGTCGTAGGTGCTCGCATCCTGTTTGTGTTGGCCAACGATCCGCAGTGGATTACCCAGGACCCCATGCAGATCGTTCGCGTGTGGCAGGGCGGACTCGCGTACGATGGGGCTGTGGGGCTCGGCATCCTGGCTTTGTGGTATCAGCTCCGACAAACCCCGCTGGTGTTCAACAAGCTGGCAGACTGGCTCATCCCGGGGATGGCCATCGCGATTTTCATGGTGCGCATCGGGAACATCTTCAACCATGAGGTGCTGGGCCGCATGACCCAGCTGGGCTTCGGTCGGTGGCCCGAACAGTTGTGGGGCTCGTTCATCGGCGTCTTTTTGCTGTTGCGCTACTTTTGGATTGAGCGCCGGGTGTCGGTGCCGCCCGGGTACCAGTTCTGGTCGGCTATGGTATACTACGCCATCTTAAGGGGCGTCGTGGGTGAGACCACGCGTGCGAACCCGCTGTACCTGGTGCACTACATCAACCCGCACTGGGGAATCGGGTTCACAACCCTCATGCAGTTGTTCACGCCGCCCATACTGGTGTTCACTATCTACATGATGCGGCGCACCTGGCGCCGGTCCGCCCGCCGGCTGGTGCCGGAGGGTGCGGTTGAGCCTGAAGACACGTCAACGGTGACCCATTCCGGAAAAACCCTGGTGCAGGTGTTGGGCGGCGTCAGCGTGGCGGGCGGGCTGGGATTTTTGCTGGGCCACGTGCCCAGCATTGGCTGGTACCTGATTGGGGCAGGGCTTGTGTTCCTCGGGAGCACCGTGGGATGGGCCACGCGGTATCTGCATGTGCGCGCCAAAGCGCCGGAGGGGTACGAACCCACGGGCGAGATTTACCGGAACCCGGGGGGGCCGTCGCCGGTTACTGTGTGGTTCCGGGGGATTCACCGCGTGTTCGTGGCGGACGCCACGCCCGTGGTTCCTGAGGCGTCTGAGGTGTCTCAGCCCTCCTGAGAAAAATCCTGAGGGGCTTTGTCCACCCACCGCTCGCGCAGATAGGTGGCGAGGTGTTGCACGCGCGCCCGCCCCCCCAGTGCCTGGACGCCCTGTTCCAGGTGCAGGGCACAGCCGGGGTTGTTGACGAGCCACACGTTGACGGCGGCCCGTTCCCCTTCCGCCAGATGGCGGGCCAAAACCTGCCGGGCCATGGCCGGCTGGTTGAGGTTGTACACCCCGCCTGCGCCGCAGCAGCGGTCCTGACCCGCGAGCGGGATAAACTGGTCCCCGGGAATTCCCGCTAACAGCGTGGCGGGGGCGCCCCCCTGGTGAAGGCCATTCACCAGGTGGCACGAATTTTGCAGGGCCACCCTTGCCCCGGTGCCGCGGAACCGGAGCGACGAGGGCAGCGCGGCCAACGCGGTGGCAAAGTCGCGCACCTGAGCGGCCCAGTGCCGGGCGGGCTCGCGCCAGCGCTCATCGTCCCCAAGCAGCCGACCGTAGTCGGCCATCATGGCGGCACAGCCGCCGGAGTGGGCCACCAGCCAGGTGTCGGGGGCGAGGTGCCGCTCCCATCGAGCCACCTGAGTCCGTGCCAGCTGGCGGGCTGTCTCCAGATGGCCCACATGCGCCTCCAGCGCGCCGCAGCAGCCCTCGGACTTGGGGGCGCCCACCAGGTGGGCCCCGGCAGCGGACAAGAGGATCACGGCATCGCGGTTGGCGGTAGGAAACATGGCCGCCATGACGCACGTATCCACAAAGTGCACGGCGGGTCCCGACCGACTCGCGCGCGGTGCGGCCCCGGCCCGGGGAGTGTCCACGCGGGCGGGCAGCATCGCGGTGAGCGGGGTGAGCGAAGCGGGGAGTGGCAGCCGGCGCGCGGCCCGGCCCAGGCGAACGGCGGCGCGAAACACCCGCCGGTGGCGAACCAGCCGCAGCAGCGCGGGGGCGGCAGGTGCGGGGATGACCCAGCGCCGCCGCCGCCGCACCATATCCGTGCGCGCAGCTTCCAGCACAGTGCTGTAATGCACCCCCGACGGGCACGCGGTCTCGCAGGCCCGGCACCCGATGCAGAGCGACAGCGCATCCGCCAGCCCCTGGTCAACCGAAAGCTCCCCGCGCCACGCGGCTTCCATCAGGGAGAGGCGTCCGCGCGGGGAATGCACCTCAAGACCTGTCTCGATGTACGTGGGACAGGCGGGTAGACAAAATCCGCACTTGTTGCAGTGCCCCAACTGCTGCACGGCGGCGTTACTGAGCGCCAGCGGCGCGTCGCAGGTCGTGCCCGTCATGGCAGTCCTCCTCGCCACAGGTGGTCCGGGTCAAAGACGTCCCGGACACGCCGGGCCAGCTGCTCGGCAACCGGGTCGGCAGGGACAGCCGGCCGCTCCAGACCCGTCCCGGGCCCGAGCCACACACCTCCGAGCGGCCACCACAGGTCCCACCCCCGTGCGGTGGGTGGCCCACTGGCACGGCCGGAGCGGTGGAACCGGCCCCCATGGTGCATCCGTTCCGCCAGTAGCGAGGCCAGGACCGCGCGGGGGTCATCCACGGACGCACCCCAGGTGGAGCCCGGGTCAGCGACCCAGGCCGTCAACAGCTGGCCAGGCCGCGCCACCACCGCCTCAGGACGGTTGGGCTGCTGGAGGCTCGCCCACGCCGCCCCGGCCAGCGCCGAGGGCTCGGTGGCCAACGCCCTCCATAGTAGCGGCTGGCGCGGGATGAGGCGCAGGGTGACGGTCGTAAGCACGCCCAGGCGGCCAAAGCTCCCCACCAGCAGTTTCGTCAGGTCATAGCCGGCGACATTTTTGAGCACGGGCCGCCCGAACCGGAGAGCGCGGGCGGTACCGTCCACGAGCTCCACCCCCAGCACCTGCTGCCGGACCGGGCCCGGCCCTGCCTCGCGCCAGGCGGGCAGCGCCCCGGCCACTAGGCCGCCCACAGTCTCCTCGGGATCAATCGGGTCCACGGCCCACTCCAGACCATGGGGAAAGAGGAGGCGGTCCAGCTCGCGGAATGACAGCCCACTTGCGACAGTAGCGGTTAGATTGTCCGGGTCGATGGATTGAATGCCTGTCCAGGTGCGCGTGGAGAGCGGAAGCGCACCAGAGTCCACGGCGGACCGGATCGCGCGGCCGGTGATCTGCACGACCGCGCCCATCTGGTGCGCCTGCTGCAGCACCGCGCAGGCCTCATCGCGCCAAGCCTGGTCAGGGCCGCACCGTCGGGTGCGCTCGGGAACGGCAGCCAGGCCGGGGCCGGTCCAAATGGCCTTGCCGGGATTGAGACGCAGGTCTGGGTCAAACGCCCGCTTGATCCCAAGCATGGCGCCAAGCTCGCTTGGTCCATACATGAGGGGCAGGTGTTCCAGCTTGTCGATCCCGACGCCGTGCTCCCCGGTAATCGACCCATCGCGGTTGGCGGCGGCGGCCAATATCTCACGGTCGGCACCGCCCAGTCGGGTCATCTCGTCGGGGTCGGAGGGATCGTAAGCGATCGTGGGATGCAGGTTGCCGTCTCCGGCGTGCGCGACCGTGAGGACGGTCAGCCGCCAGCGCGCCGCGATGGCCAGCACGTCGTCCATCATGGCGGCCAGCTGGGGCCGTGGCACCGTGACGTCCTGCACAAAGACACGCGCGCTCACCTGCGCCAGAGCCCCGTAGGCCGCACGCCGGCCCAGCCAGAGGCGCTCCGCCGCGGCGGGGCTGTCGGCGGTCTGAAACGTGAGGCGGGCGTCGGCGCGCGTGACCGTGTCCAGTGCCGCCAGTGCGGCGGCGCGCTCGGCGGGCAAACCATCCAGGTCCACCAGCAGCACCGCACCGGCGTCGGTAGGGTAGCCCGCGGCGGCAAAGCGCTCGACCAGTTCAATGCTGGGACGATCCAGCAGTTCCAGCGCCGCGGGGTTCAGGCGAGCCGCCACTACGCGGGCCACCGCCTCGCAGGCGGCCGCTACGCTGGCAAAGGCCAACAGCGCGGTCGTGGTGCCGGCTGGCGCCGTCCGGACGTTTACAGTGGCCTCGGTAGCCACCATCAAGGTGCCTTCCGAGCCAGTGACGACCCCCACCAGGTCCCAATCGCCGGGGAGCGCGGGGCGGAGCAACTGCACCGGCGTGCCGTCCACCAAAAATCCGCGGACGGCCAGCACGTGGCTTTCGGTAACGCCGTAACGGAGGGCATGCGGCCCTCCCGAATTTTCCTGGATGTTTCCCCCGAGGGTCGAGATGCGGTGGCTGGACGGGTCAGGGGGGTAAAACAGACCGTTCCGGGCTAACTCCCGCTGGAGCGCGGCGTTGACCCAACCCACACCGACGTCCGCCTGGAGATGCTCGGCGTCCACGTGCCCAGGGTCTGTGAGCCGCTGCAGCGCCACTACCACGCCGCCAAACAGAGGCAGCGTTCCGCCTGAGAGATTGGTCCCGGCACCCCGCGCCATGACGGGCACGTTGGCCCGCGCGGCGGCCGCAAGCACGGGGCCCACGTCATCGGCGTGGGTGGGCACCACCACCAGGTGAGGGGGCCGGCGTTCCCCGGTGGCGTCGTAGCTGTATGCGAGTCGGCTGACCCCGTCTGCCAGCACTTGGCCCCGAGGGAGTATGTGTGTCAGTTGCTCGCCCAGCTGCGCCCATCGAGCGGGCGGCACGTCCGCCGGGACGGCAGCCATGTCCGCCAGGTGTGGCCGGGTCACCTGGCCGTGCCAGGAAGATGCCGGGGCCGGCGTCCCCGACCGCTGAGGCGCCTCGGCCATGGCGACACCTCCTTGGCTGCAGTGTACCATCGGGCGCGACGGGAAGGAGACCGGCACCGTTTGGTAGAGCGGCTAGCGGGCGCGGCGGACCAGGCGCAACTCCCGGTTCATGGGTTCGAACCACACCCCGGACTGCCGGTCGCAGGCCGCCGGGTGGTCGGACTCCCCACGCCCGCGACCAGCATTGTCTTCGCCTCCCCGCCGCGGGCCTGGCACAGGCCGGGCCACAGGCCACCTGCCCCAGGCCCTGCCGGCGATCGGCCGGATGGGTTCCCACCGGTTCAAAGTCCGCGGTGCCGAGCACGGGACCGCACCAGCGCCTGGCGGTGGCCGCGAGCGTGCCGTGGGGCCGCGATCGGTACATGCCGGTCGTCGTGATAGGCGCGTTGGCCTGACACCACAGGCCTCGCGCCTCAGGTCGCAATGCCTGCGGCCATCCTCTCGATTGGGCATGCCGGAGCCGCCGTGCCGCGACCCGGCATGCGCCCTGTTGGGACCAGCGCCGGCCTGCCACCAGTCAGCGGCCGCCCTCACGATCTGCGTGACAGTATCTGCAAGCGCCGTCCTGCCAGATGGAGTTGCTGAACACCGCGCGCTCGGGCCGCGGCGCAGCGAGACGGCTCCCCCCACCCGATGGGCTGGAGGTTAGTCCCAGTGGTTCCCCAACCCAGCAGGGACCGGCGTTCCCTGCGCTGCGACGGTGCCACACGCTGCGGACACTTGCCCGCAGCGGGGCGAGAACATTCCGGATCGCGGCGCGGGTCCAGAGTGGCCGGCCGCGTTTCCCAGTAGCCCCTACGGGCCGCCGGGGGGGGTGTGGGTTGCTCTGGGGGCCGGTGTGGGCGCCGAGCGCGGAAGCGCTCGAGCGATGGCGCGGGCGGGGTGGCTCCGTCGCCTGGCCCCGGGCAGCCCAGTGCCGACAGGCTGCGCCGGCATCGGGACGCCGGGTCGCGTGCGGCCTGGCAGGCCGATGTCCGCGGCTTGGTGCGGCAGCGGCCGGATGGCAGGGCGCAGAGCAATGCCGAGTGGCGGGCCGGGCAGCACCTGTTGTGGCCGCTGACCCTGGCGTTCCCTTATCAGATCGCCGAGATCGAGCGGCTGGTCGTAGAAGCCGAGTGGTGCACGCCGAGGATCTGCAGGCGAGGCAGAGCGATGGCGGGGACGCGGTGGTTCAGTTGACCAACGAGCGGCTCACCCTCTGGCAGGACGGGCAAGCCTGGCGTCAGATCACCACGCTGGTGCTCCGCCGCGCGATCCGGACCGCGACCCTGGGGCGCTGCGCTCTCCCCGAGCTGACCTGGACCCCTGCGCGGGGGCGAGTCGCGGTGACCACCTTCTTGGGGCACTGGGGTGGGCACACGCCGGCGCGTGTCGACCGTGAGTGGGTTGCAACTCGGGGCGGTGACCTGGTGGCGTGGCGGCGCTACTGCCAGCGCGTCGGGCGCCTCGCATGTGTGCCCCTTGAGACGGCGCGTCACCCGGTGGCGCGCGTGGGGACGGACTGGACCCCGCGGTTCACACGGGGACCGGACGCCGTCCGGTTCCGGGCGACATCTCTCCCCACGCGGCGGCGGCGACAGTGCCGAATGGCGGCAACCGCGCGGCCCGCAATGCGTTCCGGCGGCCCGCTCACTGCCCCACGGAGGAGTTTCTGGAATGCCGTCTAGGAAATTGACAATCGCAGGATGCGAGCGCAACAATAGCGGCGCAAGTTCGTGGCCCGCCGATAGCGAGGGGAACATGGAGATACTCCAGCGCCTCTGGGTTGCGTGGCAGCCGATCGTGGATCTCGCGGACGGTACCCTTGTGGGCCATGAGGCCCTCATCCGTGGTCCGATCGGCTCGGCGCTGGCGTTGCCTGCGGATCTGTTTGCCTGGGGGGAGCGCACAGGGCGAGCCCGACAGCTGGAGGAGGCCTGCCGCCAGCATGTGTTCGCGGCGTCTCAGGAGTGCTGGCCATCGGACAAGCCTCGCTTGTTTTTGAACGTGGATGGGCAGTGGCCGGTACTGTCGGACGAGTGGGAGCATCCGGTTCCGGACGCGATTCCGCTGGCAATCGAGGTGTCCGAGCACCGATCCGCGTTGGACAACCCTGCCTTACTGGCCGCCTTGGTCCGCTGGCGGCAGGCAGGACACCTCATTGTGATCGACGACTACGGGACGGGCTATGCGGCCGCCGCCACGGTGCTGGCGGTTCAGCCGGACATTTTGAAACTGGACCGTCAGCTGATTGCGTTCATTGACGAGGATGTCCGCAAGCAGTCTTTGGTCCGCGCACTGCGCACATGGACGCATGACCTCGGCATTCGCTTGGTGGCAGAAGGAATCGAGACGGAGGAGGAATTGGCGGCCCTGACGGACTTGGGTTGCGACTACGGACAAGGATTCCTCCTGGGACGGCCAAATGCCTTGATGGTGGAGGGGTCCCCCGTGGATTCCCAGCGGCGTCGCGCTCGCGTCGCCGCCGCGGAGTCGCTTGGGGTGGACCCAACCTTGGTCCTGTACGCCCAGTCTATCGCTGGGTCGCCGATTGCGAGCTACGTCGTCGACCGGCGGCGCCGCATGGTGGCCTGGAACGAGGCTGCGGCATCTCTGCTGGGGTATGAACCTGTCGAACTGGTCAACCAGCGATGCTTTCAGAGTCCGCTGGATCACCGAAACCAAGAGGGGCAGCGGCTGTGTACGGCCGTGTGCCCGTTGGTGCACTCCATGGCCATGAAGCGCGCACACGCGGCGGTGACCAGCATTCAGCGAGCCGACGGGCAGCGGCAGCTGGTGCAGGTGTGGGTGACTCCGCTTTTTGGTGCACCCGAGGGTCGTGTGGTGGGCGCCTTGGAGCAATTCGAGCCGGTGGCGCACTGGCCGTCCGCTTTCAACCGCCCGGGCAACGAAATTCGACTCGAAGCGCGGGTGGGGGTGTAAATGGGCCGGGGTGGGCTTGGCCGGCGAGAGCGCCTGCCAGAGCCCATGGTGTGACCGGGACTCGGGATGGCGGTTGGGGTGTTGCGAGCCGACAGCCATCGGGGAACGCGGGGCACTGTTCAGGGGCCCCTGCTTTCGCATTCCGATGTCGCCAACATCCACGTGCTGTGGTGGGAAGTGTGAGGAAATGTGGCAGTGATGCATGGACCGAAGTGGATCCGCGCTGGCGGAGCCATCTCTATGAACCGTCTGCTGGACGTCTTTTGGATTTTGGGGGCAAGCGTCTTGTTGCTGGGGTTGGGCGCTCTGTGGCTGGCGCAGCACCAAGAGGCCCGCCTCCTGAATCATACGGTCCCCTATGGATTCGCGGTGTCCGACCTGCGCACGGACCTGTACGCATACGATGGCGCACTGAACATGTACGCAGGCCTGCCGCCGGGCCCAGCCCTCCAGCACGAGACGCTCGCGACGATCCAACAAGAACAGCGCAACATAAGCCAAGACCTGGCTGCGGTGCTTCGGACGGCACCCGCGCCCGCACTGCATGAGCAGGCGGTGGCCGTGGCCCGGAACTGGGGTGCGTACCAAAATGAGGCGGCCACCGTGCTGCATCTCCTGGCCCTCGGGCAGATGGCGCGGGCGCAGCACGCGCAGTATGTGGGCAATGTCGGTGTGACCGACGCTCTCTTCGCGGCGAGCCGCCAGTTGGATCTGGGAGACGTGCAGTATACGGACACCCTGATTCGTGCCGAACAGGCAGGAGGGGCGGATCTCCTGGCCGCCATGATGGGAGTCACTCTCATCATTGGGGCTGCGGCGCTGGCCCTGCGCGCACGCGTGCACCGGGGTGTGGCGGGGCTGGCCGGTGCGCTCGGGCAGCTGACAGAAGGCAGGCTATCCATCACACCGTCCACACCGTCCCCACCGCTCGCGGAGTTTCGGCTGCTGGAGCAGGCGGTCAGGCACGTGAATGAGGAGATTCAGGCCGCCCTCTCGGAGCGGGACCGCGTGATTGCGGCCCAAGAAGACACCATCGAGGAGCGAACGGCAGAGACGGTGCGCTACGGGAGGGCGCTGGAGCAGGTGCTGGCCATCACGGAGCGGGGGATGCGCGACTGGTTGGCCTTGCCAGCCACCGAAGAAGTGCTCCGCGAATTGGCGACGGTGCTGGGCGCGGACGGGGTCAGTGTGTGGGTCCCGGATCCCTGGCGAGAAACGATGCGTGTGGGTCGTCTGCCCTGGGCGGCCGGGGATCCCCTGCCGCTGGGTCTGCAAGGAGGCGGGGTGGCCACGTCTCGATTCCCGGGGGAGCATTCGGTCGCCCGGTCTCTGGAGAACGTGCTGGCGCTGCCTTGGCGAACCTACGAGTCCGGTCGGCAGCTGCTGGTATTGGCGAGGCCGGCTGACGTGGCATGGACACCGAGCGACCGACGGCTCGCGACCGTTGCAAGCACGCAGGTGCAAATGATGATCAACAATCTAGAGCTATTCAGAGACATTCGTTATCGAGCTGTCACGGACCCTCTAACGGGATTGTTCAATAGGTGGCAATTATGGGAGGATATGAATTCGTATTCACAAGGAACCGCCAGAGGGATCCTGCTCGTTGATCTGGACTACCTCAAACGGCTCAACGACGCACGGGGCCATGCGGCGGGTGACCGGGCACTGTGCCAGGTGAGCGACGCGTTGCGGGCGGCGGTGGGCGATGCCGGTCGGGTTTACCGCATCGGAGGCGATGAATTTGCCGTGATTGTGCCGGGGGTCGATCCCGCCCTCGGGATCGCCGTCTACCAGGCAGCCGCTGACACCCTGGCACCGACGCTGTCCCTCAGCGCCGGCTTGGCCATCGACACGCAGAGCGTGTCTGGCGAGGAGCTCATGCGCCGTGCGGACGATGCGCTCTATCGTGCGAAGGAGGGTGGACGGGGACAGGTTCGCGTCGCGGACCCGTTGGACGTGTGACGGTTACGACACAAGGCGCGTGGGGGGACGGTCGGCTGCTGGCAGCGGCGCGCGGCTCTGGTGAGCACCGCTCGCGTCGGGTGGGGGAGGCGGGATGGCGACCTCCGGACCAACAGGTCGCTTTGACTGGGGAAGGAACGTTAATCAGGCCGGCTGGGGCGGTGCGGCGACGGACGGCCCGGCCGGATGATACTCGCGGCCCCCCGGCGGTCCTGGCAGCGCATCCTTCGATTGGCCGCCTCGAGGCTCCTCTCGGCCGCCCAGTTGCGACGCCGCCGAAGCCGAGCGCGGTCCGCCGTCGCTGCGGGGAGCGACTGGACCTTGGGTCGGCCCGCGTCGGTGCGTCGGCGGTTGACCCTCGCGATTGGCAGGGTAGGCGGGGCACCGGCGTGGTTCGTCCATGGTGGTCGCCCCGCAGGCGGTCCGGCGGCACCTTGATGGCCTTCCTCTGAGACGTTCCCCGATCGCCTGGTGGTGGGCGGCTACCCCCACCCATCCGGCACCGGAGGATCAAATCATGCGGGTTTCCGGCAATCCGTCTGGGCTTGTTTTCAGGGGCCGCTGTCTTGCTCACTCGCGGGGTCCCTGCCGATTCCATCACAAGGACCGGTCATCGACCGGGAGGCGCCGCGGTCAAGGGACCGTGGCCAGGCTGCCGCCCCCTCGAGTCGTCCACACCCCGATCCGCCGGTACACCACGCGGGCTGGCCCCCAACTCTCGCGAGGGTCCGGGTTGGCTCGGCAGGGCGATGAGCGGGATGGCGGGCGAACGTGCGGCACTTATCGGGGGCCAAGCAACTGAACCAGCCAGCGGGTGCCGGCCGAGAGGGCCAACGCCATGATGAGCAGCAGCATGGAGCCGCGGGCGGCTCGCGGCCACGACCGACGAGACCCGCCCAGGGTCATGAGCGACCACGCCAGCCAGTCAGCGGCCAAGGCTCCCGAGGGCGCACCCAGCAGCACCAGTGCCGACCCGATGAGCCAAGCCGTGAGCGTGCCGAGGTCGAGGGTCCAGAGCCATCCGCGGGGCCAAGGTGCTGCGGAGCCGCCTGTGGGGGAAGTTCCGGAGCTTTGGTGCATCGCCTACCCCCATTCGGCCACCCGTGCCAAAAGCCATGCATTGACCGCGTCGGGTTGTTCCAGCATGGCCAGATGACCCGCCTGGGGTACGAGGTCCGTGGTGGCACCCGGCCACACCTCCTGCAAGCTTTCCACCAAAGGGGGAGGGGTCATGCGGTCTTCGGCGCCCACCAGCGCCCGCACGGGGACAGACAAAGGCGCGAGGCGCCCGCGGAGGTCAAAGGTGGCGCAAGCGCGAAACTGCTTCTCCGCAACGGAGGGCGGCCAGGCCGCCATGCGGCGCTGGCACTCAGCCCGGAGACGCGGATCTGCGTTGCGTGCCAACGACCAGCCGGCGATGCGGGACAGCATGGCTTCGGGCTCGCTGGCGAGCCCTGCCAGCAGCGCCGGGTTGACGGGGAGGTGGGGGCCGGTGCCGATGAGGGCCATGCCGACGACGTGCTCCGGATGGGCCCAGGCCAGGGACTGGGCGACGGCCCCACCGAGCGAGTGGCCCACCAGCACGTACGGCGGGGGCACCTGGTCGAGGACCGCTGCCACGTAATCTTCCAGCAGATCGGCCCCGGTGGGGGCCGGGTAGGTGAAGGCCGTGGCATTTGGCAGCGTGCGGTGCTGGCGGCTCCATACGTCCGGTCCCGAGGCCGCGCCCGCCAACAGCACCCACGTGCGTGGCTTGCTCTCCATGAAATCCCGCCCCCTTGTCTTGTGAGTGCCACTCCCAGTTTGGTACCATGAAAGCATGTCGGGCGGGTCCCTTTGGCGGTCTGGCCCCCGACGAACACCGCCCGGTCAGGAGGCTCCATGCGCACCGTACTACTGGTCGACGGCATGAATCTTTTGTTTCGCGCGTATCATGCGCTGGCGAACACCAAAATGTCCACCCCTGAAGGCACGCCCACGTTTGCCGTGTATGGCTTTGCCACGATGCTGCTGAAGGCGGCGCAAGACACGGAGCCCGACGTGCTGGTGGTAGCGTGGGACAGTCCCGGCGGCACTTTTCGTCATGAGCAGTATCAAGAGTACAAGGCCGGGCGCGAAGCGGCGCCCGACGACTTCCACGTGCAGGTGCCTCTGGCCTTTCGGCTGCTGGAGGTTCTGCAGGTGCATCAAGTCGCGGCGCCCGGCTTCGAAGCCGATGACATCATCGGCACACTGGCGGGACAAATCGACCCCGACGCCGAGGACTGCCGCGTTCTGATCCTGTCGGGCGACCGCGACCTACTGCAGCTGGTGCGCCCCGGCGTCACGGTGCTTTACCCCGGACGGGACGCGGGTTCCCTTGCCTGGCTCGACGAGGCGGGCGTAAAGGGGAAGTTGTCCGTGCGCCCCAACCAGGTGACCGACCTGAAGGGGCTCATGGGGGACAGCTCTGACAACATCAAGGGGGTTCCCGGCATCGGGGAGAAGTCGGCGGTCCTGCTGCTCGCGCGCTACGAGCACTTGGAAGACGTGTTTCGGGCGGCGGCGGCAGGCGAGATTCCTGAGTCCCGGATCCGCAAGGCGCTCATGGGGCAGGATCGGGCCGGCTATGACAGCCGGGCGCTGGCCACCGTCCGTCAGGATTTGCCCCTAACGCTGCCGCCGCCGGCTGCCGAACCTTATCGCGTGCGGCCCACCCAGGAACTGGCGGCGTTCCTGGACGACATGCGCTTTAACACCTTGAAGCGCCGACTGCTGGGTGCCGAGCCGGAGCCGGCCCCAGCGGCCGACCCAGACCCTACGGGCACGGTCGAGGACTTCACACGACCGGTTGACTGGCCGGAGGGCCCGGTGGTGGCGCTGGCGGCCGACCCGAGTCGGCCGGTCGGGGACGCGTGGCACGTGGCGTGGGAGGGCGGGGCCGGCACTGTAGCCGGCGGCTTCACGCCGGGCGAGGGCCAGCAGCTCGTGGGGTTCGGGATCAAAGAGTGGGTGCTGGCGCTGCCCCCGGCCGTGAGACCCCGGGTGGCAGATGCCGAAGTAGCGGCGTATCTGCTGGATCCAACATTGGCCGCGTATACGCCGGCGGTGCTGGGAACTTTGCTGGGCCGGCCCATGGCGGGGCTCTCTGGGCTGGCCGCAGCCGTCCCGTCGCTCCTGGCCTCGCTGGACGCGAGCGGCCTCAGATCCCTTTATGAGGACGTGGAGATGCCGCTGGTGTCGGTGCTGGCCGCTATGGAGGCACGCGGTCTGGCCGCCGACCGGACTGCGCTGGAGAACTTGGGCGTGGAGCTGGATGCCGGGCTCCGCCAGCTGGCTCAGGACATTTATGTTGAGGCGGGCGTCACCTTCAACCTCAATTCCTCCCGCCAACTGGGCGAGGTGTTGTTTGACCACATGGGGCTCCCGAAGGGACGGAAGACCAAGACGGGGTACTCGACCGACGCAGACACGCTGGAAGCGCTCGCGCCCCACCACCCGGTGGTGGCCAAAATCTTAAGCTGGCGGCAGCTGGAGAAGCTGCGGGGCACCTATGTCGAGGCACTGCTGCCCCTAATCGCCCCGGACGGCCGCATTCATACCCATCTGAACCAAACGGTGGCCGCGACGGGCCGCCTGTCGTCGAGCGACCCTAATCTGCAAAACATCCCGATTCGCAGTGCCTGGGGCCAGCGGGTGCGCTCGGTGTTTGGCCCGTCGGCGGGCCGTGTCCTGCTGGCCGCTGACTACTCGCAGATCGAACTGCGGATGCTGGCGCACTTTGCGCAGGATCCCGTGCTCCTCGAGGCGTTTTGGACCGGAGAGGACATTCACCGACGGACGGCCGCGGAGATGTTCGGGGTAGAGCCGTCCCAGGTCACGGCCGAACTGCGGGGCCGGGCCAAAGCCATTAACTTTGGAATCATCTACGGCATCTCCGACTTTGGGCTGGCCAACCAGACTGGGGTGCCCCGGGCGGCGGCGGCCGAGTACATCCAGCGCTACTACGAGCGCTATCCCCGCATCCGCGCGTTTTTCGATCAGGTGCTGGCCGAGGCCAAGCGGGACGGGCGAGTGTCAACGCTTCTGGGCCGGCGCCGGCCGATGCCGGACATCGCGGCGCGCCACCCCGTCCAGCGGCACTACGCCGAGCGGACGGCCGTCAATACCGTGATCCAGGGCAGTGCCGCCGACCTGATCAAAGTCGCGATGGTGCGTGTGGAGGAGGCGTTGGGCGACCGGGGGTTCACCAGCGCCATGGTGCTCCAAGTGCATGATGAGCTTATCTGGGATGCGGTGCCCGAGGAGGTGCCCGCGCTCGTGGAACTGGCCGGGAACGTGATGACCGAGGCTCTGCCGCTGACGGTGCCGTTGGTGGTGGACTTCAAGCAAGGGGCCGACTGGGGTCATCTGGTGCCCGTGGCCAGTCGAGAAGGGACGGGGCACCGTGCCGGAACTGCCTGAGGTCGAAACGATTCGCGGGGACTTGGCGCAAGCCGTGGTGGGCCGCATCATCACCACAGTGGAGTGGCTGGATGCTCGCATTGTGCGGGGCGACGTGCGGGGGACGGACCTGGCGGCCCGGCTGGTGGGGCGGCAGGGGGCGGCGGTGGCGCGCCGGGGAAAATTTTTGGTGTGGCGGTTCACGTCGGGCGCGGGCCTGCTGCTCCACCTCGGCATGAGCGGCCGGCTGACGGTGGGGTCCCCAAGCGGTACGTGGCCGCGCCACACCCACTTGGTGCTGGCCCTGTCTTCGGGCACCACGGTGCAGCTGGTGGATCCACGGCGCTTTGGCCGGGTGGCCTGGCTGGAACCTCCGGCCGAAGGGCCCGGAGGGATGGGTCCGGAACCGTTGTCGCCGCGCTTCACCGCCGAACGCCTGGGAAAAATTCTGGCAGGTCGGCGCGCACCGATTAAGGCGGTTCTGCTGGACCAGCGGCGGGTGGCGGGCCTCGGCAACATTTACGTGGATGAGGCGCTTTTTCGCGCACACCTGCATCCCGCCCGGGCAGCGGGATCGCTGGCGACCCGTGAAGTGGGGGCGCTGCACCGCGCCATTCGCCGGGTGCTGCGCGAAGCGCTGGCCGACCGCGGCACCACGTTTTTGGACTACCGGGATGCTTACGGGCAGGTGGGGGTGCACGCGGCGCGCCTCGGGGTCTATGGGCGGGCGGGGGAACCCTGCCGCCGCTGCGGCACGCCCATCGTGCGCATGGTGGTGGCGGCACGGGGCACCCATCTGTGCGCCCGCTGCCAGCCCTCGGCGGGTGTACCGGAGACGGACGCAGAAACGAACGTTTGACCTGAGGGGGAACGACATGCAGCGCTTGTCGATCACGGTGGATCAGGAATCCGAACGCCAGCGGGTCGTGGACCTGCTGTGGCACCAGTTTGGCATTCGCGGAGAGGTGCAGGTGCGGCCCCTCGATGGGCGCTTTCGTCTCGACATTATTGCGGAGCGTGATTTGACGCCGGATGAGCTGGCGCGGCTGCCAGGTAAACACGCCTGATGGCACGTGCGTGGCCATGGCTCTTGGTGGCCCTGGGACTGGCACCGGCCCTCTTGGTGCATGCGGCGGCTCCGCCGTCGGTGCCCCTTCACGCCACCAGCCAACAGGTGCCCCTCGCCGTCTTTGACAACCCCAACACGGTGGCGCCCGCCACCGCGACCACCTTGGCGGGGCGGCTCGTGGCGGACAACGTGTTTCAAACACTGTTTCGCCTGGGCCCGCATGGCACTGTGCGGCCCGATCTGGCCGAGAGTGCGCTGTCGGCCGGGACCACGGTGACCGTGGTGCTCTCGGCTGCCCGGCTGACCAACGGGCGTCCCGTGACGGCGGCGATGGTGGCCCAAGCGTTGTCGCGCCTGGCGACGCCGGCCGGATCGACCCCCACGACCCGGCGCCTGTTGGCGGATATTGTTGGGGTGGGTCGGGCGGAGAGTGGCCACGCGCCGGCGGTGTCGGGCATTCAGACGTCCGGTGCCCACCGGGTGGTGTTCCATCTGAAAACCCCCAGCAGCACGTTTGTTGCCGCACTGGCCAACCCCGTCCTGGGTATTGTGCCCACCACGGACCTGACCCAGGGCGGTCCGTACTGGCAAACCAGCAACCTCATTGGCAGCAGCGGATACCAGTTGCAACAGTTTGAGCCCAATGCGCTGATGAATTTCGCGCGAGCCCATGGGCCGGCGGTCACCATCACGCGGTACCCCACCTTCGCCGAGGCGTGGCATGCCTTTCAAAATGGCGCCGTCGCGGCGCTGCCCATCTCCCTGGCCCAGCGCCCCACGTTGCCCGCGCTGGCGCGCCCGGCTCTGCAATACCTTCCCACCGGGGGCGCGCTGACTCTCATGGTGAACCAGGCGGTCTCCGGGCCGTGGACCACGGGCGGTGGCGTGGCGGCGCTTAGACGTGTGGGGCTGGCCCGGTGGATCCGTCGGGCGCTGGGTTCGCGGGTCACTCCGTCCCTGAACCATCTGGCGTCGCTCGTGCCCCCTGGGGCGGCGGCTGTCCACGCTGGTACGGCGATCCCCCTGGCGGTGGATGCGTCCAATCCGGAATCCGTCGCGCTGGGCCGCGCGCTCGGGACCCTCGCGCCCAAACGGTTCGTGGTTCAGGACCTCGGGGCCGCTGCGCTGCGGCGCGAGTGGGCGGCCGGCACCCTGGCCGCGGTGCTGGCCCCCGTGTTTTCCAACGACCCCTGGACGGCGCCCGCGCACGGGACGGTGGCCGCGGTGTCGTTGGCCCCCACCGGCGCCTTTTGGCTGGTGGCTCCGGGTCTCCACGGAGTGCAGGCATTTTCAGACGGGGCGCTCGACTGGGCGACCGCGCCGTGACCAATGGCGTGGTGATCATCGGGCTCACAGGCGGCATCGGCTCGGGGAAAAGCACGGTCAGCCAGCAGCTGGCGGCGCATGGGGTGCTGGTGTTGGATGCGGACGCGGTGGCGCACGACCTCATGGCACGGGGCTGGCCTGCGTGGCGCGCCGTCTGGGAGGCGTTTGGCTGGCCCGTGCTGGAGCCGATGGGGGAAGTGGACCGTGTGCGGCTGGGCCGCGCGGTGTTTGGCGACCCCGCGGCCCGTGCCCGCTTAAACGCCTTGGTGCATCCCGCCGTGCGGGCGGCCATGCGTGAGCGCACGGCCGCAGCTGCCGCCGCGGGCGTGACGCGGGTGGTGTGGGATGTGCCGCTTCTCATCGAGGGGGGCTTGCATCGCGAGGTGGATCAGGTGTGGGTGGTGTACGCGACCGTGGAGCAGCAGGTGGAGCGCGTGGTGCACCGGACGCACGGCACGGCTGCCGAGGCCCGGGCGCGCGTGGCCGCCCAGTGGCCCCTGGCCGACAAAGTCGCCTACGCGGACCGCGTACTGGACAACACGGGCTCACCTGAGGCTCTGGCCCGTCAGGTCGAGGTGCTGGTGTCCGAGTGGCACACGTCGTGACACGCCGGCGGTGGGAGTGGGGCCTCTTGGTGGGCTGGCTCGCCCTAGTGGCCGGCATCAACTGGGCGGTGCCGTTGCAGCATGCCCCCCTGATTTTTTCGTCGGCAGCGCGCGAGCATGTGAGTCCCTGGATGGTGGCAGCCGTCATTCGCACCGAAAGCGGCTTTCGGCCAGACGTGGTGTCCCAGCGGGGGGCCGTCGGACTGATGCAGGTGCTGCCGGGCACGGCGGGCTGGATTCGGGGGCGCACGGGGATCCGCGGTGCGCTCACGAATCCCGCGACCAACATTGCGCTCGGCACCTGGTACCTGTCGTATCTCCTGCGCCGCTATCACGATCAGGCAACGCTGGCACTGGCGGCCTACAATGGCGGCCCGCATGTGGTGGACGACTGGCTGAAGGCGGGGGTGTTAACAGCCAAGTCCCCGCCGGCTGCGATTCCCTATTCGGAGACACGCGAGTTTGTGACGCGGGTGCTGTGGCTCCAGCGCGCGTATGGGGCGGTGTATGCTGGACTCGCTCATCGACCACGCTAGCGTGGGGAGGTGGTCAGATGGGCAAAATCCTGTCCGACAGCGCAAAGCAGCAGTTGTCCAAGCGCCTGGGCGTGTCCGACGTGGTGCAGCGTGAAGGCTGGGGCGGCGTGTCCGCCCGCCAGTGCGGCAACCTGGTTCGTGAAGCCGTCAAGTTCGCGGAAGAGCAGCTGAAGTCCTAATCCCCAGCCAGGCGGGCCCAGGCCCGCCTTTGTGCTGGGCAGGCCGGTCGTACTGGCCAACCAGAGGGGGGAGGCCAGCCATGCACGTGTTGGCGGCCGTGGCGGGCCTCGTGGCCGCTGGCCTCGTGGGGTCGGGGCCGTCGGCCCCGTCAGGGCCGTTGGCCCTCACCGCGAGCGGGGCGGTGTCGACTGCGTATGAATGGGCGGCGGTCACCACCAGTTATGCTCACGCATCCGCCACGCAGGCGGTCAATATCGAGATCACCGCCAGCCGGTTGAATGGCGTGCAGGTTCGCCCCGGCCAGGTGTTTTCGTACTACGCCCGCGTCGGTCCGTACACAGCGGAAAACGGGTACGGCTGGGGCCGGGCCTTTTATGGCGACCGCATCGTCCCATCGGTGGGCGGGGGCGTCTGCCAAGGAGCGTCCACCCTGTACGCTGCTGTCCTCCGCAGCGGCATGAAGGTGCTGGAGCGCCACCAGCACGGGCTCACGGTACCATACCTGCCGCCCGGCGAGGATGCCACCGTGGCCGGCGACTTCCTGAACTTTCGCTTTCAGAACAATACGCCCGGCGCCGTCGTGATTCGGGCCAGCGCCTCGGCGCGGCGGTACCGGCTGAGCCTCTGGGGCACGGTGCCCGGACCCCGCATCACGGTGCACCATCAGGTACTGGCCACGTATCCGTTTCGCACCATCGAGCGGGTGGACCCCATGTTGCCGCGGGGCACCACCCGCGTCCTGGCGCCGGGGCAGTCCGGCGTCAAAGTCCGCACGTGGGTCGTCGAGGAAACCCCCCTAGGTCCCGTGACCCGGGATTTGGGCGTAGACATTTATCGCGCCAGCCCGCGTATCGTGATCACCGGCCCCGGGTCGGGGGCGCAGACGGCCGCGCTCGTCGGCGGGCCGCCCGAAGGGGCCCGCTGCTGACGAGGCGGCGCCGGGGACGGAGGTGATCCGTCGTCGGCACTGTGCTGGTCGTTTGGATGCTGATGGGTCTGCGCCTGACTGCCCTCACGGGCGAGCGGGTCAGTCTGAACCGGGTAGGCACCGCCACCCATCCGCCTGCCGGGGCCCTGGTGGCCTACGGCGGCGGCGCGCTGGCGCTCTGGGCGGCGTCGCTGATGATGGGGCCGCCTACCTGGCGGATGGCCGCGCTGTTGCCCGGTTTGGTGTATGCGGTCAGTTTTTTGCTGTACGCGTGGGCACTGGCGCTGGGACCGCTGTCGGTGGTGGCGCCGTGGCCCGCAGCCACGGCGCTGTTGCTGTGGCTCATGCACCCGGCGGGGGGTGTGGCCGCGCTTGCGGGAGTCGCGGTCATGGTGCTGGGCGCCATCCTGTCGGCGGGCCGCGGGGACGTCCGGCACCTGGGCCCCATTGGCTTGATGCTCGCGAGCGACATGGTTCTGGCGCTGGGACGCCAACTGGACGCCGCTGCGCCCACGGGGCCGGTGCTGGCCTACGCGGCCACCGTCTACACGGTGGTGACCCTGTTGTTGGCGGGGCTGGTATGGGCGGCCGGCGGCGGGCGGCTGGTGTGGCAGCGTCTCATGCAGCAGCCGGGCTGGTGTGCCGTGGCGGGGCTTTCGAATGGGGCCGCCTACCTGACATTGGTGGCCCTATTGCGCCACTGGCCTCCGTATCTCATCGAGGCGCTGTCGGGCGCGGCCGGGGTGCTCACGGGCGCGTGGGGTGTGCTCTGGTTTCACGAGGCAGACGGCGCGCGTCGATTGGCGGGCGCCGCACTGGTGGGGGGCGGGGCGGCGGTTCTGGTGATGCTGGTGCTGCACACGGCGCCGCTTTCGGTACAATAGACGGAGCTTTTCAAGGGAGGTGGCCCCGTCGACCGCATCCAACGCGAACCCGGGTCCCCATGCCGAGCGCATTCCACCGGGGCAAACCGTGACCAAGCTGTTTCCGGTGCTGCATGCTGGCACGATGCCGGACGTGCCGCTGGCAACCTGGCGCTTTCGTGTGTTTGGCCAGGTGGAGACGCCGCTGGAACTCACCTGGGAAGACATGCTGGGGCTGCCCTGCCAAACGCTCAACGCCGATATTCACTGCGTGACCGGCTGGAGCAAGCTGGACACCGACTGGGAAGGCATCCCCACGCGTGCGGTCTGGGAGCGCATTACACCTCAGAACGGAGTGACCCACGTCCTCGTGCACGCCCACCCGGACTTTACGACCAATCTGACCGTCGACGATTTTCTGGCGCCCACCAGCATGTTTGCGTATCGGTTTGGCGGCGCGCCGCTGGAGCCTGTGCATGGCGGCCCGATGCGGCTGGTGGTGCCCCACCGGTACTTTTGGAAAAGCGCCAAGTGGGTGTCGGGCCTCGAGCTCATCACTGCGGACCGTCCGGGCTTCTGGGAGGATCGTGGATACCACATGCGCGGCGATCCCTGGCGGGAGGAGCGGTACTGGTAGCGGCGCCCTACCAGTCAAACTGGGTCTGGGTGCCCGGCCGTGGCGCCAGGTGGTCCCTAAGCCAGCGGGCGCCGTCCACGGCGTAGCTCCCGTAGTTGTTGTTCATCAGCACGTGTACCTCCGATGCCTGCTGAGCGAGTCGTCTCAAATCCGGAACCCGGGCCGCGAGCTCGTCGGGCGCATACCAATAGCGGAAGCGCTCCTGACTGCTGGCCAGTCCCGGCGCCGACCATGTCTGGGCATTGCGGCCGTGAAACCGTACATAGGCCAGGTCTGATCGGGCCACGGCCGGTTGCCACGGCGGCGCCGTCTCGGGCCCCACCGGCGCGTCCACGACGACTTCGGTCGCGCCCAGGGCTTTGAGCCACGCCGTCAGGGCGGCGCCATCTTCGTACCAGCTCACGTGGCGGAACTCCACCGCAGTGGCGAGGGGAGCCAGCCGAGCGACCGCGGCGGCCGTCTTGGCTTCGTTGGCCGTAGTGCGCCGGTGCCACGGGGGCCACTGCAGGAGGACGGCTCCCAGCCGCCCCGCGTCCCCGATCCGTTCGGCCAGGGCTATGAACTGCCCCTCTTCGGCGAAATTGGCTGCACGATGGCCCGTCGTGCTGCCCGGCGCCTTCAGGTCGAACCGGAAGTCTTCCGACACGGCGGCCAGCCACCGGTCGGCCTGCGAGGGCGACAGCGGACCGTAGAAAGGTGCGTCCACCTCCACCAGGTTGAACTGCCGCGCGTAATACTTGAGCCGCTCGGCGGGCTTGAGGCCTTTGGGATAAAGCCCCTGGTGGTCGGTGAAGGCACACGTGCCCACGCGCATCATGACGGGTTGACCGGGCTCCGGGCGCCCGATGCCCCGATTCCCTGGCGGTCGTTCACCCTGCTCATGATGCTGTTGTACACCGTGGGCGCCGCTGGGCCAAGAAAATCCTGGCGATCAGCCCGCAGACACGGGGGACGGCCGAGCGCGGATCGTGATCAGGAGGAGCCCGCCGCCGTGCAGCGCCGGGGCCCTGTACTCGGCAGCCCCCGCGCCAGCGGCGCGGCCACCGGGATCCTGAGCGCGTCAGGGTCGGCGGCGACCACCGTGCGCCACAAGTGGTGGTGGACGGCGCGACCCACCCAAGCGGTGACGCGGCAGCCGGGCGTCCTCCGCAACAGATGGGCCAGGCCACCGCCAAGGGTGGGGGGGCAGCGGGTGCCACCTATCCTGGGCTCGGCGACCCTTTTAGCCCCCGCCCCGGGGCCGTCGAGGGACAAGGCGTTGGGATCCACCGCCGCCCGACTGAGAGGCCATCCAAGATTCCTGGCACTGGAGCGCGAAGCCTTGCACCGCAGCGGCCGCACCCTTGCCGCTTCGCGTGGGCGTATGGGGTGTACAGCCCGCCGCCGGACAGCGGAAGCCCCGGGGGCACCAGCGCCAGTCGAAACGCGCAGGACCCCATGGGGTCTGTTGCCGACACGCGGCAGGTGAACCTGCGCCCACGAAACGGGCCCGTCAGCGTCGGGCCGGAAAGCGATAAACTGAGGTGAGGGCGCGTGTCCACCGACCGCGAGAGGAGCGTTACGATGAAAATTTACACGCGCACCGGTGACCAGGGGGACACGAGCCTCTGGGGGGTGGCGGGCGAGAAGCGCATTGCCAAAGACAGCGCCCGGGTGGAGGCGTATGGCACGGTCGATGAAGCGAACGCGGTGTTGGGGCTGGTGCGGTCCCAGTTGGACGGCGGACCGTTGGACAGGCTCCTGGAGACGATTCAGCACCGCCTTTTTGGCCTCGGGTCGGACTTGGCCACGGAAAATCCGCACCGCCAGCATCATCTGGAGGATGCGGACGTGGTGGCGTTGGAGCAGGCCATTGACGAGTATGAAGCCCAGTTGCCGGCCTTAAAGCAGTTCGTGCTGCCGGCCGGTGCGCCCCCGGCGGCCGCCTTGCACGTGGCGCGGACCGTCGTGCGGCGGGCGGAGCGGCGCGTCGTTGCGCTGTATCGCCTCGAGCCCGGTCCCGCGGTGCACGTACGCTATCTGAACCGGCTGTCGGATCTGTTGTTCACGTTGGCCCGGGTGGTCAACCACGAGCGAGGGCGCGGCGACGTGCCGGCGGTATTTTGAGCATGGGGGGCCAAAATGCAGCCGAACCCGCGCCATTCACGCCCGCCGAGGCCGATGCGCTGTTGCCGCGCCTGGCCACGATGCTGACCCACCTGCAGCATCTGCAGACGGAGGCCCGGCGCCGCTACGAGGAAATGGGATCTATCCGGGCGGTGGGCGTGGGGCCGGACGGGCGTCTCGTGATGGAGGCGGACTTCCAGGTGGCGCGGGGAGATTTCAAGGCGCGTGTGGACGAAGCCAAGGCGGTCTTGGCTGAACTGAACGGTCTCGGCTGCCGCCTGACGGACGTGGATTTCGGGCTGGTGGACTTCCCCGCTCACGTCGCGGGCGAGCCCGTGTACCTGTGCTGGCGACTCGGGGAGCCGCGAGTCGCCTACTATCACCGGCGGGACGAGGGCTTTGCCCACCGGCGACCGCTCTAACGGGCGGCCAAGCCCAAGCGATCCGCGATGGGAGCAAGCGCCCCGAGGATCACCTCCACCAGCTCCGACACCTCCAGGGCCAGGCCGTGCGCCCCGGCATACACGTCTTCCCGGTTCACGCCGCGCGCAAAGCTTTTGTCCTTCACCTTCTTCATGACCGAGGTCGTGGTCACCTGGGACAGGTCACGGCCCTTCACGAGCGCCACGGCCACCACCAACCCGGTCAGCTCGTCAGCCGCGTAGATCGACTTCTTCAGCAGTGTGTCGCGCAAGAGACCGTTTTCCGTGACGTGGGATTGGATGGCCTCAATCACCACCGGGGGGAAGCCGGCGGCTGCGAGTATGCGAGCTCCTTCAATGGTGTGCATTCCCACGTCGGGATACCGTTCATAGTCAAAGTCATGCAGCAGTCCAACCAGCCCGTACAAAGCCGGATCTTCCCCATGCCGCGCCGCCAAGGCGCACATCACCGCCTCCACCGCCAGTCCGTGAGCCCGCAGTGCGGGATTTTCTGTGTAGCGGGTCAGGAGCGTCCACGCGGCCTCGCGGTCGGGCAGCGGACATCCCGTCGCATCGGTGCTCATCGCCAGCCTCCTCTCGAGGGTCCCGGTGGTCGGGGAGCTGCGCTCCCCTGGCGGAAGCTTAACAGAGGTGCCCGCGTCCGACCAACGGGCGGTGCGGGCAGCGCTTTGACCGTGGCTGGGGAGCTCGGTAGACTGGATCCCAATGGCGCCGGGTGTCCGGCGGCAATGGGGAGGGGCCCAAGGGACGAGGGATGTATACGGCGATGGCGGACGATGTGGTGGACATCACCATGGTCGGTGCGGGCCCGGTGGGCCTGTACGGCATGTATTCGGCGGGACTCCATGGGCTCACGGCCCGCATCTTTGATCGCCTGCCCGTGGAGGGGGGGCAGCTGGCGGCCCTGTACCCCGAGAAACAGATTTATGACGTCGCGGGATTTCCCCGCGTGACGGCTGCGCAGCTGGTGGAGCGGTTGAGCCGCCAGGCGGATGCCTTCGGTCATGACTATCATCTGGGCGAGGAACTGACCGGCCTGGTCCGGAACGTCAGCGGGGATGGCTGGTGGGTGGAGACGCCGCGCGGGCGCTACGCGACGCGGCGGGTGGTGGTGACGGCGGGCATCGGCCAATTTTCCCCCCGCCGGCTGCCGGTGCCGGCGTTGGACGCGGCCGAGGGCCACGGGGTGCACTACATCGTGGGACCCCTCAAAAACTTTGAGGGGCGGCGGGTGCTGGTGGTGGGTGGGGGCAACTCCGCGGCCGACTGGGCGCTGAACGTAAGGGATCGCGCGGAGCGGGTGGCGGTTGTGCACCGGCGTGGGGATCTGCAGTGCCATCCCGAGTCTCGGCGGCAGATTCTGCGGCCGGGGGCGTTCGACCTGTATTGGCACCAGGAACTGGTCGGGGTCCGGATGGAGGACGACCGTGTGGCAGCGGCCCACCTGCGCGACGTGAACACCGGCGCCGACCACTGGGTTCCGAGTGACGACATCATCGTGGCCATTGGCCTGGTGAGCGATTTAGGCCCGCTGGCGCACCTGGGCCTCGCGCTCCAAGGAGGCGAAGTCCCCGTAACGTCAACCGGGGAAAGCAACCTGCCGGGAGTGTACGCGGCGGGCGACATCGCCACGTATCCCGGCAAGGTCAAGCTGATTGCCACGGGGTTTGGCGAGGTGGCCACCGCCGTGTACCACGCGGCCGCCAGCCTCAGGTAGCGGAGAGGGCGGGCGCCGGCGGAAAGGGCCACGGCTGGCCGCACCAGTCCTGAAACCGCCGCTGGGTCGTGTCGTTGGCGTTTTTATCCGGCGTGAGGCGTCCGCTGTCCGGGCGCGGGGGCGCGAGCTCCAGGGTGGTGCGCTCCAGCACACCTCGCCGCGCCAGGTGAACCGGGACCGTGTCGCCGGGTTGCCATGCCGCCACCTGATCCCCGAAGTGTGCCGGATCTACGCGAAACCGATCCCACCCCACCAGTTCGTCTCCCGGGGCCAGGCCGGCGCGCTCTGCGGGGCTCGCCGCTTCCACCCGGGTGACGACCAGGCGTCCGTCCTGCGTGGCGGTGGTGAGGCCGGTGAACGGTGCGGCGTCGGCGGCCGGGGCGGGCTCTTCGTACTGGAGGCCCACGGTGGCCAGCACTGTCAGTCCCAGGTCCCCGGGCCGCTGCACGTGATTGCGGAAGAACGTCGTCAGCGTGGGACCGCCGATCTCCACCGCGAGCGTCTCGGGCGCGTCTTCGGGGTAGCCGTGCGGGTAACGCTGCCACAGCAGGCGCAGCAGGCTGTCCAGGGAGGCGCGGCCGCCGGTGGCGTCCCGCAGCGTGAGGTCCAAGAGCCAGCTTGCCAGTGCGCCGCGCGCGTAGTACGACACCGTCGCGTTGGGCGAATGCGCGTCCGCCCGATACAGCTTGATCCACGCGTCCCGGGACGCCTCCGCCAGCGACTGGTGCAGCCGCCCGGGGCGCCACCGGTCCTGGTGCAGCTGGCGTCCCAAGTGCTGCAACAGATCTAGCGCGGGCGTCAAGCCGGCCCGCGCTGGCAGCAGGGACGCATAGTAGTCGGTTCCGCCTTCGGCCAGCCAGAGGTTCTCCGTGTAAGCCTCTTGCGTGTAGTCAAACGGGCCCAGCACCGAGGGATGCAGGCGCTTGACGTTCCACGCGTGAAAATACTCGTGGGCGAAGAGACGCAGCACGCGTTGGCGCCGTTCGGCTGCGGGCAGGAAGCGGGGCAGCATCATGACCGCAGAGTTTTTGTGCTCCAGCCCCCCGCCTCCCCGGTCCGTCTGCATCAGGAGGAACAGGTAGCGCTCATACGGCAGTCCGCCGAACACGGCCGCCGCGTGCGGGATGAGGCGAGCCAGGTCGGCCGTCAACTGCGGCCAATCCCATAGACTCGGGCCTGTCACCACCACCTCGTGGGGCACCCCGTCCACGTCAAACGGCTCAACGGCGGGGGTCCCCAGCAGGATGGGGCAGTCCACCAGCTCGTCGTAGTCCGCGAACTGGAACAGCGGCGCAGACAGAGACGCCGCCTCGGGTGCCGGGGCCAACCCCGTATAGGCCCGCCAGCCGTCGGGCAGCGTGAGGTGGACTGTCCCGGGCTCGTGCTGGTGCCCGACCGCGTACATGAACACGCTGGTCCCGTTCAGCAGGCCCTGCTGCGTGTCCAGGTGGCTGGTGCGCACCGTGAGCTCGTGGGCGTAGACCGTGTAATGCAAAACCACCGCTCCCCCGGTCGGCACAGTCACGCGCCAGGTGAGCTTGTCCGACTTGCTGACGGCGAGCGCGTTTCCCGCTCCGTCGGTTGCGGCCACGTCATCCACCTGGCGGGCGTACTCGCGAATCAGATACGAGCCCGGCGTCCAGCTCGGAAGCTGCCAGGACCACTCGCCCGGGGGTACCGGGTCGCACGTGAGACTGACGTGAAACAGGTGCGTCGCCGGGTCGGGAATCGACACTGCGTAACGAAGGTGCATGAGTCTAGAGCCCCCTATCCGGGTTGTGTGGTTCTATGTTGGGCCGCGCGACGCGGCACGTCCAGCGGCTCCGGGTGTCCCCGAGCCGGGCCGCGCGGTGCGGTCAGCATAGCACGCGAGCGGGGACCCACGGCCCCTGCGGCGTGCTAGACTTGACCCAACGGCCGCGGTGAGCGGCAGCACGAGAGGAGAGAGATTGTGGCGACCACGAACACCAAGCGGACCCCATGGGCCCACCTGGATATCGCTCCCGGCAAGAAGACGCGTCTCTACCGTCTGCTGTATCAGTCGGGACCCGCCAACGGCACCTTGATGGTGCTGCCCATTGACCAGGGGCTGGAGCACGGCCCGCGTGATTTTCTGGAGGCACCCGACAGCGCCGACCCAGAGTTTCAGTTTCGCCTGGCCGTCGAAGGCCGCTTCTCGGCCATTGCGTGCCAGATTGGTCTCGCGGCCAAGTACTACCCCCGCTACGCGGGCCAGGTGCCCCTGATCCTTAAGTTGAATGGCAAGACCGAGATTCCCAGCGACCGTCAACCGCTGTCGCCCCTGCTGGCGAGTGTGGAGGACGCGGTGCGCCTAGGCGCCGATGCGGTGGGGTACACGCTGTACGTGGGCTCACCCCTGCAGGACCGAGACTTCCAACAGATGGCGCGCGTGCGCCAAGATGCCGAGCGATTCGGCCTGCCGGTGGTGGTGTGGTCCTACCCGCGCGGCGAGGCGGTCGACGCCCGCGGCGGCAAGGATACGGTGTACGCCATTGACTACGCGAGCCGCGTGGCCCTGGAGGTCGGGGCGGACGTCATCAAACTGAACGTCCCCAGCATCGGTCCCGAGAAGTTGGCGCAGGCGCCCAAAGCGTACCAGCGGCCCTGGACCGAACAGGAGGCGCTGGCACAGGTGGTCGGTTCGGCCGGCCGCGCCCTGGTGATTTTTGCCGGCGGCGAGCGGGGCAGCCACGAAGCGATGCTGGAGAAGGCGCGCGCGTGCATGGAGGCGGGCGCCACGGGGCTGATTTTCGGGCGCAACGTCTGGCAGCGACCCAAGGCCGAGGCGCTGGCGGCCACGCGTGACATCCATGCCGTGCTGTCCGACTTCGGCGCGTAGCGGGACCTCTCGGCCGCCGGGTGAATAGCCTGGCGAGTCCGGGAGGGATGCGCGTGGCAGCGGCCGACGGACAGTGGATCAAAAAGCCAGGCCGGACGGTGGCGGCCGAGCGGTACGAGCGGTACGCGGTCGTGACGCATCTCGTCCGCCCGGGGGAGCGTCTGGCGCAGACGCTGGCCCCGTACCTGGCCGGACGGGTGGGCGCCCGCGACGTGGTGGCCGTCGGCGAGAAGATTGTTGCCATTGCGGAAGGCCGGGCCGTCCTGTTGCGGGCGGTCACACCGGGGTGGCTGGCCCGATGGCTCGCGAGCCGGGTGAGTCAGCTGGGGCATGGCTTGGGCCTACGCCGCCCCGAGACGATGGAGATGGCCATCCGCGAGGCGGGCTGGCCGCGGATTCTCCTGGCGGCGGCCGTGGGGGCCGCGGGGCGGCTGTTGGGACGTCGGGGCGGATTCTATCGGGTGGCGGGGCGCCGGGTGGCGGCCATTGATGGGCCCGGTCCCACGACGATTGCACCCTACGACCGGTACATTGTGCTGGCCCCCTGCCGTGCGGGCGAGTTTTGCACGGCCATGGCGCGGCGGCTTGGCGCCGGGGTTGCGGTGGTAGACGTCAACGACCTGGGGAGTGAGGTGCTGGCGGTGTCCGCCGGGGTGGACGGGCGGGCGGTGCAGGAGTTGCTGCGCGATAATCCCATGGGCCAAGGCGCGCAGCGCACTCCCGTGATGGTGCTGCGGCGGCGGGTGGTCGGATGGTCCGCCTCCGCCTGCGGGGGTCGGTCGCACCCGACCGGTGGCCGTGGGGCGGCATGCGGCGCCGGACCGATAGCGACGCGGAGTTATAATGGCGCCAAGACTCGGGCGGGAGGTGATCCCCGGCAGCGGGGACGGCATTTATGGAGATTTTTGAGGCCATGCGGCAGCACGGACACGAGCAGTTGATTTTCAACTTCGACGAGGCCACCGGCTTGAAGGCGATCATTGCCATTCACAACACCACGCTCGGGCCGGCCTTGGGCGGCTGCCGCATGCGTGCCTACGACACCGAAGACGAGGCGGTGCTGGATGCCTTGCGCCTGTCGCAGGGCATGACCTACAAGTCGGCGGCAGCCGGCCTCGACTACGGGGGAGGCAAGGCCGTGATTATCGGCAATCCGGCCAGCGATAAGAACGAAGGGATGTTCCGCGCGCTGGGACGGTTTTTGGAGACGCTGGGCGGGCGATTCGTCACGGGTGAGGACGTGGGCACCGACGGGGACGACTTTGTCTATGCCTCGCGCGAGACGGACTATCTGGTGGGACTGCCCCCGGGATACGGAGGATCCGGCGACAGCGGGGACCTCACCGCGCTCGGGGTCGTGCAGGCTATTCGGGCCGGCCTCCAGCATGCGTTTGGCGATTCCAATCCGGCCAGACGCCGCGTGGTGGTGCAGGGCTTGGGCAAGGTGGGGCGTCACGTGGTGCGGCGCCTGGTGGAGGCGGGGGCCGAGGTGCTGGTAGCCGACATCGACCCTCAGACCGTGGGGACCGTCACGGCCCAGTATGGCGTCGAGCCGGTGGACCCCTGGTCCGTGGGGGAGACCCCCTGCGACGTCTTTTCTCCGTGCGCCCTGGGAAATGTGGTGACCCCGGAGACCGTCGGGCGGTTTCAGTGCCGCATCATCGCCGGGTCGGCCAACAACCAGCTGAGTGAGGAAGCCATGGGCGATTTGCTCCGGGCCCGGGGTATTCTCTACGCTCCCGACTTCATTGCCAACGCGGGCGGCCTGCTGCAGATGGCCGACGAGCGCCAGGGATACCGGGCGGAGCGGGCGGAGCATCGCGTCGAAGGGATCTTTGAATTTTTGCTCACGCTGTATCGGGAGTCGGACGAGCGGCAGGTGGCCACCAATCGATTGGCGCTCACGCTGGTTGAGGAGCGGCTGTCGCTCTATCACCGCATCCACCGGATTTGGGCGGACGGCGCCGGCCACTCCCGCTGATCCCTTGACGGTGGGACGCCGGAGCGGGGGGAACGGCTTGTCTTGCGGCCACCGTGTCGCACGTGGCTTGGTGGCGGGCTTGCCCTTGGCCGCGGTCGCCGGTTGTGGTGGTCCAGCATCGGCGCCGCCACCGGGTCGCTGGTACTACGTGTTTGAGCTCACGGTGCTCGGACAGCGGTATCGGGTGACCCATCACACCGTGGGCCGGCTGGGACGGCGGGTGGCGGTGGTCAGCTACCAGGGGGTCGAGTCGGGGGTCTACACCATCTTCAGCGTCTCCGGGGTGCCGGTTTCTCAAGAAGTGGCCGTGGACGCATGCCAGGGCTACTTGAAAGCCCTCCGCGTGCATTCCCCCGCCGGATGAGACCCGGCGGCTCAGGGGTCGTGGGGGTGCTGGCGCTTGCGGCTTTCCGCCACCGCTTCAACTGCGGCCCGGTCCTGGGGCGACAGGCCGGAAAGGAACCGCGGGTCCACCACGGCGGGGCCCGCGCCGGCTCCGGCCTCGACCGCGGCCCGGACGTCGTCGGCGGTGCGGGCGGGCGCGAGCCGCAGCGGATGCGGCGCGTAGGGCGTCCAGCGCTGGCGCAGCCATCCATAGCAGGCGGTACGGCCAAAGGTGTTGACGGCAGCGGGGAGGTCGGCATCCGGCGCCGCTTGCCAATCGGGCTTCTCCGCCAGCTGACAGGCGAGGAGAAGCGCGCGATGGCATCGGCAATCTCCACCCACTCGTGCGCCAACGCGTGCCAGCCGTCCAGGTACTGCGGCGAGGGCCAGTCGGGGTACGGGATCTCCACGTCCGCCAAGAGCGCCAGCTCAAACGGGTCCCACCCAAGGATGCCCGCGATGATGCACATCTGGGGTGGCCGGGGCCAGCGAGAGCCGTTTTCCAAGTAGCCAATGTAGTGTGCGGGCACACCCAGGCGACGGCCCCACTCGACGGCCGACAAACCGGACAAGGGCCGCAGGTGGCGCACCACGGGCGCATAGGGTGGCTCCGAGGCAACGGCCGCGCCTCCTTCGCCTGGCGCTAGACTAGGGACGACAAGTTTACGGTCTCGGTCTAGTGTAGCAAGTTCGAGCGGGGCCCGGCCGGCGCCGACGAACAGGGGTCAACAGGCCGACAGCCGCCTTTCTTCGGGGATCCGCGCAACCGGGAGGCATGACCTGCTCCTGATGCCAAGCGTCGGTGGCCTCATCCACGACGCCGCCGGTCGCCGGTGGCGGGGGTTGCAGAGCGACCACGGCGGGGGATGCTGCCCGGTGGAGCCATCGAACCGGGCGCGGGTCCCTGCGGCCAACCGCGCGTCATGCCGTCGTCGTGTGCTGCCGCGCCGAAGGAGGTGTCTGCCCGCCGCCCACGGGCGCCCGTCCGTCAAGCCGTGGGCCTGGCGTATAACGGATGAGGCCGATCGGGGCCTGTACGACCGGGGCCATGGAAGCGGTTGGTGCCGTGAGGTCTGGAGTGCCGATCCGCCCGGATTGTTGCCCCCGTTGAGGTGACGGGCTATGGCTAGCGAGTCCAGAGGTCTCTCGTCAGGCCCCGTACGTCTCCTTGTAACCCGGAGGGCTCCCCTCGCGTTCCCCGTGGAGGCTTGGATTGAATGGATGGGGAGGACGGGTGGCATGAGGACTGCAACGCTTGCGGGAACGCTGGGAAGTCTGTTGCTGCTTGCTGGATGTGGCGCGGCCCCCGCTTTTACGGGTCCGTCAAGCCAGGGAGCCGCTCACGCACCGCACCACCAAGCGACTCGGGCTGTTCGGTCAAGGCCCACCCCCCCTGTCAACCACCGCCACACAGCGGCGCCGAGCTCCCGGGCGGGTGCGTGGCCAGCCGTGGTTCAGTCGGCTATGGGGGCGCTCAGCGACCTGCCGAACTTTCGGGGGTCGTTCCCCAAGGGAGCCGAGGCTCCCACGTGGGTGCCTAGCCCTGCGTCTGGTTCGTATCTCGCGGTGCGCACGTCGTTTTATCCGGTGTCTGCGACCGGCGCGCTGTACAGCGTGGACCTGTATCAGACGCCCACTCCTCTTCCGGTCAACAGCTCAACCCAAGCGATTCTCCAGACAGGTCATGAACTGGCGGCGTTTGCGGGCTATGCGGAACCGTCCCCATCGGCTGGGCAAAATGCCTACGCCGCGATCGACCACTATCAGCCATGGACCTGGGACAACCAACCTGGTCATGCCGTTTCGCTGACGCCCACCGTTACCGCCGAGGCATACGCGGCCTCGTCGAACCTCGCCCAGGTGGTGGTGTGGAGCGAAGCGGGATGGGATGCGGCCGTGGTGAGTCAGGTCAGCGCGGCCGTGGCCACCACGACGGCGGCCAAGGTGGCGGTCTATCTGGCAGGCCACTCATGGCCGGATCCCGTCACGGTGGGGAGTGTTGTCGTGACCCTCCGGCCTGCGGATGCCGGTGGAGGACCGCTCGGGGTTCGGACCACCGTGACCTGGATGCGGCAGGCGGCCGTCTATCAAGTCAGCAGCTTCAGCGTGGGCAGCCAACCGGACGTCCGGACCGCACTGCACATGGCGGAAAGCATGACACCGCGCACCGTCGGATGATTGGCGGACCGATTGGCAGCCGCCATGCGTGGTCTCATACATCAGCGGGAATGCGAAGCATCTGGCTGCGGTTCTCCCGCGAGGGGTCGTCCATCATCCATTCATCCATTCATCCATTCATCCATGGTTTGGCGGTTGGGCGGTTGGGCGGTTGGGCGGTTGGGCGGTTGGGCGGTTGGGCGGTTGGGCGGTTGGGCGGTTGGGCGGTTTAGACAGATGTCTGGCTTGCGAGGCATGCCCGATCAGCCGCACGACAGTTCCCACGCGTGTCAACGGTGGTGACTGGGCAGCGCAGCCGTTCATGCTGGTCCGGCGGGACCGCCGGTGGGCCGTGCGCCACGCCGACCCGTCTGGGGCCACGCGTTGGACTGAAGGCCGTGGCGGTTAGCGACCTGCGCCGGCTGCTCCAGCGTGCGGGCGTGCCACCCCGCAAACCGACGAGATGCCGTTGCGGGTTGGCGCTACCCATGTTGCGGTAAGCGCGCCCCCGGTGGCTCCCGACTCCCGATCTGGGGATCCGCCGGCCCGGCGAGACGCATCCTTCGGTTGGACTAGATTTGGGACGGTGATGCCGCTCAGTGACGGCCCCGCCGCGCACGCGGTAACATCCCTGGGAAGAGGGGGGACACACGTGGGCATATCCGCCTATCTCCAGGGACTTCGCGACCGGGTGGGGCACGATCTGCTCCTGGTGCCCAGCGTCGGTGCGCTCATTCACGACGCCGACGGCCGCGTCTTGTTGGAGATGCGGAGCGACAGCGGCGGGTGGATGCTGCCCGGGGGAGCCATCGACCCGGGGGAGGGGCCGCTCGACGCCGTGCGCCGTGAGGTACGGGAGGAAACCGGGCTCGAGGTGGTGCCGCGCCACGTGGTGGCCGTCATCGGGCCGTACCCGGTCGTCTACCCGAACGGTGACCGTGTGGAATATACGTCGACGCTTTGGTGGTGCGACAGGGTCGGCGGGGAGCTCCAAGCGCTCGACGGCGAGTGTGCGGGTTTTGCCTGGGTGGCACCGGAGGACGTCCCTGAGCTTGGGTATCCCCCGGCGGTGTTTCGCTGGCAGCCCGGCATGCCTCCGGTCTTCTGAGCCGGCGCCGCGCGGGCCGTCCTCGCTTGACCCCGGGATCCCGAATTTGTTATCACTGAGCTAGATGAGACGCGTTCAGCAGCCGAAAGGGGTGCCCCGTGGCACAGATGAAGGTGAAGCCGGCGGCCACCGCCACCGAGGCGGTGGAGCGCCGCACCATTTCCGGAACGCCCATTGACCCCGTGTATGGTCCCGACAGCGCCATCGGCCGGGACTACGACCGCGAACTGAGCGATCCCGGGCAGTACCCGTATACGCGTGGCATTCACCCCACCATGTATCGCGGGCGGCTGTGGACCATGCGGCAGTTTGCCGGGTTTGGCACCCCCAAAGAAACCAACGAACGCTTTCACTACCTGCTGAAGCAGGGGCAGACCGGTCTGTCGGTGGCGTTTGACATGCCCACCCTCATGGGATACGACTCCGACCATCCCAAAAGTTTGGGCGAAGTGGGCCGCGAGGGGGTGGCGGTGGACCACGTGGGCGACATGGAGCGCCTCTTTCAGGGGATTCCCTTGGATCAGGTTTCCACGTCGATGACCATCAATGGGCCGGCGCCCATCATTTGGGCCATGTACCTGGTGACGGCCGAGCGGCAGGGGGTGCCCTGGTCCGCCGTGCGTGGCACGCTGCAGGCGGACATCCTAAAGGAGTACATCGCCCAGAAGGAATGGATCTTCCCACCGGAACCCTCCATGCGCCTCATTGCTGACATGCTGGTGTTTGCGACCCGGGAGACTCCGCTCTGGAATTCCATCTCGGTCAGTGGCTATCACATTCGCGAGGCCGGATCCACGGCTGCGCAGGAACTGGCCTTTACGTTGGCGGACGGGTTCGCGTACGTCGAGGCGGGCATCGCCGCGGGATTGGACGTGGATGCGTTTGCGCCCCGCTTGTCGTTCTTTTTCAACTCGCACATTGACTTCTTCGAAGAGATCGCCAAGTTTCGGGCGGCGCGCCGCATATGGGCGCGCCACCTGCGCGAGCGCTACGGCGCCAAGAATCCCCGGTCGTGGACGCTCAGATTCCACACGCAGACCGCGGGGTGTTCACTTACGGCGCAGCAGCCGGAGAACAACATCGTGCGCACGGCCATCGAGGCGCTGGCGGGGGTGCTCGGCGGCACGCAGTCCCTGCACACCAACTCGATGGACGAGGTGCTGTCGCTGCCCACCGAGAAGGCGGTGACCATTGCCTTGCGCACGCAGCAGATCCTCGCGTACGAAACCGGGGTGACCAACACCGCGGACCCATTGGGGGGCAGCTATTTCGTGGAAGCGCTCACCGATCGGCTGGAGGCCGAGGCCGAAGTGTACTTCCAGGAGATCGACGCGATGGGCGGCGTGCTGGCGGGCATCGAGAACGGTTTCTTCCAGCGTGAAATCGCCGAGGCGGCCTTTCGCTACCAGCAGGAATTGGAGCGTCGCGAGGCGTTTCAGGTGGGCGTGAACGTGTTTGTCGACGAGGAGACCGTGCCGATGCCGATTTTGCAGATCAACCCGGGGGTGGAGGCCGAGCAGAAGGCGATGCTGGAGCAGGCGCGCCAGCGCCGGGCCCCGGCCCCGGTGGCAAGGGCGCTGGACGCGCTCCGGACGGCCGCCGCAGGCACCGATAACCTGATGCCGCCGATCATTGCGGCCGTCCGCGTGGGAGCCAGCGAAGGGGAGATCGTGGAAAGCCTGCGGAGCGTCTTCGGCAGCTACCGCGAGCGTCCGGTGTTCTAGGGAGCGCCGACCCACATCAGCCAGAAAGAGGTAGCGCGCGGTGCCCGGGCCGTTGGGGAGCATGTCGCTCCGGTTGTCGATTGGGACGATTCTGGTGTTGCTGGGATTGATGGGGATGGCGGTCTGCCTGGTGGAGCGGTGGACGCCAGGAGAAGGATGAGAGGTCACCGCGTTTTACGGGTTGGTCGGGTCCGCACTGGTGTTGGTGGGCGGCGCTATGCTGGTGACGCCCCTCTGAATCGGGGGAGGCCAACGTATGCGTAACGGTCTTAAGGCTTGGACGGCGGCGGCGTGGCTGGTGGCCCCCACCGTCACGGCGACCACCGTGCTCACGGACGTCGATGGTCGCATTGTGGCCGTCGGGGACGAGGGGCTCATCGCCAGCGCGGTGCACGTCGAATCGCTGGGGGACCGCGTGGCCAGCGCGGGACTGTGGGACAGCCACTTGCACTGGCTGGGGCTGGCGCAAGAGACGTCGCGCCTAGACCTCACCGGGGCCACGAGCCTCCGCGACCTGTATCAGCGGGTCCGGGCGGCATCGGCCCAGCTAGCGCCGGACCAGGTGCTGGTGGGCGCCGGCTGGAATCAGAACCGGTGGGGAGGCGAATGGCCGGATCGCGCCGGGCTGGATCTGGCGGCGCCGGGCCGTCCGGTGGTGCTATGGGCACGGGATCACCATGGGTTGGTGGCGAGTTCGGCCACGTTTGGTCGGCTGTGGCCCGACGGGGAGCCGGTGGATCCGCCGGGCGGCCGCTACGAGCGCCGCGGCGGGGTGCTCACGGGCATCGTCCGCGAGACGGCCGCCAATGAGCTGGCCAGCCGCCTTCCGGTCATGCCGACGGAGACGTTCGCAGCGGCGTTGCCGGCACTGGTGCAGCGGCTGTTGCAGATGGGATTGGTCGGGGCCACCGGTATGGAACCCGACCACGCGCGCGGCGCGCTGGAAGCCCAACTTGCTGGCCGCCAGACATTTCGCGGACAGGTGTTTCTGACCGACGAGGGACCGGGGTGGACCAGCCCGCCGTCTCCGTGGTTTCGGGTCGTGGGCGCCAAGCGTTTTCTGGACGGGGCTGTGGGCACGCGCACCGCGGCGGTGGGCGCCCCGTATGCGGATGGCAGCGGGGAGGGGGTGTGGCGCATCCCGCGCGACCGCGTCGCCGCAGCGTTGGCCGAAGCGGCCGCGGACGGGGCGGCGGCAGTGGCCGTGCACGCGATCGGGGATGCCGCGGTGGTGGCGGCGTTGGACGCTTTGGCCCGCATTCCAGCCGCGCGGTCCGGGGTGGCTCACCGGGTCGAGCATGCCCAACTGATGGATCCCGCCGCCGTGGCGCGAATGGCCCGCATTCCAGGGGTCGTGGCGTCCATGCAGCCGGTGCACCTCCTCGAAGATCGGTGGGCGATGGAGAAGGCGTGGCCAGACCGACGCGCGTGGAGCTTCCCGCTCGGGTCCCTGGCAGCGGTCGGGGTGCCCCTCCTGCTGGGGTCCGACGCCCCCATCGAAACGCCGGATCCGGTGGTGGGCATGCAGGCGGCCGTGTGGCGGGCGCGCGCCGGCGAGCCGGCGTGGGAGGCCCAGGAGGCCATCACGCCATGGCAGGCGCTGGATGGGTACACGCGTGCGCCGGCGGCGGCCGACCAGCGGGCGGGCGGGGTGCTGGCGCCGGGCCGCTGGGCGGACTTCACGGTGTATGATCGGGATCCCTTGGAGGCGCTGGCCCACCACGAGCCGTTGGCGGTCGTGGGCACCGTGGTCGCCGGCCGCTGGGTCCACCGGGCGTTTTAAGGGGATGTCGGCGCACCGGGTGGCTCATTCCCTCGGCTCGCGGCCGCCTGGGCCGGCTGGCTGAACGAAGAAAGGAGTCCCTATGCCACTTCCCGAAGGGCTTACGTGTGAACTTATCGCCATCAATCGCATGGTGGACGCCGATACGCTGGCCACGTTGCACGATGTCCCGGTGGACGACCTGGCGGCGCTGGGCGCTCGCAATTGCTACTCCCCGAAGGCGCCCGGGCTGTTGCGCACCACCATGACCGACCGGGAGAAAGACTCGGCCATCCGCACAACGGTGTCGTCCAAGCATTGGACCGTGGCGGGGCACTTGACGTTCACGTTTGCCTATTCCTGTTCCATTGTGGCCCTAAAGCAAATCACCCGGCGCCGTACCGGGGTGGTGTTTTCAGTCAAATCGGGCCGGTACGTGCGCGGTCGGCACTGGAAAAGCTTTGTCGTGCCCCCAACGATTCAGGCGAACCCGGATGCGCTAGCCCTGTATATCGAACATCTCGAGGCCGGGGCGCGCCTCGCGGACCGGCTGGAGCGCGACTACGGCGTTCCGGCGGAGGATGCGCGGTATCTGTCGGCTGAGGGCAAACTGACGCACGTGGTGATGACGGTGAACGGGGAGGCTTTAATTGATTGGGCCACCAAGCGAGAGTGCTACGGCGCCCAGTGGGAAGTGCGGGCGCTCATGGTAGAATGGCTGCGAGCGGCGCGCAAAGTGGCGCCCAAAGTCTTTTATCGGGTGGGGGCGCCGTGCGTCATGACGGGCATTTGCACCGAGATGCGATCTCGGTATGACGTGTGTCCCCGCAAGAAGGCGTTTCCACATCAGGACGACCTGGCGCGGCAGTGGCGGCACACGCGGCGGACGGCGGTGGACCCGGCGGCTCTACTGGACGCCCCCTGAAGGAGGAGGCGGCTCTGGAATCGTAAGATGAGGCAAGAGGAGTGGAGTCATGGCAGAACAACACCCGGCCGACAGCGTCCGGTCGTTGGTCATCGTGGGATCGGGGATCTCGGGGCTCTCAGCGGCGGTGTACGCGGCACGGGCCCAACTGGCTCCCTTGGTGATCGAGGGATCGGAGCCCGGTGGGCAGTTGACCCTCACCTCGGAGGTGGAGAACTACCCCGGCTTTGAAGATCCGATTCTCGGCGTGGACCTCGTAGAGCGCATGAAAAAGCAGGCTGCCCGCTTTGGCGCGCAGTATCGTTCCGACGATGTCGTGCGCGTGGACTTGAGCCAGCGCCCCTTCACCATCACGCTGGGGCGCGGCGGGCCCGTGCGCGCTCATGCCCTCATCGTGGCGTCGGGCGCCCGCGCCCGCCTGTTGGGCCTGCCGGGGGAGTCGGAATTGTTTGGCCGCGGCCTCTCGAGTTGCGCCACGTGCGATGGGGCCTTCTTCAAGGACCGGGTCGTGGCGGTCGTCGGCGGCGGCGATTCCGCCATGGAAGAAGCGACGTTTCTCACGCGCTACGCCAAAAAAATTTACGTCATTCACCGCCGCAAGGAACTTCGGGCCAGCCGCATCTTGGCCGACCGTGCGCGTTCCAAGTCAACGATCGAATTTGTGTGGAACACCCGCGTGACCGCCATCCACACCGAAAATTCGCTGGTGAGTGGGCTGACGCTGGAAGACCTGGAGACCCACGAGACCAAAGAGTTGCCGCTGGACGGCCTGTTTTTGGCCATCGGGCACATCCCGAACACGGAATGGTTGGGGGACCAGCTGCCCACCGACGATGCCGGGTACCTGCTGGCCGAGGCAGGCACCAGCGAAACGTCGATTCCCGGCGTATTCGTGGCGGGAGACGTGGCGGACCGGATTTATCAGCAGGCGGTCACGGCCGCCGGCACAGGCTGCATCGCCGCCCTGGACGCCGAAGAGTACCTGGCGGAGCACGACTTGGCCTAGATAGCGTGACCGCACCCGCCTCCCATCGTATGCGGCTCTGCACCGCTCTCGCGTTCTTGTGCGTCGCTAGTGTAGCCCGCGACACTTGCGATTGGTGAGGGCGGGTGCTGTCATGCTACCTAGCGAAACCAAGGAAGGCGGCGCGGGCCGGGAAGCGGCCGCGCGCTGACGTTCGATGGCGCGACGTCCGGGTGTTCCGCCGACCGGATTACGATAGTCCGCATGGATCGCGCCTGCTCGTGAGGTATTCACGTTTCCCCCACAGTGAGCGCTGGGTGGTACTATAGCGCGAGGTGTAGCCTAGG